>DXAB01000136.1 GCA_019117265.1 Candidatus Olsenella pullicola
TGGCGCTACTTCGGCTCGCCCTTGACGGACGCCGACCTATCCGGCTACCCGGACGCGGGGTCCGTCTCCCCGTTTGCCCAGGAGGCCATGGCGTGGGCCGTGTCCCGGGGAATCATCAAGGGCACGTCCGAAGGCACGCTCGCCCCGCAGACGTCCTGCACCCGGGCCGAGCTCGCCGCCATCCTCATGCGCCTCTAGCCGACGCCCTCGCGGCCCGCATGCGCGGCACTGTGGGGATTTGACGCGCTCACGGCGCAAATCCTACCGCTCGTGGTACCCTAGCTGGACCAATGGAATAGCAAGGAGACAAGATGCCCAAGCCCGTAGTCGCCGTGGTCGGCCGCCCCAACGTCGGCAAGTCCACGCTCGTCAACCGCATTGCGGTGAGCCGCGACGCCATCGTCCACGAGTCGCGCGGGGTCACGCGCGACCGCTCGTACCACGACGCCGACTGGAACGGTCGCGACTTCACCCTCATCGACACCGGCGGCATCGAGTCCGTCAAGTCCAAGGACGTCTTTGCCCCGCGCATCCGCGAGCAGGCGCTCATGGCGTGCGAGGAGGCCGACGTCATCGTCTTTGTGGTCGACGGAACCACCGGCGTGACCGACGAGGACGAGGAGGTCGCGCGCATCCTGCGCAAGACCGACAAGCCCGTCTTCCTTGTGGTCAACAAGAAGGATAACCCCGCCACCGAGCAGGATGGCCTCTGGGACTTCTACGCGCTCGGCGTCGGCGAGCCGCGCCCGCTCTCCGCCGGGCACGGCTACGGCACGGGCGACCTGCTCGATGACATCGTGGCCACCTTCCCCGAGCCCTCCGAGGAGGAGCCCGCGGACGACATGCTCTCCCTGGCCATCGTCGGCCGCCCCAACGTCGGCAAGTCCAGCCTCGCCAACCGCCTCGCCAACAAGAAGCGCTCCATCGTCTCTGACGTGGCGGGCACCACGCGCGATGCCATCGACAGCGTGATCGAGTGGAAGGGCATGCCCATCAAGCTCGTGGACACCGCGGGCATGCGCAAGAAGACGCAGGTCCACGAGGACGTCGAGTACTACAGCCTGGTGCGCGGCCTCCAGGCGATCGACCGCGCTGACGTGTGCCTGCTCGTCGTGGACGCCACCGTGGGCGTGACCGAGCAGGACCAGAAGGTTGCCAACATGGCCATCGACCGCGGCTGCGGCCTCGTGCTCGTGCTCAACAAGTGGGACCTCGTTGAGACCGAGCAGCAGAGAAACGACATCGTCGCCTCCATCGAGAAGCGCCTCGCCTTTGCCCCCTGGATCCCTTACGTGAACGTCTCCGCGCTCACCGGGCGCGCCGTGGACAAGGTCCTCGGCCTGGCGGTCCGCGCAGCCGAGGCGCATGCCTGCCAGATCAAGACCTCCGAGCTCAACGACCTTCTCGCGGAGATCCGCGAGGGCGGTCACACCCGCAGCGAGAGGGGGCGCAGGCTCAAGATCCAGTACGCCACGCAGACGGGATCAAAGCCACCGGTCTTCTCCTTCTGGTGCAACGCCCCCGACCTCGTGGACGACAACTTCGAGCGCTTTCTCGAGAACCGCCTACGCGCGCGCTTTGACCTCACCGGCACGCCGGTGCGTCTCAAGTTTCGCAGGAAGTCCGAGGGGGGCGAGCGCTAGTGGACCCGCTCATGCTCTGGACCGTCATCTTCACCATTGGCGCGTACTTTGTGTGCGGCATACCCTTTGGCTTGGTCATTGCCCTGGTCATGGGTCACGTTGACGTTCGCGAGGTGGGCTCCGGCAACATCGGCACCACAAACGTTGCCCGCTCGGTGGGCAAGGGAGCCGCGGCGGCCACCCTCCTGCTCGACCTCGGCAAGGGCCTCATCTGGATGATCATGGCTCGCATCGGCATCGCCGCGCTCGCGCTTAACGGTGACGTTGCCGCGCTCGACCACACCACCGCCTTTGGCGTCTCGCTCTCGTGCGTGTTTCTCGGCTGCATCCTCGGTCACGTCTTCACCCCGTACCTGCGTTTTCACGGGGGCAAGGGCATTGCCGTGGGGTTTGGTGCGTCGCTTGGGCTCTATTGGCCCATCGGCGTGGGCCTTCTCGCGCTCTTCCTCGTTCTTGTCATCCCCACGCGCTACGTGTCGCTGGGCTCCGTCTTTGCCGCGGCATCGCTTCCCGTCTGGTGCGTGATCTTTGGCTTTCCCACGGCCTCCGTGGTTCCCGTGGTCATTGCCGCGGTGGTTGTCATCTGGTCTCACCGAGAGAACGTCCGGCGCCTTGTCCATGGGGACGAGCGCCGCTTTGCCTTCCACAAGTCAGAGAGCAAGGAGAACTAGCGATGCTGGAAGAGATTAAGATTGCCCCCTCCATCCTCGCAGCGAACTACCTTCGTCTTGGGGAGGAGCTTGCCGACGTCTCCACGGGGGACCTCATTCACTTTGACGTCATGGACGGCCACTTTGTCCCCAACCTCTCGTTTGGCATTGACGTCGTGCGCGCGGTGAAGTCTGCCACCAACCTTCCCGTTGACGTGCACCTCATGATCACCAACCCCGACGAGATGGTCGAGAGGTACCTTGAGGCCGGCGCGGACTACCTCTCGTTCCACTATGAGGCGACGGCGCACGCGCACCGGCTCGTCTCGCTCGTTCACGACCGCGGCGCCAAGGCCTCGGTGGCCCTCAACCCCGCAACGCCCGTGGCCGCCCTCGAGCCGATCCTGTGCGACCTGGACATGGTTCTCGTCATGACGGTGAACCCCGGCTTTGGCGGGCAGAGCTTCATCGAGTCCTCGTCCCGCAAGATCCGCAGGCTCCGTCGCATGTGCGACGAGCAGGGCGTGAACCCGCTCATCGAGGTTGACGGCGGCATGTCCGCCAAGACCGTCGCCAAGGTGACGAGCGCGGGTGCCAACGTGATCGTTGCCGGGAGCTCCGTCTTTGGCGCGCCCGACCGCGCCGCAGCCATCGATGAGATCAGGCGCGCCGGTCAGGCCGGCGTCTCCAAGATGGCGTGACGATGGACGCCGCCTACACCTATCTCGATTACGCCGCCTCCTGCCCCATGAGGCCGGAGGCGCTCTCGGCAGAGCGCGCCTATGACGAGGGCGAGCTCGCTGGCGTGAACCCCAACTCGCTCCATTCGCCCGGCCGTGCCGCCGCCCGCGCGCTCGACGGCGCCCGGCGCGAGATTGCCGCCTGCCTCGGCGGCGGGCTGCGCCCCTCTGACATCGTCTTCACCTCGGGCGGTACGGAGTCCAACAACCTTGCGGTTCTCGGGCTTGCCGAGGGCGCCCGGGCGCGCGACTCCCGCAGGAGGCGCGTTGTCCTTTCCGCCATAGAGCACGACTCGGTGCTCGACCTCGTGGGCCCGCTGCGCGAGCGCGGCTTTGAGGTCGAGCTCGTGAGGCCCAACCGCCAGGGCTTCGTGGAGCCTGGTGCGCTCGGGGCGCTTCTCGACGAGACGTGCGCGCTCGTCTCGATCATGTATGCCAACAACGAGACCGGCGTCATTCAGCCCGTTTCCGAGCTCGCGCGATCCGCCCGCTCGCGCGGGGCGCTTTTCCACACGGACGCCGTCCAGGCATTTGGGCACGTGCCCCTTGAGCTTTCCGACGTGGACGCCGTGAGCGTTGCCGCCCACAAGATCGGTGGGCCCGTCGGTGTGGGCGCGCTTGCGGTGCGCGCCCGCGTTCCCCTGAGACCCCAGAGCTTTGGCGGCGGGCAGGAGCAGGGCAGGCGCGCAGGAACGCAGGACGTCCGCGGCGCCCTTGCCTTCTCCGCGGCCGCGCGTGCCTGCTGCGGGGCCCTCGCCGAGACGCGCAGGATCGTCTCGTTCCGGGCTCAGGGGATCTACGATTTGCTCTGCGCTCCCGAGAGCGGAATCGTCCCCACGACAACGGGGGAGATGGGTCCTGACCGGCTTCCCGGCATCGTGAGCGTCATGGTGCCGCACCTGGATTCCGAGACCCTCATCCTCGCCCTTGACCAGGCGGGATTTGGGGTCTCCGCTGCCTCGGCCTGCTCCTCCGGCTCGCTTGACGCGAGCCATGTGCTCCTTGCCATGGGCATCCCCCGTGACGAGGCGCTCGGGTCGCTGCGCATCTCCTTTGACGAGCGGGTCGCCCCGGACGACCTCGAACGCTTTGCCAAGACGCTGACTGCCATCGTCGTCGCGCGCTCCCTTGGGCGCAGGCGCTAGGAAAGAGGAACCATGACCGAAGCATCCGCCCTCATGAAGCTGCAGGAAATCGACCTCGAGCTTCTCAAGTGCGCCTCCACGCTCGCTTCCATGCCGCAGCAGGCGCGCCTCAAGACCATCGCGCTCGCCGCCAAGAAGGTGAGAAGCGAGCTCACCTCTATCGTGGGCCAGCGCAAGGACGCCGAGCTCGAGATCGCAGACGTGGAGGCAAGCCTCGCGCACTATCACGAGAAGACCGCCGAGGTGCAGGCCACGGCCGACTCCGGCGCCTTCACGCACCGCGAGGTGCGCGACATCGAGCAGCAGCTCACCTCCCTTGCCAAGCACATCGAGAAGGCCGAGTTCACCCTCGGGCCGCTTCGCGAGCGTCTTGAGAGGTTCGAGCGCGCCGAGAAGAACGCGCGCCTCACGGCCGAGAAGATCGAGGCCGAGCGCAAGGCCACCGAGGAGTCCCTGGCGCACGACTCCGCTGAGCTGCGAGCCAGGATCGTCGAGCTCTCCCGCGAGCGCGACCGCGTTGCGGGCGGCATCTCCGCTGAGCATCTGGCGAGCTACGAGACCGCGCGCAAGCGCTTCAGGGGTCTTGGCGTCGAGCGCCTGCGCGGCAACGTCCCCTCGGTCTGCCGCGTGAAGCTCCAGCCGAGCTCCTTCCACGACCTCGCCCAGGGCGAGGAGATCACCGAGTGCCCGTATTGCCACCGCATCCTCATCACCTCGGAGGAGGTGGAGGGGGAGTGAGCGAGCGGAGCGAGCGCAGGCCGCGCGTTCTTCTCGCCGTCTGCGGGGGGATTGCCGCCTACAAGGCGTGCGAGGTGCTGCGCGGCCTGCAGAAGGCCGGCTGCGACGTGCGCGTGACCATGACTGCGGACGCGGAGCGCTTTGTGGGCACGGTGAGCTTTGAGGCGCTCTCCGGCGCCCCGGTGGCCACGTCGCTCTACGAGTACCCGGGCTCAGCGATTCCGCACATCGACCTTGCCGAGTGGGCGGACGCGGTCGCGGTGGTGCCGGCAACCGCTAACGTCATGGCCAAGATGGCCTGCGGCATTGCCGACGACTGTCTCACTACGACGCTTCTGGCGTGCGCGTGCCCCGTGCTCGTTGCGCCGGGGATGAACGTGCACATGTGGCAGAACCCCGCCACGCAGGCCAACGTTGCCACGCTGCGCGGGCGCGGCGTGAGCTTTGTCGGGCCTGACAGCGGGCGCCTTGCCTGCGGGGACGTGGGAGAGGGCAAGCTTTCGGGGGTGGAGGAGATCGTGGCCGCCACACTTGCGCTCCTGGGGCCGCGCGACCTCGTTGGCCTGCGCGTGCTCGTGAACGCCGGCCCTACGCACGAGGCCATCGACCCCGTGCGCTACATCGCCAACCGCTCCACGGGCAAGATGGGCTACGCCATCGCGGAGGCCGCGGCACGACGTGGGGCCGAGGTGACGCTCGTCTCCGGGCCCACCTCGCTTGCAGCTCCTGCGGGCGTGCGACGCGTGGACGTAGAGAGCGCGGCGCAGATGCACGACGCTACGCTTGCGGAGTTTGAGGCCGCCGACGTTGCCATCTGCAGCGCCGCGGTGGCCGACTACACGCCCGCGGCGCCCGCGGACCACAAGCTCAAAAAGTCGCGCGAGCGCCTGGACGCGATCGAGCTCACGGAGACGGCCGACATCCTGGCCGACCTCTGCGCCGTGAAGGGGCCGCGTGTGGTGGTGGGCTTTGCCGCCGAGACGGACGACCTGCTCACGCACGCGCGGGAGAAGCTCGAGCGCAAGGGAGCCGACCTCATCGTCGCCAACGATGTGAGCCACCCCGAGTCCACCTTTGGCGCCGACACCAACCGCGTGGCGCTTGTGAGCGCCGGTGGCGTGGAGCAGCTCGACACCATGCCGCTTCCCGACGTCGCCAACGCCATCCTGTCTGCCATTTCGGGACGTGTTTTTCTTAACGGAGAAAATGGGACAGGTTCTGACGGCAGGAAGGGTCTTGGGTAGGACCCGCGCCTCGATGCGCTCGACGCAGGAACCTGTCCCATTTTCTCTGCACGAAATAACACGTCCCCAAATAACACGTCCCCAAATAACAGGAGGGTGAGTTGAGGGAGCTTCGGGTCGGATGCCATCTGTCTACCGCCAGCGGCTATGCTGCGATGGCGTTGGATGCCGTGTCCATCGGTGCCACCACGTTTGCGTTCTTCACGCGAAACCCGCGCGGAGGCAACGCGCGACAGCTTGACGAGAAGGACCTCGCCGCGTTTCTCGCCACGCTCGAGAAGCACGGCATCGGGCCACTCGTGGCGCACGCTCCCTATACGTACAACCTCTGCTCCTCCAAGCCGGAGACCGTCGAGTTTGCCCGTCGCGCGATGCGCGAGGACCTGGCGCGCATGGAGCGCCTGCCGGGCCACCTCTACAACTTCCACCCCGGCTCCCACGTCAAACAGGGCACCGACGAGGGCATCCGCCTCATCTGCGAGGGCCTGAACGAGGTCCTGGAGCCCGGGCAGGCAACCACGGTGCTGCTGGAGACCATGGCGGGCAAGGGAACCGAGGTCGGCCGCTCCTTCGAGGAGCTGGCGCGCATCATCGACGGCGTAAGGCACGACGAGCTTCTCGGCGTGTGCCTGGACACTTGCCACGTGGCCGACGCGGGCTACGACATCGTTCACGACCTCGACGGAGTGCTCGACGAGTTCGACCGCGTGATCGGCCTCTCGCGCCTTCGCGCCCTGCACCTCAACGACTCCAAGAACCCGCTCGGCTCCCACAAGGACCGTCACGAGAAGACCGGCGCGGGCACGCTCGGCCTCGAGACCTTCTGCGCCGTGGTCACCAATGAGCGCCTCGCGGGCCTGCCCATGGTGCTCGAGACCCCGCAGGACGGCCTTGACGGCTGGGCACATGAGATCGCGCTGCTGCGCGGAATGGCCGCAGGGGAGGCGACGGCGTAGTGGGCATCCTCATAGGGCTCGAGCACGTGGGGCACGAGTGGCCTGGCAAGCGCGTGCTCGAGGATCAGACCATAGGCATCAACGAGGGCGAGCGCATCGGGATCGTTGGCCGAAACGGCGACGGCAAGTCCACGCTGCTGGAGATCGTGGGCCACGTGCTGGAGCCTGATGTGGGTACGGTGACGTGGCGGCGCAACATCTCCGTCGGTTACCTCGGCCAGGCGGACCAGCTTGCGGACGCCGACCCCGTGCGCCACGCGATCTTTGGCGACGTCCCCGAGTACACCTGGGCCTCTGATGCGCGCATCCGCGCCATTCTGGACGAGCTCGTGGGCGACCTCGACCTGGGCGGCGCCGTGGGCGAGCTCTCCGGTGGGCAGCGCCGCCGTGTGGACCTCTGCCGCGTGCTCTGCCATGCCTGGGACGTCATCCTCATGGACGAGCCGACAAACCACCTGGACCTCGCTGCCATCGAGTGGCTGGCGGAGCACCTGCGCCGTCGTTGGCCGGCAGGGGAGGGCGCGCTTCTGGTGGTCACGCACGACCGGTGGTTTCTCGACGAGGTCTGCGAGCACATGTGGGAGGTCCACGACCGTCGCATCGAGCCCTTTGAGGGCGGCTACTCCGCCTACATCCAGCAACGCGTCGAGCGCGAGCGCCAGGCGGCCGTCATGGAGGAGCGGCGGCAGAACACGCTGCGCAAGGAGCTCAACTGGCTCGCCCACGGCGCCAAGGCACGCACGAGCAAGCCGAAGTTTCGCATCGAGGCGGCCCGCGCGCTCATTGCCAACGACCCGCCACTCAGAAACCCGCTCGAGCTCAAGCGCCTTGCCGTGAGCCGACTGGGCAAGCAGGTCATTGAGATGTCCGGCGTGAGCTTTGCCTATCCTGGCGGCCCGAACGTGATCGAGGACGTGGACTGGCTCATCGGCCCCGGGGACCGCTACGGCATCCTCGGCGCCAACGGCGCGGGCAAGTCGACGCTGCTCGCGCTCATGACAGGCGCGCTTGCCCCCACGTCCGGCACCGTGAAGATTGGCGCCTCGGTGCGCTTCGGCTTCATGAGCCAGCATCTCGACGCGCTTGCCGAGAAGGACGACTGGCGCGTGCTCGAGGTGCTCGGTCGCTACAAGCGCAGCTACCTCGTGGGCGGCAAGATGCAAAGTCCCACGCAGCTCATCGAGCGGCTGGGCTTTGAGCAGCGCGAGCTCCAGAACTTCATCCGCGACCTCTCCGGCGGGCAGCGCCGGCGCCTGGCGCTGCTGTGCGTGATCCTCGAGGAGCCCAACGTGCTCGTGCTCGACGAGCCCGGAAACGACCTTGACACGGACATGCTCGCCGTGATGGAGGACCTGCTCGACAGCTGGCCGGGGACGCTGCTCGTGGTCAGTCACGACCGCTACCTCATGGAGCGCGTGACCGACGACCAGTTTGCCCTCATCGGCGGCCGTGTGCGCCACGTGCCCGGCGGCGTTGATGAGTACCTTCGGCTGCTCGGCGAGAAGGACGAGATGCCTGCGGGCGGCCCTGCGGACGAGCGGCGGGCAGACGGCGCCTCTCGCCCCGTGACGGCTGGCATCACCAACCAGGAGCGTCGCGAGCTCAAGAAGCGCTTTGACGCGGTGAGCCGCAAGCTGGAGAAGACAGCCGGGGAGCCTGACCGCCTGCGTGACGAGATGACCGCCGTGGACGCGAGCGACTACGCCGCCCTCATGGCCGCGCAGGAGGCACTGGACGCGTGTCTCGCCGAGCGCGAGGCCCTCGAGGACGAGTGGCTCGAGCTCGCGGAGCGCCTGGGGATTGAGTGATGAAACGCGATCCTAGAGGGTGCCGTCCCCTCTAGGATCATCGGAGGGCGTCCTCAAAGGAGTCGAGGTCTGCTGCGTTGGGGTGACCAAGCGCGCGGTCGAAGTTCTCGATCATGGGCGCAAAGCGCTCAGGGTCCTGCTCGGCCATCTTGACGTATCGCTCGCGGACGGTGGGCGGCATCTGCCCCTGGCACATGAAACTGCCCACCACCTGAGCGCCCTCGGGCAGCGCGGAGGCAAAGCGGTCGAGGACGTGGTCGTAATACGCCTGGCTGCCGCCAAAGCCGCAGGTGCCAAACAGGAAGACGCGCTTTCCGGCAAGACGGGGAAGCTCGTCTTCCAGCGCGGGGTCAAGCCCGCCCTTGTCGGTCCAGGAGCCAAGGAGCACAAGGTCTGCGTCTACCACCGGTACCTCGTTCCTCTCGCCCAGGACCTTGCGGGCGCGCTGCGCGAGCTTCTCGGTGTTGCCGGTTCTTGAGCTGCAGATAATTGCGTAGTTCATGATGCCTCCTCGACTGGCTGGCACTCTTGTACCCCGTTTGTGTGTTCTATGCCTCCCACGAGCAACTCTTCATATCAATGCGCCCGTTTGGCAGGAAGCCCACGCCCTCGGCCTCGAGCATGCGACGCTGCTCACCCGGCCCGCCGAAGGCAAAACCCGGGGCGAGCGAGCCGTCCGCAAACACCACGCGATGGCAGGGCACGCCGCCGGCGACGCCGGGGCTGCCGTGCATGGCGTAGCCCACCTGCCGCGCGCAGCGTGGCGCGCCCATGAGACGCGCCACCTGCCCGTAGCTGGCCACGCGCCCCTCCGGGACCTGTCGCACCACGTCCCACGCGCGCTCGAAGAACGACTCCCCCATGGCGCCTCCAATCCGCTATGCTCAGGCTACACCAATCGAAGGGGGATTCTATGGAGCTCGATAAGAACACCGCCGCGCTGCTCGTCATCGACGCCATCGAGGCCGTGGGCGAGGACGCGCTCTACGACCCCGATGCCGCGACTTCCGCCTACCGCGACGCCGTGGCGCGTGCCGTTGCCGCCTGCCACGCCGCCGGCGTCCCGGTGGTCTTCTGCAACGACGCCCATGTCCGGGGGCTCGACCGCGAGCTCGAGCTCTGGGGCGAGCACGGCATCGCCGGTGAGTCCCGCATCTTCCCCGAGATCGAGGTGGGGGAGGAAGACATCGTCGTCCCCAAGCGGCGCTACTCGGGCTTCTTCCAGACCGACCTCGACCTCACCCTGCGCGAGCTCGGCGTCAGCACCGTCATCGCGGTGGGCGCGGACACCAACATCTGCGTGCTCCACACCCTCGCGGACGCCTACTTCAACAACTACGCCTCGGTCGTGGTGACCGACGCCACGATGACCTTCCTCTGCGGTACCCAGGAGGGCGCGCTCGAGCACTGCGAGAAGTGCTACGGCTCCACGCTCGTTACCGTGGCGGAGCTCGAGGACGCCCTGGCGTAACCCCACCCGCGGCCCTGTCTTGGGCGGAGCGTCACGCGCCCCAGCGCGCGCGAATCTCGCCGAGAAACGCCTCGGCGGCGGGGGAGAAGGACTGATAGCGCTTCCACGCTATGAAAACATCCGCTGAGACGGCGGGCTCGAGGGGTCTAAACGCCAGCCCCGACCCCTCGCTCGTGTCGACGATGCCCTCAAGGCTGATAACCACGCCGATTCCACGCCGGGCAAGGAGCGCCGCGTTGTAGAGCAGGTTGTAGGTTGCCACGACGTCCAGGTCCTCGAGGTCACGGTGAAACCACGCGCCCATCTCCCGACTTGCCTGCTCGGAGAGAATGAGCGAGCGATGAGCCAGGTCAGAAGAGGTCACGCGCTCAAGCTCTGCGAGCGGGTCGTCCTCGCGCATGAAGGCCCCCCAGCGGTCGTGGGCAGGCAGCTGGAGAAACTCGTAGCGAGAGAGGTCCGCGTGGCCGACGAAGACGCCAAAGTCGACGCGCCCGCCATCCAGTCGCTCGCTCACGTTCTCCGCGTTGCCGCTGAACAGCGAGAAGCGTACGAGCGGGTACGTCTCCACAAAATCGGCAATGACGTCCGCGAGAAGTCCCATGGCTGGCGTCTCTCCGCCACCGATGCGCACCTCCCCGGCAAGGGTGTCCGCCGTGAGGCGGAACTCGTCCTCGGTGCGTCCGACCAGGTCGACGATCTCCTCGGCGCGCCGTCGCAAGCGCATGCCGGGTTCGGTGAGCGTGACGTGCCGGCTGCCCCGGTCGAAGAGACGAACGCCCAGATCGCGCTCGAGCTCCTGCATCTGTCGTGAGAGCGAGGGCTGCGAGACATGCAGCGCGGCCGCGGCACCGGAGATCGTGCCCTCGCGCGCGACCATGAGGAAGTACCTGAGATGGCGCAGCTCCACGTTCTTCTCGCCCTCTTATTCAGTGTTTGCATGGGACACCATTCGATATAGGAATTATACATGATGACGTTGCGTCGCTAAACTGAGGAGGGGAGAGGAGGCTAACCGATGGGAGACCTGACGACCGACATCGAGCGCTGCCTCGCGGACTGTTCCTGCGACAAAACGATCGCAAGCCGCGCTCGGAACTGTTGCGAGGAGGGCCGCGTGCGCGAGACGAAGCGCGCCCTTCTGGGAGAGCGGGCGCGTCTGGTCAACGAGATGCATGTTCGGCAGCATGGCATCGACGCCATCGATTACCTGCTCAATCGTATTTCCACTGAGATGCAGCCGCAACGAGGGGAGCAATCATGAACAAGACGGACCTTAACCTGACCGACGAGTGGGACAAGACCTTCCCCAAGTCCGACCTCGTGGACCACGAGAAGGTGACGTTCCATAACCGCTACGGGATCACGCTGGCGGCCGACCTCTACCGGCCCCGATCCGTGATACCGGGGGCCCGCCTCGCAGCGATAGCCGTCTGCGGACCGTTTGGTGCGGTGAAGGAGCAGTGCGCGGGCCTCTACGCTCAGACGCTGGCCGAGCGCGGCTTTCTGACCATCGCCTTCGACCCGTCGTATACCGGCGAGTCCGGCGGTGAGCCTCGCTACATGGCGAGCCCGGACATAAACACCGAGGACTTCCTCGCTGCCGTCGACTACCTCTCGTGCCGCGCGGACGTGGACGCCGAGCGCGTGGGCATCGTCGGCATCTGCGGCTGGGGCGGCCTCGCGCTCAACGCCGCGGCGCTTGACCCGCGCATCAGGGCAACGGTCGCCTCCACGATGTACGACATGGCGCGCATCTCCGCCAAGGGTTACTTCGATGCCAACGACAGCGCCGAAGAGCGGCGGGCCCAGCGCCGGGCCCTCGCCGAGCAGCGCACCCGCGACTACGCAGCCGGCACCTACGAGCGCACCGGCGGCGTCGTTGACCCGCTCCCCGAGGACGCTCCGTCCTATGTTTGCGACTACTACGACTATTACAAGACCCCGCGCGGCTATCACCCCCGCTCGCTCAACTCAAACGAGGGCTGGAACGTCATCGGAACCCAGAGCTTCCTCAACCAGCCCATCCTCGCCTACGCGGATGAGATCGAGAGCGCCGTCATGGTGCTCCACGGAGACGCCGCACACTCCTGCTATATGGGCAGGGACGCCTTTGCCCTGCTCAAGGGAGACAACAAGGAGCTCGTGCTCGTGCCGGGCGCCGTGCACACCGACCTCTACGACGGCGGCGGGAAGAACGCCATCCCCTGGGACAAGATTCAGGGGTTCTTCGAGATGTACCTTCGGTAAAAGAGGGGTTCTATGAGTGAGAAGATCGTCGAGAACAAAACGTTTGACGGGGAGCGCGCCCTCTACGGCGAGAGGGACCTCGTCGTGCGCAACTGTCGCTTCGACGGGCCGGCTGACGGCGAGAGCGCCTTCAAGGAATGCGACAACGTCACCGTTGAGGGCGCCTTCATGA
The DNA here is from genome assembly GCA_019117265.1 of Candidatus Olsenella pullicola. Classification (GTDB taxonomy): domain Bacteria; phylum Actinomycetota; class Coriobacteriia; order Coriobacteriales; family Atopobiaceae; genus Thermophilibacter; species Thermophilibacter pullicola. The sequence continues at coordinate 12,815 of DXAB01000136.1, forward strand.
ACCTGCGCTACCCGTTCTGGCACGACCGCGGGCTCACGCTGCGAGGCGTCGAGATGACCGAGCTCTGCCGCGCGGCGCTCTGGTATAGCAGTGACGTGACCGTCGAGGGCTGCCGGCTCCACGGCATCAAGGCCCTGCGCGAGTGCGCGCGCGTCCGCATGCGCGGCTGCGACATCGTCTCCCCGGAGTTTGGCTGGTCCACGCGCGGCATCGAGATGGTGGACTGCACCGCCCAAAGCGAGTACTTCATGATGCGCTCGTGCGGGCTGCGATTCCGAAACGTCAGGTTTGCCGGCAAGTACTCGTTTCAGTACATCGAGGATGCCGTCTTCGAGAACTGCGACTTGGACACCAAGGACGCCTTCTGGCATGCCAAGAACGTCGTCGTGCGCAACTCGCGCGTGAGGGGCGAGTACCTCGGCTGGTACAATCAGAACGTGACCTTCGAGAACTGCGAGATAGTTGGCACACAGCCACTCTGCTACTGCGAGAGCCTGCGCCTCGTGAACTGTCGGATGGATGATTGTGATCTTGCCTTCGAGCGCAGCCACGTCCAGGCAACGCTCACGGCGCCGATCGTGAGCGTCAAGAACCCGCTTGCCGGCAGCCACATTGTGCTGCCCGCCGTGGGCGAGGTCATCCGCGACATCGATGGCGCAACCGGCGTCGTCGAGGGGCGCGTGTGCAGCCTCTCCACAAGCCAGAGACAGCCTTAGCGGCGGTGGTTCGTATTGCTAGCGCGTGAACTGATTCCGCCGTTTGCGCGGGTCGGGACGCACTGTAGCTTTTGATGGGTTTTGGGCAGCAAGTTTGATGTGCGAGCTCTTCTCGTATAAAACTTGCTACCCAAACCATCCTCTAATGCGGATTCAACGTATCGTCCAATAGGAATTTGGCGCCGAGAAGGACCTGGGGGAGAGTGTGACATCAAAGATGTTGCCCACAACCAGTCGTGTTGTCCCGAATCGGCCGTTCCCGTTGACGCGCCGGTGCCTCTAGCGCAAAAGTTCCGTTTCTGCGTACACCACCCTTGGTTTGTGAGGCAATGTACACTGCTGTGAGTCCGACGCACTTCTCGTTGGCAAGCACGAGCGGGATCTATCTGCAATGTGTCCCAGTTTTTCTCTGCGGTCTGGCCAATCTTTAGTTTGTTGTTGCGTCAGAAAAGAGAGGGTGCTATAGTACTTTTTCGCAAACGGGTGGTGGCGCAGTTTGGTAGCGCACTTGACTGGGGGTCAAGGGGTCGCTGGTTCGAATCCAGTCCACCCGACCAGCACTTAAGGGACCTCGGGATTGTTCCCGAGGTCTTTTTTTACCGTGCCGCGCTCTTTGGATGGGTCCACATCTTTGACAATTACATGTTCTCTGGACATGATCGACAACAAAATCGCAGCTCATCGCGTTGAGAGAAGCACGTCAAACCTGCAATGGCAAGCGTAACCCCCGCGACCCATCGGGCATGTGGCTGTCCGCGCGTGTGTCAGGCGCGTTTCAGCCCGGCAAACGACGTGTAGCGGCATCGTGCCCCGCACCACCGCCAACCTATGATGAATGGACACGCAATCAGTGACAAACCATAGGAGGACGAGATGGCACGCGTGTACAACTTCTCCGCAGGCCCCGCCGTTCTTCCCGAGGAGGTCCTCGAGAAGTGCGCGGGCGAGATGCTCGACTACGCCGGCTGCGGCATGAGCGTCATGGAGATGAGCCACCGATCTTCCGTGTTCAAGGGCATCATCGAGGGCGCCGAGGCGCGTCTGCGGTCCCTCATGGGCATCCCCGATAACTACAAGGTGATCTTCACCCAGGGTGGAGACTCCCTGCTCTTCTCCACGGTCTTCATGAACTTGGCCACCAACGGAAAGGCGGACTACGTCATAACCGGCAACTGGGCAAAGAAGGCCTATCAGGAGGCACAGATCCTCGGCGACGCCGTGGCGGTGGCGAGCTCGGCCGACAAGAACTTCTCCTACATCCCGGACTGCTCCGACCTACCCATCCGCGAGGATGCGAGCTACCTCTACATCTGCGAGAACAACACGATCTACGGCACCAAGTTCCCGGAGCTCCCCAACACCAAGGGTCACGTGCTCGTGGCGGACCAGAGCTCGATGTTCCTCTCCGAGCCCGTGGACGTCTCTCGCTACGGCCTCATCCATGCGGGAGTGCAGAAGAACGTGGGACCCGCGGGCGTACAGATCGTCATCGTGCGCGAGGACCTCATCCCGGACGACCTGCCCGGCGTTCCCACGATGCTGCGCCTCAAGACGCAGGCGGACGCGGGCTCGCTCTACAACACGCCTAACTGCTGGGGCATCTATGTCTGTGGCCTCGTCTTCGAGTGGATTGAGAGGATGGGCGGGCTCGCCGCGATGGGGGAGCGCAACGCCGAGAAGGCCGCCGTGCTCTACGACTTCCTCGACGAGTCAAAGCTCTTCTCGTCAACGGTGGACCCGAGCTGCCGCTCGCTCATGAACGTCCCCTTTGTCACGGGCAATGAGGACCTTGACGCCGTCTTTGTCAAGGACGCGGCCAAGGCGGGTCTCGTCAACCTCAAGGGCCACCGCTCGGTGGGCGGCATGCGCGCCTCGATCTACAACGCCATGCCGCGCGATGGCGTGGAGGCGCTCGTTGCCTTCATGAAGGAATTCGAGCTCGCGCACCGCGCGTAAACCTGACAAAGGTGACAGGGTAACTTGTCATCATTTGTCTTCGCTTGGAGGAACGCCATGTACAGCATCCACTGCATGAACAACATCTCCACGGTGGGCACCGACGCCCTCGAGGCGGCCGGCTACGCCTTTGTTGAGGACCCCGCCGCGGCCAACGCCTGGCTCGTCCGCAGCGCCAACCTCAACGAGATGGAGATGCCTCGCTCCCTGCTCGCCATTGCGCGCGCGGGCGCGGGCGTGAACAACATCCCGGTCGAGCGTTGCGCCCAGCGGGGCGTCGTCGTCTTCAACACGCCCGGTGCCAACGCCAACGCCGTGAAGGAGCTCGTCATCTGCGGCATGCTCCTTGCCTGCAGAGACATCATCGGAGGCGTGGAGTGGGTCCACGAGGCAAGCGACGACCCACAGATCGCCAAGCGCGCCGAGAAGGCCAAGAAGCGCTTTGCGGGCTTTGAGCTTGCGGGCAAGCGCGTGGGCGTCATCGGGCTCGGCGCCATCGGCGCGGAGGTCGCCGATGCCCTCATCGCCCTTGGTGCCGAGGTCATGGGCTACGACCCGTATCTCTCCATCAACGCCGCATGGGGCCTCGACAGAAGGATCGAGCACGCAACCGACCTCGACCAGCTGCTCTCCGCCTGTGACTTTGTCACGTTGCATGTCCCGGCAACAGACTCGACGCGCGGCATGATCTCCGCGGAGGCCATCTCCAAGATGAAGCACGGCGCCGTCCTTCTCAACTTTGCCCGTGACGCGCTCGTTGACGAGCAGGCGCTTGCCGAGGCGCTCGACGACGGCAAGCTCGCCCGCTACGTCACCGACTTTGCCAACCCCGCGAGCGCCAACATGAAAAACGCCATCGTGCTCCCGCACCTTGGCGCCTCAACGGGCGAGGCGGAGGACAACTGCGCCGTCATGGCCGCCAACCAGCTGCGCGATTACCTTGAGAACGGCAACATCGTGAACTCCGTCAACTACGGCCGCGTTGACCTTGGCCCCTTGGTGAGCGGAACGCGCCTTGCCCTCTTCCACGAGAACGTTCAGGGTGTCATCGGCGAGGTCTCCCAGGCCATCGCGCGTGGTGGCCTCAACATCGAGAACATGAGCAACGTGAGCCGTGGGGCAAACGCCTACACGCTCCTTGAGGTGACCGGCAACGTCACCGATGCGCTCGTCTCCGAGCTCGAGGGCCTGACAGGCATCAGGAGGGTGCGCCACATAGTCCGTTAGCTCGGCGTCCCGACAAATCCGGCATCCCATGCGACGGGCATCGCGGCCATGCGGTGTCCGCCGTGCCTTGTGGAGCGGTTGGGGAGCTGACTTAATTTACGCTAAACTGGGTACCTTGGTGAAGGTAGTTCCAACGACTCGAGAGGGCCGAATTGTCAGAGAGAACAGAGCGCACCAAGTCGCTCATTAAGAGCATTGCCGATGCCGACGCCGCCGAGCGCCAGGCCTCCGGACGTTCGGACATACCGGTGGGGACCTCCGAAAACCCCTCTACGCAGGTGCTCACCGTCGCCAACGTCATCACGTTCTGCAGGCTCGCCCTCACCATCGTCTTTCTCTTCCTCTTTGCCACCGGCACCAACCGCGCCGCGGCCCTTGTGTGCTACGTCGTGGCAGCGGCGACCGACTTCCTTGACGGCCAGATCGCGCGGCGCACGCAGACGGTGAGCTGGCTCGGAAAGATCATGGACCCCATCATGGACCGCGTGCTGCTCTTCACGGGCGTGCTCGGTCTCCTCATTGTGGGGGAGCTCCCGCTTTGGGTCCCCGTCTTCGTCATTGGCCGTGACGTCTACCTTGCGGTGGGCGGCCTCATCCTGCAGCGCTACCGCCGCAGGCCCATTGACGTTGCCTACGTGGGAAAGGCGGCCACGGCACTGCTCATGTTTGGCTTCTGCGACCTTCTTCTGGGGCTTCCCGTCATCCCCGGTCTCGGCCTCGTTGACGCAGCCTGGCTGCCCGGCCTCAACGACCAGGCCAGCGCCCTTGGCACCCTCTTTGTCTATGCCGGCGTCATCTGCTCGCTCATCACCGCCGTCGTCTACACTGCCGAGGGCGTTCGCATCGTTCGCTCCAGGCGCGACGGAGAGGACGGTGCCAAATGAGCTCTGTCAGAATGGGGGCGCTCCATGGGGAGCACGTTCTTCTCGGCGCCACCTTTGAGCCTGGCTTTGACGATCTTCTGGCCGTCTGTTCCTACGCATGCGAGAAGGACGACGCCGTGTTCTTTGAAGGCGCCGAGAAGGACGGCGCGCTCCTGTGCGACCTCACCGGCTGCGCCTACGTTCTCGTGAGCGGAGACGGAGCGGGCGCCCTCGTGGGGTCCGCCCTGTGCGGTGACGAGCTCGCCGTGGGCTCGGCCGCGTTTGAGGGTGTGCTCACGGGTGATGGGTCGCTCATCTCCACGCCCCTTGCCGTGAGGACGGGTGACCGTGAGATCGTGCTCGTTGACCCCAGCGGTCATGGCGAGGCCCTCGCCGGGTGGCTTTCCTTCCTTTCTGGTGCCGAGCAGGACGGCGTTTGTCCCTTTGCGGGCACGCTGGTTGAGCCTGCCTCCGAGATGCTCGTCGCGCTGCTCTTGGCGGGCCCTGCCGCCGAGCGCGTCCTCGCTGACTATGTGTCCTCGCCCGCGCGCCTGCCTCGCCCTGCCGAGGTGCTCCAGGCGCATCTGGATGCCATCCCCGCGGTTCTCGTTGGGATTCCGGGCGCCGGCGAGCTTCCGCGCGGCTACCTTGTCCTCGTTCCGCCCGCGCGCGCTCGCGCCCTATGGCGGAGCCTGCTCTCCTTTGGGGAGATTTCGCCCGTGGGTCACGAGACACTCCGCCGAATTCTCTGCGATACTGTTCCCTGGGGTGGTTTTCTTGCCACCGCTGGTCCCGCGCACGTGAGCGCCGGCCACCTCAAGAGATGGCATCTCCTGAGGGAGGGCGCGGACTTCATCGGCGCGCGCGGTCTAGTTGAGGGTTCGGATGCCGCCGATAACAGGTGACGAGCTGGAAGGAGCGTCGTGAAGTACTCGATCAACGCACCTGATGCCCCGGAGGCCTTTGGTCCCTACTCGCAGGGAACCACCGCCGGGCGGCTCGTCTTTGCCTCCGGACAGCTCCCCATCTCCTCTGACGACAACCGTCGCCTTGTTCCGGGTGGCATCGTTGAGCAGACGGAGCGCGTCATAGACATCATCGAGACCCTGCTCGAGGAGGTTGGCTGCTCGCTTGCGGACGTCGCGCAAACAACGGTTTACCTCTCGAGCCTTGACAACATGGCCGCCATGAACGAGGTGTATGCTCGGAGATTCACCACCCCGGCGCCCGCTCGTGCCGTCGTAGGCGTGAACGAGCTACCGCTGGGCGCCCTCATTGAGATGGACTGCGTCGCGTGCAGGTGATGCGCGCTATCATGGTAGGTTGAACGACGAGGGGAGGCCCTTCATGCCCAATCCAGTATCCGGTGCCACCGAGATTTTTCGCATGCCCGCCGCGGACGCCACCGTTCCCGACCTCATGGGGACGTCCCGGCTTGCCCATCCGACGCTGACCATTGTCAAGGGGCCCCAGATAGGGGAGACCTTCGAGCTTGACAGCCCGGAGATCACGCTTGGCCGTGACCCCAAGAACAGCGTCTTTCTCAACGACATGACGGTCTCGCGCCACCACGCGCGCATGAACCTGTCCAACATCTCCTCGGGCATTGCCACCATCGAGGACCTCGGCTCGCTCAACGGAACCTGGGTCGATGGAGCCATCGCCTCCCGCGCTGGCCTCAAGGACGGCTCCACCATCCAGATCGGTACCTTCCGCATGGTGTTCCACACCAATGCGCGGCCGCGCAGGATTGACACTGAGGCGTAGGCGCCATGGCGGACGCCGGTTACCTGACAATCGGGAAGGTCGTCAAGAAGCTGCAGCAGCAGTATCCCGACCTCTCCATCTCCAAGGTCCGTTATCTTCAGGACGAGGGGCTGCTCAACCCCTCGCGCACGCCGAGCGGGTACCGGCTGTACTCGCAGCGTGACGTCCGGCGTCTCGAGACGATCCTCTATCTGCAGAAGAACCGCTTCCTCCCGCTCTCCGTCATCAAGGAGCAGCTCGACCGTGCGGACGCCGGGCAGGCGTCCGCGCCCGAGGCCGCCGAGGAGTCGATCGCGCTTCCCGTGGACGACGAGGAGGTCGTTGGCAAGCTCCATCCCATCGACCGCGTTCCCGAGCTCGTGGGAGCCTCGGTCTCCTTTGTGCGCCAGCTCTCCGAGGCCGGCGTCATCGAGCTCAAGCGCTCGCCCCACGGGCGCGACCTCGTTGACGGGAGGGACTTCTCGCTGATCAGGCTCTGTGACGAGCTCCGTCACTTTGGCATCGGGCCCAAGAACCTCAGGCAGTACGTCATCGCCGCCAACCGCGAGTCCGCCATGTTCGAGCAGGCGCTCGTCGTCTTTGTCCGCAAGGGCGGCGGCGTTGAGATCGAGAACACCGAGGCCGCAAAGCAGCGCTTTGATCAGGCCTTCTCGCGCATGCTGAGCCTCACCAACGCCGTGCGCTGCGATCTCATTGCCCGTCGCATCAAGGAGCCCTTTGCCGAGAAGGACGAGCGGGACGGCACGTCCGAGAAGAGAGTGTGATCACGTGATCGATTTCGACTTTGAGAGCCGTATCGTCGATATCCCCGACTATCCCGAGCCTGGCGTGGTCTTCAAGGACATCACGCCGCTCTTTGACGACCCCGAGGCCCTGCGCGCCGTGGTCGACTCCATCGCGGATCACTTTGCGAACGTGGGCATCACCAAGGTCGTGGGGGCCGAGGCCCGTGGTTTTCTCGTGGGCGCCCCGGTGGCGTATCGCCTGGGGTGCGGCTTTGTTCCCGCCCGCAAGCCCGGAAAGCTCCCGCGCGAGGTCTTCTCGCAGAGCTACTCCCTTGAGTATGGCACCGACGAGATTCAGATCCACAGGGACGCGCTGACCCCTGAGGACCGCGTGCTCGTCGTGGACGACCTCGTGGCGACGGGAGGGACCGCCATTGCCTGTGCGCAGCTCATCGAGCAGTCTGGTGCCGCCGTTGCGGGCTTTGCCTTCATCCTGGAGCTCTCGTTCCTCAACCCGCGGCCCCTCATTGCCGAGAAGTACCCGCAGGAGGTCTTCTCTCTCGTCAAGGTGGGGTAGGATCGCGCCCTACCCTCCCCAACGAGAACTTGGTATCATGACCTTCGTATGAACGTGCCGCCGAGCCTACCATCGCAGCCTAAAATACACTCGTGGCTTTTGAAAGGACATCGTTCATGGCGTTAACGCATAGGGTGATTCATGCGGGGCTCGCCGCCCTGCTCGTTGCTGGGCCGGTGTGCCTTGCCGCAGCCCCAGTCACGGTCGCTCTCGCGGACCCCGCCACGGAGCTTGAGGAGGTCTCCTCTCAGCTCGAGCAGCTTGGCGCTGAGCTTGCGGATCGACAGGCTCAGCTCGCCACCGCAACCACGACGCTCGAGGATACCGATTACGCCATTACTCAGAAAGAGATGAGCATCGACCAGACGCGCGCAGATCTTGACGCCCAGCGCGCGCTTCTGGGCAAGAATATGCGCGGAGCGTATAAGGGCGGCACCGAGGGTGTGATCGACTTCATCCTGGGCGCCACGAGTGCCGAGGAGCTCGCGAGCCGCATCTACTACCTCGACAAGGTCTCCGAGCAGCAGGCGTCCACCATCGCTCAGGTCCAGTCACTCTCTGAGCAGCTTGAGCGCGAGCTCGCCGAGCTCCAGGAGCAGCAGGCGTCTCAGCAGGCCCAAGTTGCCGACCTGCAGTCTCAGGTGAGCGACTATCAGGCGCGCGTCTCGGAGGCGGAGAGCCTCTACGAGTCCCTTGACGCGCAGGTTAAGGCCGAGCTCGAGGCACAGCAAAACGAGAGCGTCTCAGCCGCCATAGAGGCCGTTGAGCAGAGCCAGAGCCAGGAGGTCGCCTTGAGCGGCGCCGAGGAAAGCGAGCCCTCCACAGATGAGGCCTCCGAGCCGCCAACGGACACCGAGCCCGAGCGGGAGCCTGAGGCTGAGTCCGAACCAGAGGATGAGCCCGACCCCGAGCCCGAACCTGAGGATGAGCCCGACTCCACCCCCTCCGACGAGGGACAGGATTCCTCCGAGAGCGAGGACGAGACCTCTGCCGGTACCCCCTCCGGGCAAGGCCTCGCCACCGCCTACGCCCAGATTGGCAAGGCATACGTCTATGGTGCCAGCGGCCCCAACGCATTCGACTGCTCCGGTTTGGTCTGCTACTGCTATGGCTATGCCCGAGGGCGCACCACCGGTACCATGATCTCCTCGCTTCAGGCCACGGGGGATTGGAAGACCGACATGAGCCAGCTTCAGGTTGGCGACCTCGTCTTCCCGAGCTATGGACACGTGGGCATCTACGTTGGTAATGGAAGAATGATTCACGCCGCAAACCCGGCCCTCGGCGTTGTCGAGGCTCCCGTCTACGCCTTTGTTGGCGGCGGCTCATATTACTAGGAGGATAAGAGATGAGTCACACCACCGTCACGAGAAGGTCGCTCATAGCGAGCGCCGTTGCCCTTCTCGGCCTTGGTCTCATACCTAACGCTGCGCTGGCCGACCCGACCACCGAGGAGCTCCAGGCACAGCTCGAGGAGGCGCGCTCCCAGCTTGAGGCGATGGGCAACAGCCTTGCCTCCTATCAGAACGAGCTTGCCTCGCAGTCCGAGGCCCTTGAGGTCACGCGTTCGGACATCTTTAACACCGAGACGCAGATCGGCGAGACCCAGACCCAGCTCGACGCCGCGAAGGCAGTGCTCTCTGGTCGCATGAGCGACTCCTACAAGGCTGGTGCCGGCTCCACCCTCGACATCCTCCTGGGTGCCAAGAGCGTGGAGGAGCTTGCGAGCCGCGTCTACTACCTCGACAAGCTCAGCGAGTCCGATGCCGCCACCATAGCTCAGGTCAACGCGCTCGCCACGCAGCTCCAACAGCAGCATGACTCCCTGGTTGCCCAGCAGGAGGACCAGGAGGCCAAAATCGAGGAGACGCAGAAGAACCTTGACGACTATCAGGCCGAGGTTGCCGCTGCGCAGAGCTACTACGCCTCGCTTGACGGCCAGGTTCAGGAACGTCTTGCCCAGGAGGCTGCCGAGGAGGCGGCCCGTCAGGCGGAGGAGCGCGAGCCCTCCGCGGGTGCCCAGAACACCGGCATCGCAAACGCGGTGACCACGATTCAGGAATCCACCTCAAACCAGGGTTCGAACCAGCAGGCACCTGTCGATGACGACGCTGACGCCGAGGAGCCCGATGACGGAGACACGGCGCAAGAGACTCCTGAGCCCGATTCCGAGCCAGATTCAGAGCCCGAGCCCGAGCCCGAACCTGATTCCGAGCCCGACCCTGAGCCGGAACCTGAACCCGAGCCCGAGCCTGACACGAGCTCGCCGGGGGTGTCGCACCCGGGGATCGTCTCCTGCGCCGCATCGCTCATCGGAAAGCCCTACAAGCAGTGGTGGACCGGCGTCAACTACGGTCCCGATGCCGACGGCTATGACTGCTGCGGCCTCGTTGCCACGGCGTATCGTCTTGCCGGCTACAGTCTCCCCGCATATCAGGCGCCCGTTGCCTCCATCATGGCCTCCATTCAGAGCCGTGGCAACTGGAAGAGCTGCAACCTCTCCAACTACCAGAGCGTGCTCGCCCCTGGCGACGTTATCGTCTGCTCCACGGGTCACGTTGCCATCTATGCCGGTGGCAACCAGATGATTCACGCCCCCGCCCCCGGTGGCTATGTCTGCTACGCGACCGTCTACGCGTGCATCGGCGGAGGTTTTGGCGGCTGATGTTCCAACGAGGGGAGTCGACCTCCAACGAGCCCGTTCGACGGCGCTTCTCGCGACGCTTTCAAGTGAGCCTTGTTGTTGAGGGCGCCCTCGTCGGTCTGTTTGGCGGGGGAGTCGTCACTCTGTACCGACTTGCTCTGAGCGGCGCCGAGGAGCTGCTCAGGGGCATCATCTCGCGGATTTCCAACAACCCTCCGCTCATTGCCTGCTGGTTTGCGGTTCTGCTGCTCATCCTTGTGATCGTGTCACGGCTCCTGCTCTGGGAACCCGCCACGTCTGGCTCGGGAATTCCTCAGGTTGATGCTGAGGTTGAGGGTGCGCTTGACGCACCCTGGAGGCGCGTCATTCCCGCAAAGTTTCTTGAGGGAACGCTGCTTACCTTTGCCGGACTCTCCATGGGAAGGGAGGGCCCCTCGGTTCAGCTGGGCGGCATGTCCGGTAAGGCCGTGTCTCGTGCCCTGGGGAGAAAGAGGGGAGAGGAGCGCCTCCTTGTGACCTGCGGGGCCGCTGCCGGTATGTCCGCGGCCTTTCATGCCCCCTTTACCGGCGTGCTCTTTGCGCTCGAGGAGATTCACAAGCAGTTCTCGGCTCCGCTCATCATTTCCGTCATGTGCTCCGCAGTGGTGTCCGACCTTCTTGTTTCGCAGGTGGTGGGCCTGAACCCGGTCCTTGACCTCTCGCTCGCCCAAAACCTCCCGCATGTCACGTACCCGCTCGTGATCGTCCTTGGCGTGCTCTGCGGCCTTGTTGGCGCGCTTCACAATCGCGGCATGTTCGCCGTTCAGGACCTGTTCTCTCGCGTGAGGTCGCATCTTCCCTACGCTCGTCTCGCCCTGCCCTTTGCCCTTGCCGGGGTTGCCGCGTTTGTTTGGCCCGACCTTCTTTGCGGGGGAGAGGCGATAGTCGAGCAGCTGCTCTCTCCTGCCGGGATGACGCTTGGCGCGATTCTCGGACTTCTCTTAGGCAAGTACGTCCTTACTGCCATCTGCTTTGGGTCGGGAGCGCCCGGAGGCACGCTTTATCCACTCGTGGTCATGGGCGGGCTCTTTGGCGGTCTGTTCTTTGTCGCCGTGGGCAGTGCCTTTGGAATTGAGCAGGTGTTCTTCCTAAACTTTGCGGCCCTCGGCGTCGCCGGGCTTTTCTCCGGCGTTGTGAGGGCTCCGGTCACCGCGGTCATCCTCGTGTTTGAGCTCACGGGCTCTCTGGACGCGCTGCTCTCCGTGTCCCTTGTCTCGATTCTTGCCTTTGTCACGGCGAGCCTCACTGATACCGATGCGTTCTACGAGCATCTTCTCAAGCCGTTTCTTGCTCGGACGTCAGTCTTGCGCAATGAGGCCGCCGAGCGCAAGGACCTTGGGTCCATACATGTTGGTGCCGGGGCGCGCATAGAGGGGATGCGCGTGAAGGACGTGCCGTGGCCCGACGGGATACGCATCGTTGTGATCCATCGCGCCGGCGATGAGCTCATTCCAACGGGGGAGACGGTCGTTCACGCGATGGACGAGCTCCTCTTCATAGCCGGCGAGAGCGCCACGGACGATGCCCGCATGAAGCTCGGGCTTATGTGCGAGCCGCGGGTGAGGTCGTGACCCTTAAGACATAAGGGCGCGGCTCTCGGCGAGTGTACGAAACTCAAGAAGTATTTTCTCATTGCAGCGAATCTGGTCACAGGACAACTGCGAAAACGCTGCCGAGAAGAACATGAATCCAGATGGTATTGGCTCATTTCGTACACTCGATGATTCTATGAGGGAAGACGGCCGCAAGCACAAGGGGAGTGCGCTTGCGGCCGTCCGGAATTCGTCATAATCGCTACTTTACATAAGATATATTATCACGGATTTCTAGAATCTCAGTAAAGCGAGGAGACCCTTTCTATCCGTCTATTGGCCTGCCGAGATAGGCAGCGGCAGCCGATGCTGCGATGGCGCCGTCTGAGGCGGCCGTCACGATTTGCCTCAGGGGCTTTACACGCGCGTCTCCGGCAACGTAGAGCCCTGGCACCTCGGTTCCCATCCGCTCGTCCGTTATCGCGTACCCGCTCTTATCAAGCTCGACGATGTTCTTGATGAGCTCGGTCTCTGGCACCCGGCCCACAAGGACGAAGACGCCAAAGGAGCCCTCGTCGAACGTCTCGACATACGTGGAGCCGGTCCTGTTGTCCCTGAGCTCGATTTCTCCGAGAAGGTCGTTTCCTCGAACCGCCACGACGCTTGTCATCAGACGAATCTCAACCTTCTCGTTGCGCTCGAGCTCTCGAACGACTGCCGTCTGGGCCCTCAGGTGGTCCTTGCGCACGATAAGCGTGACCTTGCTCGCGAGCCTCGCTAGAAACAGCGCCTCCTCGGAGGCCGAGTTTCCACCGCCAATCATGAACACCTGTTTGTTTCTATAGAACATCCCGTCACAGGTTGCGCAGTAGGAGACGCCATGACCAGCGAACTTTTCCTCGCCCTCAAAGCCCGCGTGGCGAGGCTGTGCCCCGGCCGCCAGAATGACGGCGGCGGAGTCATACGTGGCGCCAGAGGCGCTCACGAGAAATCGTCCCGTGCTCTTGTCATGAGAAATTGAGGTCACCACGTCCATCTCTACCTGAGCGCCTAGGTCCACGGCTTGCGAGCGCATGGCCTCGGTAAGCGAGTAGCCGTCTGCGTGAGGGACTCCGGGGTAGTTGTCAATCTCGCTCGTGAGGATGACCTGGCCCCCAAAGGCCTCCCGCTCGAGCGTGATGGCATCGAGAAGCGATCGCTGGGCGTAGATGGCCGCGGTGAGCCCGGCAGGGCCGCCTCCCACGATGACCAGCTCCTTTTCTATCGTCTGGGACATGTCTCTCCCCTTTCGTCGGTCGTTTCTCTTGGAATACCCCGATCTCCCCCATCATAGTCATAAATGAGAGGCAGCAACCAACATTTTGGTTGCCGCCTCTCATCTCACCTCTATTTGGGACGCGCCCCTAAACGCCGCTCGATCCAAAGCCGCCGACACCGCGATCGGTCTCGTCGAGCTCGTCGACCTCATGGAGGGTGACCACGGGAACGCGCTGGATGACGAGCTGTGCGATGCGCTCACCGCGCTCGATGGAAATCTCGTTCTCGTTGTCCAGATTCACGGCGCACACCTTGAGCTCGCCGCGATAGTGCGCGTCGATGAGTCCGGGGGTGTTGGCCATTGACAGCCCCTTCTTGAGGGCAAGGCCGCTGCGAGGCTGGACAAAGCCCGCATAGCCCTCGGGAATGGCAACGGCGAGACCGGTTGAGATGAGGCGACGCTCGTGGGGGGCAAGCGTCACGCTCTCGTTTGCCCGCAGGTCAAGTCCCGCATCGCCCTCGTAGGCGTATGTAGGGAGCTCGACCGTGGGGTCAAGTCTCTTGATGGGCAGGTCAATCCTGTTGTCAGTCATTAAGGCTCCTCAGCTCCTCGCTGAACTCGTCAACGTCCTTGAAGTCACGGTAGACCGAAGCAAAGCGAATGTAGGCGACCTTGTCGACGGCAACAAGGCGCTTGAGCACCATGCTCCCCAGGTCAACGGAAGAGATCTCCATGATGCCGCCGTCTCTGAGCTCGGACTCGATGCTGTCGATGAGAGCGGTGAGGGTGGACATCGCAATATCACGCTTCACCGTGGCGGTGACGAGGCCCCTCATGAGCTTCTGCCGGTCAAAGGGCTCCTTGTGGCCGTCGCGCTTAATGACGAGGAGCGGCATCTCCTCGCAGCGCTCGTACGTGGTGAACCTGAAGCCGCACTTTGTGCACTCGCGACGTCTCCGAATGGCATCGTTGCCCTCGGAAGGCCTTGAGTCAACTACCTTGGACTCCTCACAGCCGCATTTTGGACAGCGCATGAAACCTCCTCGATGACCGCTCCCATGAGAAGGTATCACAAAACGTTTATTGTCTGTGCAGGGATGCCGGCGAGAAACCATTTGGAAAGGCATGCCGGAGCCTCAGTTTGACGAGGCGCCCGGAACGATGATCCTTTGACCGGGAACAAGGTGACCATCGCCAAGCCCGTTGCGCTCGACGATCCAGCTCACGACGTCTGAGGTCGAGCAGCCACTGACGCCGGCGTCTTCGGCGATGCCCCAGAGCGTGTCACCCTCGCTGACAACAACCTCCTGGGCGCCCACCTTGGACAGGGCGGCCGAGCTCGAGCTCGCGGCAAGCGCGTCGGTGATAAGCGATGCGAGACAAAGCACCAAAAGAACCGAGACGAACGAGAGGATGAGCAGGGCGCTCTGCGAACGGGAAAGCGTGGGGTGCTCCTCACGCGGCTCACGTGCCGAACGCGGGCGGCATGCGCCGCGACCGCCTTCGATGAGTACGAGGTTGGGCTCGAATTCGGAGAGCGCGGCCGTTCCGTCAACGGCGGGAGTGCAGAGAGCGTGTGCGTAGGTCATCGTTGTCCCCTTTCGTGTGCGTTCGGGACAGTTATACCGAGCGTGTCGGACAGATCTCTGTGCAATGAGAACGTCTGTACCCATTATGCGCGTACCTGTGTTCGTGTCAAGAAGAAACGAACAGATGTTTGCGATAATGACGGAACTGATGTATCATCTGGGAAACGACAAAGGAGGTAGCCATGGCACGCGGGAAGCTCGGTAAGCGTCAGCTCGCCATCTATGACTTCATCAGGAGCTATACAGACGAGCACGGCTACCCGCCCTCGGTGCGAGAGATTGGTGCCGCCGTGGGCCTGGCCTCGCCCTCTACCGTCCACATGCACCTCAAGGTGCTCGAGGAGCAGGGCCTCATCAAGAGAGACTCCAAGAAGCCTCGCACCATCGAGGTCATGAACAAGCAGGACGCCCCTGATGACGCCGCTCAGGGCCTCGCCCAGGTGAGTCAGGACGTTTCGCACAATGCGATATCCCTTCCGCTCGTTGGTCGCGTGGCGGCGGGGACACCCATCCTGGCCGAGCAGAACATCGAGGACACGCTCACGCTTCCCACCTCGATCGTTGGTGATTCCAGCTCGTTCATCCTTCGCGTTCGAGGGGAGTCGATGATCAACGCCGGCATCTTCGATGGCGACTACATCGTGGTCAAGGAGCAGAGCGACGCGCACGACGGAGAGATCGTCGTTGCCCTTATCGACGACTCTGCCACGGTTAAGACGTTCTATCGTGAGCGCGGGCGCATTCGCCTCCAACCTGAGAACGACACCATGTCTCCCATCTACGTTGAGAACCCCACCATCCTCGGTAGGGTCACGGCGCTCATTCGCGCCGTCTCATAAGCAGATGGCTTCCGAAACCTTGGACTCAGACGCGCCTTGCAACGGGCGCGTTGGCATCTTTGACGTTCTGAGGGGCCTCTCCGTCGTCTCGATGGTGCTCTTTCACCTCTGCTACGACCTCAAGTTCCTGAGCGGCGTCGAGCTTGCCTGGTTTGAGCCTCCCCTGCAAGACATCTGGAGGTGCAGCATCTCCTGGACGTTTCTCGCCATTGCGGGATGCATGTTCACCTTCTCGCGCTCAAACCTGAGGCGCTCGCTCCAGTATGGCGGGGTTGCGCTTGCCATCTGGGTCGTCACAAGCATGGCCTCTGTGGACACGCCCATCTCGTTTGGGATCATCTACTGCATGGCCGCCTGCACGTTTGTCACAGAGCTTCTGAGAAGGCTCGGGGTGACCCCGCGAGGCTACGTCGCGGCGCTTGCCCTCTTTGTTGCGTTTCTTGCCCTGCAGGGGCTCTCAGGAGGTACTGCGCTCTTTGGGACCGTCGAGATACCCCCCGAGGCGTACCGCGGCGAGCTCCTCTCATGGCTTGGGCTGCCGGGCCCGGAGTTCTCATCGGGCGACTACTACCCGCTCCTCCCCTACCTGCTCGTCTATCTCTCGGGCGTTGCGCTTGGCAACGCGTGGCGGTCCGGCGGCTACCCGCAGTGGGCGCGTAACGCGCGTTGTGCGCCGCTCTCGTTTGCCGGGCGCCACGCGCTTGCCATCTACGTGTTGCACCAGCCGCTACTTCTCGCTCTCTGCGGCCTTTTTGTCTAAGCCCTCCTTGACGTCGCAACGGTAGGGCTCGAGGGTGGCGGCCATGCGGGGGTCGGCCTTTACCGTCACGAGGAGGCCGTCCTGCACGTAGCGCTCGCGCATGACCTGGCAGCGCTCGTGAACCATCTTCATGGGAAGGCCCTTGTCGTAGGGAACGAGCGCGGTGAGCGTGACGCTTCCGCTTGCCGCCTCCTGCGCGATGCGATAGAGAAGCCCGCGGATGCCCTGTCCGTCGAGGGCGGAGATGGGCTGTGCGTCCGGGTGTGCGAGAAGCGCCTCTCGCTTGGAGTCCTCATCGAGCAGGTCGCACTTGTTGAGCACGGTCACGCTCCGAATGTCCGCGGCGCCAATGTCAGCCAGCACCGACCTCACGGCGGCGATCTCGAGCTCCCTGTGGGGGTCTGAGGCGTCAACGACAAGAAGGACGAGGTCGGCAGCCCTAACCTCGGCAAGCGTCGACTTGAAGGACTCAACGAGCATGGTGGGGAGCTTCTGGATGAAGCCGACGGTGTCCGTGATGGTGACCTTGCGACCCTCCTCGAGGTCAAGCGCCCGCGTGGTGGGGTCAAGGGTCGCAAAGAGCTCGTCACGCACGTAGACGTTCGAGCCCGTGAGACGATTGAGCAGCGTTGACTTGCCGGCGTTGGTGTAGCCGACGAGGGCGACGCGATAGACGCCGGAGTCCCAGCGCGCCTTGCTCTGAACGCCTCTCCTTCGGTCCAGACGATCGAGCTCCCGGCGCAGCGTCGAGATACGCGCGCGCACGAGGCGACGGTCGACCTCGAGCTGGCTCTCGCCCTGTCCGAAGCGGCTGCCGATGCCGCCGCGCGTCTGCTCCCCCACGAGGTGGCTCCACATGCCCCTGAGGCGTGGCAGGACATACTGCAGCTGGGCGAGCTGAACCTGGAGCCTGCCCTCGTGCGTCTTGGCGTGAACGCCAAAGATGTCGAGGATGAGCGCGGTCCTATCGATGATCTTGACGGGCTCGCCCACGATCTTCTCGAGGTTGGCCTGCTGGGATGGCGTGAGCTCGTCATCGAAGATGACGACGTCGGCCTCGAGGTTTCTGACGTAGGAGCAGAGCTCCTCGACCTTGCCCTTGCCGATGAAGGTCTTGGGGACGGGCGCGTCAAGCCGCTGGGTCAGGGTAAGCACGACCTCGGCGCCGTCCGTCTCGGCAAGGCGGGCAAGCTCCGCGAGGGACTCCTCGCACGTCCATTCCGAGTTGCCAAGGTCAACTCCCACGAGTATCGCGCGCTCCTTGACGGGGGCGGTTGAGATGGGCTTGAACCTAGGCATGGCCACCTCCCAAAAGGTCGTCCACCACGAGGTCCAGAACCTGCGCAAGGTCAAGCTCGTCCAGGTTGACCCACCTCACGCGGCCGTCATGCCTAAACCAGGACAGCTGTCGCTTGGCGTAGCGCCGCGAGCGGCGCTTGATGAGCTCGATGGCATCGTCGAGGGAGAGCTCCCCGGCAAGCGCCTGAAGGATCTCCTTGTATCCGATCGCTTGACCGGCGGTGTGCTCGGCGCTGAGGCCGCGCTGCGCGAGCAAGCGCACCTCGTCGACGAGACCGTCTCGGACCATCTGGTCAACACGCGCGTCGATGCGGGCATAGAGCCTCTCGCGGCCCATGGTGAGGCCCCAGATGCGCGCGTCATAGTGCGCCGCGCGCCTATGAAGCCCCTCATGGTGCTGCGCGTACGACACCCCCTCGTCGAGCATCTCGAGCGCGCGGATGACCCTGCGGCTGTTGTTGGGGTGAATGAGCTCGGCGCTCCTGGGGTCCCGGCTCGCAAGGAGCGCATGGAGCCCATTGGGCCCCAGCTCCTCAAGCTGACGCTCGTATGAGGCGCGCAGGCCCCCGTCCCTCTCGCCGGAGGGAAAGGACATGTCATCGATGACGGCGTTGAGGTAGAGCCCCGTTCCCCCACAGAGGACGGGGATGCGCCCCGCGTCCAGAAGGCCGTCGACAAGGGATCGGGCCTGGGTTTGGAACAGGCTCACCGAGTAGCTCTCGGCTGGATCGGCAACGTCAACCATGCGAAGCGGGACGCGCCGGTCGCGCTCGGGGGTCTTGGCGGTGCCTATGTCCATCCCCCGATAGACCTGCATCGCGTCAACCGAGATGACCTCGCTCTCAAGCTGGTAGGCAACGAGCTCGGCGAGGGCGCTCTTACCGGAGGCCGTGGGTCCTACGATGCACGCAACGGGACCCGGGGCGCTCATCGAGGCTCACCCTCCACCGTGCCCCTCAGGTACCACGTCCTTGCCTGATCAACGCGGACGTCCACAAGGGAACCGACGAGCGTCTCGGCAGGGATGCCGTCGGGAACGGCAAAGTGGACGGTCTGGTTCTTCTCGCTGTGCCCAACCATGACGTTCTTGTCGCGCTTTGAGGAGCCCTCCACGAGCACGCGTGCGAGCGAGCCGAGGTCTCTCTGATTGGCCTCGTACGCCTGCCTGGCCACCTGGGCCGCAAGGCGGTCAAACCTGTCCTGGATGACCTCGTGCGGCGTGTCGTCGGGAATCTTGGCGGCGGGGGTGCCTGGCCTGCGAGAGTAGATGAACGTATAGGCGGACGAGAAGGACGCCTCCCTGACGAGCGAGAGGGTGTCGAGAAAATCCTCCTCCGTCTCCCCCGGAAAGCCGACGATGATGTCGGTGGAGAGCGCGAGACCGGGGACGCCCTCCCTCAGGCGCTCGACGAGCGCAAGGTACTCCTCGCGCGTATAGCTCCTGTTCATGGCCTTGAGGATGCGGCTGGATCCGCTCTGCACGGCAAGGTGGAGGTGCGGCATGACCGAGGGGATCTCCGCCATCGCGCGGATGGTCTCGTCAGAGAGGTCCTTGGGGTTTGACGAGGTGAAGCGGATGCGCTCAATGCCCGTCTCCCCCACCCTGCGAAGAAGCTCGGCAAAGCGGGGCTCGCCGTAGATGTTACGGCCATACGAGTTGACGTTCTGCCCGAGGAGGGTGACCTCTCGAACGCCGTCGGCAACAAGCAGCTCGACCTCGGAGACGATGCTCTCCATCGTGCGGCTCTTTTCGCGGCCTCGCACGTAGGGGACGATGCAGTAGGTGCAGAAGTTGTTGCACCCGGTCATGATGGGGACCCACGCATGGAAGCGCTGCGCCCTGTGGCTCGGGAGGTCGGTCGAGAAGGGGCGCCCCTCCTCGACGACGTCAACCTCAATGGGATGGCCCTCGGACTCAAAGGCCTCGGCGAGAAGTGCGGGAAGGCTGGCGAGCGCGCTCGTTCCAAAGACGACGTCGGCGCAGGGAATGTGCTCGCGAATCTTCTCTCCGTCGCGCTGGGCGATGCAGCCGCCAATGGCGACGACGCGCTTTCCGGAGGGTGGCGTTGGCGCGGAGACCATGGCGGACGCCTGGCCGTAGAGGCGCTGGTCGGCGTTCTCACGCACGCAGCAGGTCATGAAGACGACGATGTCGGCGTCATCGGGTTCCTCGACGCAGAGGCAGCCGCACTCGTCGAGCAGCCCGGAGACGCGCTCGGAGTCGTGGAGGTTCATCTGGCAGCCAAAGGTCTTGACGCAGTAGGTCTTTCCAACGAGCAGGGAGGGGCGCGACATCATATGGTGAGCTCCGTGGACTCAGGCTCCGAGGCACTGGCGGCGGTGGTCGGGGCGACGATGCGGTGGACGTAGACGGCAATCCTTATTGCGGTGCGGCTCTCGCCGGCAATCTCTATGTCGGAGAAGGTCGGTGCGCACGAGATGTCGATCCCCGTGGGAATGAGAAAGCCGCGCGCGATGGCCATGGCCTTGATGGCCTGGTTGACGGCGCCGGCGCCCACGCACTGGATGTTGACGGGAACCCCGTCCTTGACGAGGCCTGCTATGGCACCGGCAACCGAGGCCGGGGACGACTTGCTCGACACCTTTAGATAGTCCATGTCTTGTCTCCTGCTGTGTAGCTTCTGCGATCTGCTACGAAAATGCTGCAATGGTCCTGAAAATTCTACTGGTAAACACCGTGTTTGAGAAGGGTTCGGGGTCTTGGGCCAGCTAGTCCGGCTCCTCGAGCTCAAGCGTGACGGTGATTCTCCCCTTTCCCACGCGGACCTTGGGATCTGAGGAGAGCGCTAGGTAGTAGCGGTCCGCGATCATGCCAAAGTCTCGCTCGACCGCGCGAGAGAACTCGTCAAGGTCGGAGCGAGAGAGCCTGAGACCCCGGCGGTCGCGCAGGAGGTCCACCTCACGCCCCTCGGGACGCGTCTGGCCACCGCGCCGCAGCAGGTGGGAAAGGACGCTTCTCAGGGGGCGTATCTGGCCGACGATGATGCGGTGGGCGGTGCGCTCGGACATCTCGAGCCCCAGGAGCCTTGCCTGCTCGCGGAGGTCCGAGGCATCGGCGGCGGCTGCAAGGCGGCCGGGTACGGGAAGCTCCTCGAGCGAGTCCATGAAGAGCAGGTCGGAGGCATCAAGGCCAAGGTTGGTGCGGGCGCGCGCCGTGGCGACGACCTCGGCCGGGGAGCCGACGTACACCTCGCAGGCAGAGCGCTCCTCAAGGGCAAACTCGCAGCAGGTGCGGATGATGTTGTGAGGCCCCCTGAGACTTCCCGGAGAATCGGGGTCATCGTCGACGATGGTGGGCCACGTTGACTGGTCGGCGCGCTCGGGAAGCAGCTCCGAGTCCGTCACCACGCGTATGGCGGCGCCCTTGCCGGGGGCGGAGGAGACGACCTCGGAGCTGACGCAGTTCTCCCTGATCGAGAAGAGCGCCATGCCCCTTCCGTGGACGCCCCAGCGATCCATGCGAACGCTGTCGAGCTTGGAGGTGACGCGAGCCTCGAAGATGCGCTCCTGCATGTCCTGGGGGATTCCGGATCCGTCGTCAAGCATCGTCGTGGTGCGGATGGCACCCTCGCGCGAGGTGGCAACGTAGATGCGGCGCGCCCCCGCGTCCCTTGCGTTTCGGAGCATCTCGATTATCGCGTCCTCGACGCATCGGATGTCGTGCTTGGCCTGACGGCGCTCGGCCTCCGAGACGCGAAGGCGAACGTACCCCTCGCCGAGGCTCTCCTCGACGCGAAGGGCACGCTCGCCGCCCATTGATGAGACGAAGCTAAGGAGGTCTCCTGCCGAATCGGCCATGCGCCACCGTTACTTGGCCACGTCCACGGCACGGGACTCGCGAATGACGACAACCCGAACCTGGCCGGGATACTCCATCTCGTCCTCGATCTGCTTTGCGATGTCGTGAGCGAGAACCGTTGCCTGGGCGTCAGAGATTTTCTCGGGCTCGACCATGACGTGGAGCTCGCGACCGGCCTGCATGGCGTAGGTGCGCTCGACGCCGTCATGCGCGTTGGAGATCTCCTCGAGCTTCTCGAGACGCTTGATGTAGTTCTCGGCAGACTCGCGGCGTGCGCCGGGACGAGCAGCGGATATGGCATCGGCGGCCTGGACGAGCACGTCGAGCACGGTGTCCGGGTCAACGTCTGCGTGGTGCGCCTCGATGGCGTGGACGATCTCGGGACGCTCGCCGTAGCGACGGGCGAGGTCGGCGCCAATCACGGCGTGAGGGCCCTCGACCTCGTGGTCGATCGCCTTGCCAAGGTCGTGCAGCAGGCCTGCACGCTTTGCGGGGACCTCGTCAAGGCCAAGCTCGGAGGCCATGATGCCGCAGAGCGCGGACACCTGGACGGAGTGCGAGAGCACGTTCTGGCCAAAGGAGGTGCGGTAGCGCAGAGCGCCAAGGGTCTTTACCAGCTCGGGGTGAAGGTCATGGATGCCGGCGTCAAACGCCGCCTGCTCGCCGGCCTCGCGCACGCGCTCTGCGACGAGCGCCTCGGCCTTCTTGTAGAGCTCCTCGATGCGCGCGGGGTGAATGCGGCCGTCGGCAATGAGGTTCTCGAGCGCGACGCGGGCGGTCTCTCGACGAACGGGGTCAAAGCTCGAGAGCACGACGGTCTCTGGGGTGTCATCGATGACAAGGGAGACTCCGGAGACCTGCTCGAAGGTGCGGATGTTGCGACCCTCACGTCCGATGATGCGGCCCTTGAGGTCATCGGAGGGAATGTGCACGGAGGTCACCGTGATCTCGCCGGCCTGATCGGCGGCACAGCGCTGAATGGCGGTGGAGATAATCTCGCGGGCGGTCTTGTCGGCCTTGGCACGAACGGCCTGCTCGGCCTCGCGGAGAATCTGAGCCTCCTCGCGAACGGACTCGGCGCGTACGCGGGCGAGCAGCTCGTCGTGGGCCTCGTCGCTCGAGAGCCCGGCGATGCGCTCGAGCTCGGACTGCTGACGGTTGAACATCTCCTCGACCTCGTTCTTGCGGCGGTCAAGCTGTCCCTGGAGACTCGAGAGCTGGTGCTCGCGGCGATCGAGGGCGTCATTGCGGTGGTCGAGCGACTCCTCACGCTGCATGATGCGGTTCTCGAGGTTCTGGAGCTCTCCCTTGCGCTTCTTCTCCTCGGCCTCGGAGACCTGCTTGAGCTGGAGGATCTCCTCCTTGGCCTCGAGAACGGCCTCCTTCTTGGAGCTCTCCGCCTGGCGCTTGGCCTCGCTTGCGATTCTGCTGGCCTCGTCGCGCGCCGAGGAGAGCTGGGCCTCGGCGTCCCGCAGGCGGGAGTTGCTCTTACCGGCGAGCAGGAAGTAGACGATGGCGGCCCCTATCGCGAGGCCAACGACCCCAAAAATCACAGATTCCAACATTGCTGCTCCTCAGATGATGCGTTCTTGTGCGGTGGTTATGGAAACCGCGGCACGACGTGCCACGGAACCCGCCATCGGAGGTGCAGTCAGTGCGCCTATGTCATGGGTGAAACTCGTGCGACAGCCAACGGTACGTATAGGGCAAAAGTACATCAGCTGGGTGACCAGCGTGAGAATGCGCTCCAATAGCACACCAATCCTAACGTTGAGACCGCGACTCTGTCAAATGCGCCCGTGGTAGACGGACTATTCATCCTCACTGAGAACGTCACGGGCGACCTCGGCGGATAGCGAGAGGGAAAAGCCCCTGCCGCAGAGAAATCTCACCGTCTTCTCATAATCGTTCTTGCCCGTCAGCCTGCGACGGCGTGCCAGGGAGAGCGCTCGCTCTCGCTCGGCATCCGAGCTGACGTATTCCTCGGGCCAGCCGTCGATGGCGTCAGGGCTTATTCCCCTGCGCTCGAGCTCACGCTCGATCTTGAGTCTTCCCCAGCCCGATGCAACCTTCGACCGCGCAAAGGAGGCACCAAAACGAGCGTCGTCAACCAGCCCGCAGGACACCGCACGCTCGACGAGTTCCTCGACCACAGACGTTGGGTAGCCGTCTGTGCGGAGCTTTTCTGAGAGCTCCGCCGAGGAGTAGTCCCTTCGGCCAAGAAGGGACTCCACGCGGTTTCTGCCACATGACAGCGAGCACTCTCTCAAGAGGTGGAGAAGCTCTGCGCGAGAGGAGGGGCGGCGCGCGCCGTCCTCTTGGATGGAGAGGAGGCGCCTACCCACCGCAGCAGGCACACGAAGCTCCTCGGTTCCGTGAGACTCGACTGAGATGCGAAGCGTGGCACGGGGCCTAAGAGAGCCCCGTGCCGGTGGCGCGACGTCCCACTCGAAGGGGGCCGGCGTCACTGCTCGACAGTGCTCTCGGGAGCCTCAACGGGCTCGCCCACGCGCTCGTCACCGAGCTCAAGACCACAGGCAACGCGCACGAGGTGGTCAATCTCCTCCATAAGCTCAGGGTTGGTGGCGAGGAACTCCTTCGCCGCCTCGCGACCCTGGCCAAGGCGCTCTTGGCCATACGTGAACCAAGAGCCGGACTTCGTCACGATGTTGTGCTCGACAGCCATGTCGAGGAGCGAGCCCTCCTTGGAGATGCCCTGGCCGTACATGATGTCAAACTCGCACTGCCTGAAGGGCGGGGCGACCTTGTTCTTGACAACCTTGACGCGGACGCGGTTGCCGACGGACTCTCCGTTGACCTTGATGGTGTCGACCCTCCTGATGTCCATGCGAACGGAGGCAAAGAACTTGAGGGCGCGACCACCGGGGGTGGTCTCGGGGTTGCCGAACATCACGCCGATCTTCTCGCGAAGCTGGTTGATGAAGATGCAGGTGGTGTTTGACTTTGAGAGCGAGCCGGCAAGCTTGCGGAGCGCCTGACTCATGAGACGGGCCTGAAGGCCCACGGTGGAGTCGCCGATCTCCCCCTCGATCTCGGCGCGCGGAGTCAGCGCGGCAACGGAGTCCACGACCACAACGTCGATGGCGCCGGAGCGCACCAGCATGTCACAGATCTCAAGCGCCTGCTCGCCGGTATCGGGCTGGGAGATGAGCACCTCGTCGATGTCAACGCCAATACGGGCCGCATAGCCCGGGTCGAGCGCGTGCTCTGCGTCGATGAACGCGACAACGCCGCCCATGGCCTGCGCCTCGGCAAGAATCTCGAGCGAGAGCGTGGTCTTGCCCGAGGACTCCGGCCCGTAGATCTCTATGATGCGACCGCGGGGAACTCCGCCGATGCCAAGCGCGTTATCGAGTGCGATGGAGCCGGTGGGGATGGCCTCCACCTCAAAGCTGGGACCATCGTCACCAAAGCGCATGATGGCGCCCTTGCCAAACCTCTTTTCGATCTCCGCGGTGGTTGCCTCGAGGACCTTCTCGCGCTCCTCGCCGGTGGTGCGGGGACGAATCTCCTTGCTGATCGTCTTGCTCTTGGCCATGCTTTCTCCCTTGCTAGAACTGTCGACGTGATGGTATCCGAACAACCGTTCTGAGTCAATACCGCTGATTTGAACATAGCAGGGAGGGCTTGCGGCGAGCGTACCGCAGGCTGACGCAAGACTGCCCTAAGGAGGGGTCCTTTTTCGCGATTGCGAGAAATGGCTCACATGGGCGCGCCGGTGGTCCCACAGAGACAATCACGTGTTACTCGACGGAGTTATCAGAAATCTCCATGACACCTTCACGTAGGAGCCCTATGGCACGGACGACTGCGGCCCTGCGGACAGCCGCACGGTCTCCGCTGAAACCGTTGAGGACGGTGCGCGTCCCGCGAGGCGTGGCGAGCCCCATCCATACTGTTCCCACGGGCTTGCGGGGCTCGGCGCCCCCGGGTCCGGCGATTCCCGTTACTGAGACCGCGACGTCGCACCCAAGGACACGACGTGCGCCCTCGGCCATCTGCTCGGCGCACTCGCTCGAGACGGCACCAACCTCGGGGGTGTCAAGAACCTGAGACGAGACCCCGAGCACCTCGCGCTTTACGGGAATGGCGTAGCTCACCACTCCTCCTCGGACAACGGCAGACGAGCCCGGGACGGCGGTGAGACATCCGCAGACCAGGCCTCCCGTGCAGGACTCTGCCGTGCCAAGCGTGACGCCGCGCTCGGATGCCAGCCCCACGAGCTCTGCGCAGGCGTCAAAGAGCCCGCCGTCATCCTCGATGAGCGTCTTCTCTCCCATGCTCTCTCCCTATGCGCGAAACACGACGTGGCGCGCGTTCCAGAAATACTGGGCCCCGGAGACGACGGTGAGCACCACCGCGGCTACCATGAGTGCCCAGGAGACGAGGGAGATGACACCATAGTCGTTGAAGGAGACGGCCGCGAGGGCAAAGGCGAGGTAGTAGCCGCACAGAGAGACCATCGTGACGGCCGTCTTGGCCTTTCCGAGCCCGTCCGCGGCGATGACCTCCCCGTTAGAGGCGGCGACCATCCTCAGCGCGCTCACGAGAAACTCACGCACCAAGATGATGAAGACGACCCACACGGAAACGACCCCATCCTCCAAGAGAAGCAGAAGGGCCGAGAAGACCAGAAGCTTGTCGGCTATGGGGTCGAGGAACTTGCCGAAGTCGGTGATCTCGTTTCGAGAGCGGGCGAGGTAGCCGTCTACCTTGTCGGTGAGCGAGAGGGTGACGTAGATCAGGAAGGCGGCAACGGCGAAGGGTGCGTTGGCATACCCGTGGGCCATTGCCGCGACGACCATGAAGACGGGAATGAGGGCAATCCTCACGCAGGTCACGATGTTTGCGGGCGTCCACACGTCCTTCTCGTCGGTCATCTAGAGGCCCTCCTCGACGATTTCTCCAATGAGCTCGTAGCAGAAGGAGTCAACGAGGTCGACGGTCACGATGTCCCCAACGGCAGCCTCGCCGTATGCGATGTGGACGGCGCCGTCAGAGTCCGGTGCCTGGAACCATGCGTGACCGATGAGCTCGGGGCCGTCGTCGCCCTCCTCGATTCCGTCGACGATGACGCGCACGCGCTCGCCGACGTGGGAGGCCGTCGCAGCAAAGCCGAGCTGCTCGGTGAGATCGATAAGGCGCTGGGTGCGCTCGAGCTTGACGGCCTCGTCAACCTGCTCCGGCATGGACGCGGCCCTCGTGCCCTCCTCCTGCGAGTAGGCAAAGACGGAGCAGTAGTCAAACTCCTCCTCCGCGATGAAATCGTAGAGCTCGTCGGCCTCGTCGTCGGTCTCCCCGGGAAAGCCCGCCATGCCCGTGGTGCGCAGCACCATGCCGGGAATCTCGGACCTGAGGCGGGCAAAGAGCGCGCGCAGCTCATCGGGAGAGCCGGAGCGGCCCATCGCCTTGAGGACACGTGCGGAACAGTGTTGGATGGGAATGTCAATGTAGGGCAGGACCTCGTCTACGTCGCGAATGGTGGAGACGAGCTCGTCGGTCATCCCCTCGGGCTGGAGGTAGAGGACCCTCACCCAGCCCCCATAGGGGCGCACGACGTCCGCGACGCGCCTGAGCAGCGAGGCGAGGGTGTCCCTCTCGCCGAGGTCGCATCCCCAGACACCGGTGTCCTGCCCGATGAGCACGACCTCACGCACGCCGCCCTCCATGAGGTCGCGGACCTCGAGGGCGATCTCGTCTGCCGGGCGGGAGTGATAGCGTCCGCGAATGTAGGGAATGGCGCAGAACGTGCAGAAGCGATCGCACCCCTCGGAGATCTTGGCAAAGGCGCTTGCACCCTCGATGGTGCGCAGGGCAACGGAGCCGGTCTCCGGAGCCGAGGGAGCGCTTACGCCAAGAACGTCGCACACCACGCCGACGATGCCATCCTCGTCCTCGGCACGAACGAAGGCGGAGACCTCGGGCAGCTCGTCGGCGAGGGCGTCGCCGTAGCGTGAGGGGACACAGCCGCACATCACGATGGGACAGTCCCGAACGCCGGCGCTTCGCTCCTCGGCGAGCTGAAGGGTCGCCTCGACAGACTCCTCGGTGGCCGAAGCGAGAAAAGAGCAGGTGTTGACGATGGCGACGTCGGCCTCGGACGCCTCGAGAGTCTCCTCAAAGCCCGCTGCGAGCAGAAGGGCGCGCATGCGGTCCGAATCGACCTCGTTCTTGGCACAGCCGAGCGTAACGATGAGAAACTGCACCTAAACCCCCTCGTTAGCGGTAGTTCACGAACTGGAGGGGCTGACCGTAGTCACGCTCCCTGAGGACGGCGATAACGGACTGGAGGACGTCCTTTGAGGCGGAGCTCACGCGAAGCTTGTCACCCTCGATGGTGGCCTTGGCCTTGACCTTGAGGTCGCGGATGTCCTTGGAGATCTTCTTGGCGGTGTCGGCATCGATTCCCTGGACGATGGAGCCCATCTGGCGCACCGTCATGCCGCTTGCGCCCTGAGGGTCAGCCCAGCGGATGGCTTTGAGGTCTATGCCGCGGCGCGTGAGCTTGGTGGCAAGCACATCGCGCACCTGGCTCGCAACAAACTCAGAGGGGGCCTCGATCTTGAGGGAGCCGTCCTTCTTTGAGAGCTCGAGGGTGGCTCCGGTCCCCTTGAGGTCGTATCGCTGCGTGAGCTCGCGGGCGGCCTGCTGATAGGCGTTGTCAACCTCCTGCATGTCAACGACGGAAACCACGTCGAAGCTCGATTCCTTTGCCATGTCGTACCAGTCCTTTCTCGGGACGAGGTCCCGATCATCTCTACTGGGCGTTCGTCTCCCCCGTCGCGGAGGCGTCGGAGGCGGTGCCGTCGCCCGTTGAGCCGTTGGCTTCCGCGTCTTCGTCGGGCTCCGGAAGCGGGGTTCCCTCGATGGTCAGGGAGCCAAGGCCGCCCACGTGTGACGAGAAGCTCAGGCGCTCGCCGTTTTCCGTCACGGTGACGGCGTCGGGATTGTCAACCTGAACGGTTATCGAGTCGTGGACGTTGTAGGTGCCCTCCCAGGGCCCGGTCACGCTCTGCGCGACCTCGCTCGAGCCGTCGCAGGTGATCTCAAGCCAGCTCACCTCGCCGCGGGCGACGGAGACCTTGACTATGGTCTCCTTGGCCTCTTCCTCGCCTTCGCCCTCAGCGTCAAGAGCGCCCTGCTCGTCACCATCCGCGGTCGTCTCGTCAGGGTTGCCGGTGGTCTCAGGCTCACCCTCGGGCTCAGCATCAGCCTGAGGGTCAGATGAGCCCTCGTCGTCGGCACTCGCGCTGCTATCCGTCGATCCCTGCTCGTCGCCCTCGCCCTGGTCCGTGGTGCCCACGGGCACAACCTGTCCGGTCTGTGCTCCCTGGGTGCGGCCGCTCATGCATGAGCTTACCGAGAAGAGCAGTATGCCGGTGAGCACGATGGCAAGAAGTACGATGAGGGCAAAGAGCGCCCGACGCGGGTCTGAGAGGAACCCTCCGATGCCACTGCGTCTCGGCGGCCTTCGCCCGCCGCCCGAGCGGGACGGACGCCTTCTCACGTTGGGTCGCTCGACGCTCGCGATGTTGCGAGAGGAGCGCCGGCCGGAAAGCGTGGAAGCCGGGGCGTAGGGGTTCGCCTTGTCGTCATAGCGAAGGTCGTCGGTGTACTCGCTTGGCCTCACGCGACGGGTGCTCACGTCGTCCCTGCGATACAGGCGCCCCGTGCGCATCTCGCCGTAGGGGTCGTTGCGCTCCGAGAGAGAGGAACGCTGCCCCTCGTTGAGAAGGCGCCCGGACCTGTCGTCCTGGCGTCGACGCCTGGCGGTCTGGGACCTCCTGCGGGCCGTGCTCGGGGAGGTGCGCTCCGTACTCGGGGCGGAGTTGTACGGCCTCTCCTCAGAGGGACGGGCGTACTCGTCGGAGGTGGAGCGATACGAGGAGCGCGTGCCGGGCGCGGAGTATCCCACGCCCGCAAGCTGGACGGACGTGCGAGGACGCGCCGGGGCCGTTGTGGCAAAGGCGCCCATGTCACCCGCGGGCCCTCCCGAGGTGGGAAGCAGCGGGCGATACTCAACGTAGGCCTTGGGCCTCGACCCCGCCTCGTTGGGGAGGTCGTAACCAGAGACGCCCCTGCCCGCCTGCGTGTCCCTCGTGCGACGCCTGAGCTCGTGCGAGGACGTGCCGTGACGATGCTGATAGAGGTCCTCCTGAAAGAGGTCGACGATCTCTCGAGCGTTCAGGCCCAGGTAGCGTGCGTAACTCGAGAGCATGCCCTGCGCGTAGCCGCTCTGGGGCATGTGATCGTAGTCGCCCTCCTCGAAGGCGATGAGAACGTCCTCGCGCAAACGGAGAATCTTGGAAGCCTGCCTGACGGAAAGCCCGAGCTCGTGTCTGCGCGTCACGAGAACCTCGCTGAAACGCGGGCGTGACATGTTACTCGACCTCCCTGTATGCGGCGTCCTGCACCTTCAGCTCCTCGAGTCCGTCCTTGTCGAGAAGGACCTCCCTCGGCTTTGACCCGTTGGCGGGGCCCACGACCCCCTTCGCCTCGAGCATGTCCATGATACGACCTGCGCGGGCATATCCGACGGAGAGCGCGCGCTGGAGGCTCGAGGTGGAGCCGAGCTGAGACTCAACGACGATGCGCGCCGCCTCCCAGACGAGCGGATCGTCGTCCCTGGCTGCGCCGGGGTCTCCGCCGCCAGGCGTCGTGGGCACCACGGCCGTCAGGATGTCCTCATGGTAGTCCGCCGTGACCTGCTCGCGCACGAACTTCACCGTCTGCTCAATCTCCTCATCGGAGACCCAGCAGCCCTGCGCGCGACGGGGCTTCTTGCCTCGCAGCTTGACGAGCATGTCTCCTCTGCCGAGGAGCTGCTCGGCACCCTTCTGGTCGAGGATGATGCGCGAGTTGATCGAGTTGTCAACGGAGAGCGCCACGCGGTTGTCGATGTTTGCGCGGATGAGGCCCGTGACAACGTCGGCGGAGGGGCGCTGCGTGGCCACGATGAGATGGATTCCCGCTGCGCGGCCGAGCTGGGCGATGCGCACGATCGAGGACTCCACGTCCTTGCCAGCCACCATCATGAGGTCGGCGAGCTCGTCGATGACGATGACGAAGTAGGGCATGTGCTTGGGCGGGTTCTCCATGTCCGCGTACTTGTCGCCGTCAACGTTCTTGTTGAAGGTCTTTATGTCGCGCACCTTGTAGTGCTCGAAGACCTTGAGCCTGCGCTCCATCTCGGTCACGCCCCACTGCAGGGCGCTCGCCGCCTGGCGGGGCTCTGTGACCACCGGAACGTAGAGGTGCGGGAGGCCCGCGTAGCCCGTGAACTCAACGCGCTTGGGATCAACCATGATGAGGCGCACCTGCTCGGGCGTGGCGCGCATGAGCATGGACATGATGATGGCGTTGAGAAGGACCGACTTTCCCGAGCCCGTGGTTCCTGCCACGAGCAGGTGCGGGAGGCCGGCGAGGTCAACGACGATGGGGTTGCCCTCGGAGTCGCGGCCAAAGGCGCAGTCGAGCGGGCCGCCCGTGGCATACGGGAGGACGTCCGAGAGGAAAACGGGCTGGGGCTTCTCGTTGGGAATCTCGATGCCGACGAGGGAGGTCCCGGGGATGGGGGCGAAGATGCGCACGGACTTGGCGGCAAGGGAGAGCGCGATGTCGTCCTCGAGGTTCACGATCTTGTTGACGCGCTCGCCCTCGCCCATGGAGATCTTGAAGGTGGTGACGGAGGGGCCGGCAATCCAACCCTCCACGCGCGAGCTCAGGCCAAACTCCTCGAGCGTGCCCTGGAGCTTGGCCGCGGTGGCGGAGAGCTCCTCCTCGTTGCCGTAGGAGCCGCTGGCGTCCGGGTTGTCGCGCAGGATGGAGAGCGGCGGGAGCCGATAGCTCTCGTCGGCATCCCCGGGGCGCGTGATCTTGGTGGGCGCCTTGGGAGAGGGCTGTGCCTTGTCCGCACCCCTCTCGCCCTTCTGGCGACGCTTGCGCGCGCCATCGAGAAAGGCCGGCACGCCGGATGCCGTCTTGCCCTCGGACATGTCGGACTTCTTGCCGCTCGCGGGCGCGGGGGGCTCGACGAGGGTGGTCGGGGCCTCTTCAGGCTCCAGAAGGGTTGCCGAGGGGCGCTTGGCCCCGCGCTTGAGAACGGTGGTCTTGCGGTTTCCGATGAAGGTCGTCTCCCCTGCCCCGCCCTCGTCAAAGAGGGAGGGCTGTGCGGCGGGCGCGCCCTCCATGTCGGAGGCCGCGTCTATGATGGCCTGCTCGCGACGCTCGCGAAGGCGCGAGCCATGCTCCTCGGCGACCTCGCGCAGACGAGCGCGTGCCCTGGTCACGGCATCCGAGACTGAAAAACCGCACACGATGACGCCGGTGGCGATGATGCCTACGAGAACGATGTTGCCGACGACGGGGCCCACGAGGGCGAGCAGCGCATAGGCGATGGCCCCGCCCACGTACCCACCGGCCCTCTCGGCAAGCGCGGCCTCAAACACCATGGAGGGATCGGAGTCGGCGCCGGAAAGGTTGAGCGAGAGCATCGCGAGGATGGAGAGGACGATGAGCGTGAGGCCGAGGGCGACCCTTCCGGAGACGGGCTCGTCCCCGTTCGTGAAAAACGTCACCGCAAAGATGAGAATCGCTATGGGCACGAGGAGCGCCGCAGTGCCAAACGAGAGCGCGAGAAAGTCATGAAGCGCGCTCGTTACGACGGCGGACGAGGGGAAGAGCAGCGTTGCCATGAGCGCCACGGCAAAGACGGCAACGGAAACGCCGAGGATGTCGCCCTTGACGGTACCAACGAGCGGGGCGGGCGCCGCTGCCTTGCGCGGCGCGCCCGACCTTCCCCGTGCCTTTGCTCCCTTGCGGCCCTTTGCTGCGTTTGAAGTGCGTTTGGCCGGCATTTAAACCTCCATCACCACCGGAATGATCATCGGTCGCGAGTGCGTCTTGTTCCAGAGCAGGTTGGACAGGGCGTTTCTGACCCCCCTGCGCAGGATGTCGATGTTCGTGCCGTTTGAGGTCGTGATCTTCTCGACCTGGGAGCGGACGACGTCCTGCGCCTCGCCGAGCAGGAGCTCGTCGGTCGAGGACGAGAGGCCGCGCGCGGAGATCTCGACGGCGCTCACGGCCCCGCTGCGCTTGGAGAGCACGACGGTGCAGGTGACGACACCGTCCTGACCGAGCTTCTGGCGGTCGCGAAGAACCGTGGGGTTGGCCTCGGTGACGGTGCCGCCATCAACGTAGACCACGCCGGACTCGACGGCACGACCACGCTTGACCTTGTGCTTGACGAGCTCGAGTGAGTCGCCGTTGTCGAGGACAAAGACATGGCTTGCGGGGACGCCCATCTGCTGGGCGAGCTCCGCGTGGGCGCGCAGGTGCTGCGCCTCGCCGTGAACCGGCATGAAGTAGCGCGGCTTGGCCATGGCGAGCATGAGCTTGAGCTCCTCCTGGCTCGCGTGACCGGAGACGTGCACGAGACCCTTGCTCTTGTCGTAGATCTCGCACCCGATCTTGGAGAGCGAGTTGATGATCGACTGCACGCTCTTCTCGTTGCCCGGGATGGGGGTGGCGGAGATGATCACGGTGTCCGTCTCGTGAATGGAGAGCGACTTGTGCTCGCCGGTTGCCATGCGGGCGAGCGCCGAGAGCGGCTCGCCCTGGCTGCCCGTGCACAGGACGACGATCTTCTCGTCGGGGATGCGGTCGACGTCGTAGGCGTCGATGATGTTCTCCTCGTTGATGTTGAGGTAGCCAAGCTCGCGTGCGACCTTGGTGTTGGTGATCATCGAGCGACCAGTGACCACGACCTTGCGACCCACGGCAACGCTTGCGTCGCAGATCTGCTGGAGACGGTGGATGTGACTGGAGAACGCCGCGACAAAGACGCGACCCGGAGCGTTCTTGATGACGTGGCGCAGGTCGCGGCCCACGGCGGCCTCCGAGGGCGTGAAGCCGGGCCGCGTGGCGTTGGTGGAGTCCGAGAGCAGGAGGTCCACGCCCTGCGAGCCAAACTTGTTGATGGCCTGGAAGTTGGGCCTGCGGCCGTCAATGGGCGTCTGGTCGAACTTGAAGTCACCGGTGTGCATGACAGATCCCGCGGGCGTCTGGATGAAGACGCCAAAGGCGGCGGGAATGGAGTGCGTCATCGAGAAGAACGTGACGGTGAAGGCACCGAGCGTGATGGTGGAGCCGTCGCTCACCTCGCGCGTCTTGGGGTTCTTGATGCCGTGCTCGTCGAACTTGCCCTGGATGATTCCGAGGGTGAGCTTGCTGGAATAGATGGGCACCTTGCGGGTGAGGTCCTGCAGCAGGTAGGGCAGGGCCCCGGTGTGGTCCTCGTGGCCGTGGGTGATGATGATGCCACGGAGCTTGTCCTCGTTTTCCAGGACGTAGGTGTAGTCGGGCAGGATGAGGTCGATGCCGGGCTGGCCCTCGTCAGGAAACATCAGACCGGCGTCAACGAGCACCATGTCATTGCCATACTCGAAGGCGGTCATGTTCTTGCCGATGCCATCAAGGCCTCCGAGCGGGATGATTTTGAGCGCTATGTCCTTCTTGGGCATTCCTGGGTGGTTCCTTTCATGGGGCGATGGTCGGGTCATATCAGACGGCCCTCGGGGCCGTGCCAATTCACATACCCATCTATTCTACCCGAGGAGAGCCCTCTCACGGGTGGTTCCACGATGGTTCCACGGCAGGCCGCTCCCCTCTCCTCGCCCGCGGCATGAGAGGGCGCTCCGCCCTCAAGGTGGGACGGAGCGCCCGTCAGATCAAAGGCGTGAGGAAAACGAACCCTTACGCGCCGTGGTGGCGGCGCGGCTGGCGCTTCTCGCCACCCTCGTCACCGGGGCGGCGGCGAGGACCGCGGTGCTCGCGACGAGGGCGGTCCTTCTCGCCGTCATGGGCGTGACCGTTGCCGGAGCCGGCCGGTGCCTCGGGCTTGTCGATGCGGTCGAGGCTGATCTTGCCCTTCTCGTCGACCTCGAGGACGCGGACCTTGACCTCGTCGCCGATGTTGAGGACGTCCTCGACCTTGTCCACGCGGCCCTGCGCCACGCGGGAGATGTGGAGCAGGCCGTCCTTGCCGGGAAGCAGCTCGACGAAGGCGCCGAAGGGCTGGATGCCCACGACGCGGCCGGTGTACTCCTCGCCCACCTCGGGCACCTTGACGATGGCCTTGATGCGCTCGGCGGCAGCGGTGCCCGCACCGCCAACGCCGGCGATGAAGACGGTGCCGTCCTCCTGGATGTCGATCGTGGCGCCGGTGTCCTCCTGGATGCCGCGGATGACCTTGCCGCCGGAGCCGATGACGTCACGGATCTTGTCCGTGGGGATGGCAAGGGAGATGATCTGCGGCGCGGACTCCTTGGTCTCGGCACGCGGGCCGGGCACGGCGTCGAGCATGGCGTCGAGGATGAACATGCGGCCGTCGTGCGCCTGCATGAGGGCGGAGCGCAGGATCTCGGGCGTGAGACCGGTGGCCTTGTTGTCCATCTGCATGGCCGTGATGCCCTTGGTCGTGCCGGTCACCTTGAAGTCCATGTCGCCGAGGAAGTCCTCGAGGCCCTGGATGTCGGTGAGGACGACGGTCTTGCCCTCCTCCTGGATGAGTCCCATGGCAACGCCGGAGACGGGGCGCTTGATGGGCACGCCGGCGTCCATGAGGGCGAGCGTGGAGCCGCAGGTGGAGGCCATCGAGGAGGAGCCGTTGGACTCCATGACCTCGGAGACCACGCGGATGGCGTAGGGGAACTCCTCCTCGGAGGGGATCACCGGGAGCAGGGCGCGCTCGGCGAGGTTGCCGTGGCCGATCTCACGGCGCTTGGGGCTGCCCATGCGGCCGGTCTCGCCGGTGCAGAACGGCGGGAAGTTGTAGTGGTGCATGTAGCGCTTGCCGTCGACGGGCTCGATGGTGTCGAGGCGCTGCCACTCGTTGAGCATGCCGAGGGTGCAGACGGAGAGCACCTGCGTCTGGCCGCGCTGGAAGAGGCCGGAGCCGTGGACGCGCGGCAGGTAGTCGCCCTTGACCATGAGCGGGCGCACCTCGGTGGGCGTGCGACCGTCGACGCGCTCGCCGGTCTCCACGACCATGAGGCGCATGGCGTGCTTCTCGAGGGACTTGAGCTCCACGGGGATGGCGCGGCTCCACTGGGCCTGCTCCTCCTCGGTGAACTCGGCCTTGATTGCGGCCTTGAGGGCCTCGACCTTGCCGATGCGGGAGAGCTTGTCGGCGTCCTTGAGGGCGGCCTCCATCTCGTCGTAGTGGGCGAAGATGCGGTCGTGGACCTCGGGGATGGGCTCGTCGAGGATGTACTCGCGCTGCTGGATGGGGCCGTTGACCTCCTCCACCTTGGCGAAGAACTTCTTCTGCTCCGCGCAGAAGGCGGCAATGGCCTCCTGGCCGAAGGCCATGGCGGCGAGCATGTCCTCCTCGGAGATCTCCTCGGCGCCGGCCTCGAGCATGGAGATGAAGCCCTCGGCGCCGCCGAGC
>DXAB01000137.1 GCA_019117265.1 Candidatus Olsenella pullicola
CCATGTTGACGTAGTACTCGGGGCGGTCGATGCCGGCGACGAGCTCGAGCTGTGAGGGCTCGAAGGCGTCATCCAGGAAGAGCGTCATGAGCTGTACCACCCCAAAGCGCACCGCGTATTCCGGCTCCGAGGCGACCCAGCTCCGGATGCGCTCGAGCACCGCGGGCAGGTCGCGCCGGAAGGCGGGGACGCGGATGAGGTCGCAGGTAGCCCAGTTGTCCACGTGCGGGAGAAACGCGTCGAGCAGTGTGAACGCCTCTTCGGGCGTCCTGGCAACGCGGCCGATGAGCTCGCCGTGGAGGTTCATCTCGTCGTAGGTCATGTGGGCGGGCGTGCCGAGAAACGCGCGGACGCCGTCCGGGCACTCGCAGACGAGCCTCCTGGCGAGGGTCCGCAGCGCCGGCGTGCGCACGCCGAGGATGCGAGCGGGGTCCACGGTCGGCACGAGCTTAGCCTGGAAGTCCCGATACGCGGGGTCGGCGAGCGCCTCAAGCTCGCGACGGATGCGCTCGGCGCTCTCGGGGGTGGCGGGGGAGCGGGCTTCCATGGGTCTCCTCTCGGCCGGCTTCCCGCCCATTCTACCTCGGCTGACCCTGCCTCGCGGCCTCTTTGCGCCTCATGGCGGCGTAAGCTGCCGCGCCGGCGCCGACGAGGGTGAGGGTCGCCGCGAACGTGGCTCCCGCCGCGACCCAGTCGCCCTGAGAGGCAAACCCCGCGGCGAGCGTCGAGGTCACGACCGAGGGGATGCGCCCCACCGTGGCGATGGCCGCGATGCGCCACCAGCGGCAGGTGGTGAGCCCCGCTGCGTAGGTGAGGACGTCCTTGGGGGTGCCGGGGATGAGGAACACGACGAGCATCAGGAGCTCGAAGCGTGCGGAGTCGCGCAGCCACGAGACGCTCTCCAGCTGCTCTGCCGAGAAGAACGTCCGCACGACGCGCATCCCGAGCGCCCTCACCAGCACGGTCACCACGAGCGTGCCCACCAGACCGCCCGCCAGGCACACCGCCGTGCCCTCCCAGAAGCCGAAGAGGTAGCCCGCCGCGAGCTCGACCGGCTCTCCGGGGAGCACCGCGACCACGATCTGGGCCACGACGAGCGCGCCCATGGCCACGGGCGCGAGCGGCCCCTGGGCGTCAACCCAGGCGCGGACGGCATCCCCGTCGGTGAAGAACCCCCAGA
Source organism: Candidatus Olsenella pullicola (assembly GCA_019117265.1). Taxonomy (GTDB): domain Bacteria; phylum Actinomycetota; class Coriobacteriia; order Coriobacteriales; family Atopobiaceae; genus Thermophilibacter; species Thermophilibacter pullicola. The sequence goes on from DXAB01000137.1 coordinate 1,181, forward strand.
GCTCGGGCCCGTACGCGACGCCAAGCGCGAGGGCAAGGACCGCCAGCGCCGCCGTCGCCGCCACGGCGCACGCGCGCCGCCGCCTGCCGCCTGCCGTCGTCCTTGCTTCCTCGCTGCCTTCGCTCATGGGGTCTCCCGTCATCGTGCCTGCCGTCCGCACGTAGGCTACGGGAGGAAGGTCAAGAAAGCATCAACGGAAGATGAGGGGGCAAAAAGACCCGAGGGTCGTCACGCATCAGGCGCGTCGGGGGCGACGGGCGGGGCCTTTGGGGCGGACACGCGCGCCCGAACGAGCGCACCCCCTCCCTCGGCGCGCGCCAGCTCGAGCGACCCGCCGTGCTTCTCGGCGAGGAGCCGCGCCACGTAGAGCCCGAGGCCCAGGTGACCGCCCGCCCCCTTGGACTCGCCCCAGAAGGGCTCCGCCGCGCGCTCCAGGGCGGCCTCTCCGAAGCCGGGGCCGTCGTCGGTGACGACGAGCTCGAGCTCGTCGTCTTCCCACGAGAGCGAGACGCCCACCTCGGAGCGGGCGTAGCGCGCCGCGTTGGCAACGAGGTTGTCCGCGATGCGCGAGAGCGCGCGGCCGTCCGCCATGACGAGCGACGGCAGGCCCTTGCTTGCGACCACAAGGCCGCTGCCCGCGCCCCGCACCACCTCTCGGGCGTCTGCCTCCGCCCCGCGCATCCACGCTGCCGGGTCGAGTGGCGCCGGGTCGACCTCGGCGGCCTCGAGCGCGTCGAGCCCGCGCATGGAGTCGGCAAAGTCGGAGAGGCGCTCGGCCTGGCGCACGATCGCCGCGGCCGCCGCCCGCACGTCGTCCTTCTCGGCGATCCTAGCGATGAGCTCCGCCTGGCCGCGCACCACGGTGAGGGGCGTGCGCAGGTCGTGGGCGAAGGCGGCGTTGACCTGGCGGCGGCTCTCGGCCGCGCGCCAGAGCTCCCCCTCGGTCCGCGCGAGCTCGGCGCGCATGGCCTCGAACTGCCCGCAGAGCCTCCCGAGCTCGTCGTCGCGCGTCGCGCGGACGCGGAAGTCGAGGTCGTTGGCCGCGATGCGATGCGCTGCGTCGTCCATGGCCGCAAGGGGGCCCGCGAGCCGGCTCTGGTAGAAGCGCCTTCCCGCCACCACGAGGCAGGCGGCGAATATCGCGGGCACCGAGGCCACCGCCAGCCACGCGAGCGCCCGGTACGCGCTGGGGTCGCCAGGATAGGGCAGGTAGTAGCCCACGTTGGAGACTGCGGGGCGCTCCCCGTCAGCGTTTGCCGGCAGCTCCTCGGCGAGCCGCTCGGCGTCATCGGACCCGGGGCGCGCGGCGCGGGCCACGGCGTCGTAGGCGGCGACGTCCGCGAAGTCGAGCGACTTGCCCTGCGCGCCCTCGGCGCCCGTCCACCACGCGAGGTCCGTCAGCTCCCCATCGCGGGCCTCCGCGGGCGGCGCGTCCACCGCGATCGGCAGCTTGCCCGCATCGGCGCGTGACTCCACGTAGAGGATGACGACGTCGGTTGCGTCAGTCGTGACCTGGACCGACGAGCTCTCGTAGAGCGCCTCCGAGGCGGGTATCTCGTACCAAGAGAGCGCCTCGGCGGGCACGAGCTCCCCCTTCCGCGCGTCGTAGACGTACGTGCCGGAGTACGCGTACGGGTCCACGGGCAGCAGGGAGTTGGCGAGAAGCCCCAGGAGCCCGGTGACGACGAACGAGAGCGCGAGCGCGGCGAGCAGCGCGACGGCGGCGTAGAGCGCGAAGGCCGTGCGGACGGAGCAGTTTGCCGCGCGCGACCGCAGACCCCGCAGCGCCCCGCTCACGCGCGCCACGAGTACCCCACGCCCCACACGGTCCTGAGCGGCTCCGTCGCGCAGCCGGCCTCGGCGAGCGCGCGCCGGATGCGCCACACGTGCTCCGTCACCACCGAGGAGTCGCCGGGCTCGCCCCAGACGCGCTCGTAGATCATGTCGCGGTCGAAGACCTGCCCCGGCCTGCGGGCGAGGAGGGCCACGATGTCGAAGTCCTTGCGCGCGAGGGTGGCGACGCGCTCGCCGTGCCCGTCGCCCTCGGTCGCGACGCGGACCTCGCGGCGCGCGAAGTCCACGACGATGCCCCCCGGAAAGCGCACCGTCGCCCGGTCGAGGCGCCTGTGCTCGCGTGCGAGCTGCGCCCTCACCCGTGCGCCGAGGACCTCGAGCGAGAAGGGCTTGGTCACGTAGTCGTCTCCGCCCGCGGCGAAGCCGGCGATCGCGTCGGCGTCCTCGACGCGGGCGGTGAGGAAGATGATGGGGCAGGCCACGAGCTCGCGGATCGTGCGGCACACCGAGAAGCCGTCGGCGTCCGGCAGGTTGACGTCGAGGAGTATGGCGTCGGGCGCCCTGCCCGCCGCCTCGATCGCGCCCGCGGCGTCGCGCGCCACGAGCGTGCGGCACCCCTCGAGCCTGAAGTACGACTCGAGCATGTCCGCGATGTCAGCCTCGTCGTCCACTATGAGAATGAGGGGCGCGTCCCGGTACCCCTCGCGCGTCACGTCCATGATCCCTCCCGTCGAACCCGGAGCCCCTCAATGGTAGCCGGACATGGTCAAGCAATTCTCAACTCCTCTTCTCGATCCTGGCGGTGTGCGTGACCCTTGCCCCGACCTTCTCCTTTGAGTATCAGTCCGGCGCGGACGCCGTGGTGCTTGCCACGAGGCGGGGCCGCTCCACGCTCGTCGCGGCGAAGGTCGTCGCCGCGCTCGCCTATGCAACGGCATACTTCTTGCTCTGCGCCGTCATTATCGTGGGCTTCTCGCTCGTCTTCTACGGCGCGGATGGGTTTGGCCTCTCCATGCAGAGCATGGCGCTCTCCTCTCCCTACCCGCTCACGGCGGGGCAGGCGGCGCTCGTTTTGGTGGGCCTCATGTACGCCGCGTGCCTGGGCTTTGCGTGCCTCACGCTCGCTCTGTCCTCGCGCACGAGCTCGACCCTCTCGGTCTTCCTGACGGACGTGGTGCTCGTCCTGCTCACGGGGCTCGTGCCCTCGGGTGGCATCGGAATCCTCGAGCGCGTGCTGGCGCTCTTCCCGCTCAACTTCGCCAACTTCAGCGTGCCCTTCTCGGCGCTCGAGTCCTACCCGCTGGGGCCCATGGTGCTCGACCTGATTGGCATGGTCGTCGCGACCTACGCTTTGGTCTCGCTCGTGTCGACGCCGCTGGCGGCGCTCTCCTTCAGGCGGCACCAGGTGGCGTAGGCGGACGGACGAGGACGCCCTTGCCCCGGCCCCGCGCCCGCGGCTACTCGCCGTATACTGCGTAGGGTCGGGGCATGTCGAGAAGAACGTCGAGGAGGTCGCCGCCGCATGCGCACGCTCTACCTGGATGCCGACGCCTGCCCGGTCACGCGCGAGGCGCTCGCCTGCGCCCGTCGGGCTCGGGTTCCCGTCGTCATCGTGGGCAACACCACGCAGAACCTGGAGCGCCACGTCCGGCGCGACGACCCGCGCGACGCCGCTCACGCCCGTGGCGCAGACGCGACCCACGCCGGGTTCTGGGTGGACGTGCTCGACGTCTCCGTTGGCGCTGACAGCGCGGACTTTGCCATCGTGGAGCGCCTGCAACCGGACGACGTGGTGGTCACGCAGGACATAGGCCTCGCCAGCATGGTGCTGGGGCGCGGCGCGGCGGCCATAGGCGTGCGCGGCCGCGTGTACTCGAGGGCGACGATTGACATGGACCTCTTCATCCGTCACGAGGAGAAGAAGGTCCGTCGCGCCGGCGGGCGCACGCGCGGTCCGGCGGCCTTCACGGACGAGGACCGCGAGCGGTTCTCGCACAACCTCGCGGGGCTCTTGCGGTAGCCGGCCAATCTCTGCCGGAACGACCCATATACAATAAACAGGCCTGTTCACCCCTTTGTCTTGCGCCCGGTCTCGATGAACGCGATCAGCTCCTCGAGGTCGTCTATGTCGTCGTAGTCGCCGACGACGCCCTCGCGGTGATAGACGACGCCGGCCGCCTCGTTGCGCGCGAGGCAGTCCAGGAGACGTCCCTCGCCGAACCTCCGGGCGAACTCGGTGAACGCACGGGGCTTGATCTTGGCGAGAATCCCCCTGCGGCAGGGCTCGGCGCACTCATAGCAGTGGGAGAGCCCCTT
>DXAB01000138.1 GCA_019117265.1 Candidatus Olsenella pullicola
GTTGGCGTTGGCCCCGGGCGTGTTGAACGATGATCTTGGTCTCGAACTCGTAGGTGATCGAGCCCGTCTTGTAGCCGACGTTGCGGGTGTAGTCGCCGAGCCCCGTGACCTCGATCTTCGGGACCATGATCTCCTTGGCGTTGCGCCCCGCGCGCGCCATGCGGCGCGGCGAGTTCAGGCACGTCGAGCACGCGGCCCTCTTGTAGACCTCGTCCAGGATGCTCGTGTAGTTCTTGGTGGATGCGATGGAGTTCGCCATGTCCTATTCCTCCTCGTCGTCGATGCCGGCGATCTTGCGCCAGCGCCTCATCTGCGCGCCCTCGTCGGTGGCCGCGCCCGCGTTCGGCAGCCCCGTCGCGCCCGTGGGCGTGGGGGCGGGAGAGGCCGAGAAGAGCCAGGGCTCCGCGGCCTTGAGCTTCTCTATGTCGTTGTCGTGGTCGGCGAGAAGGGCGCGGGCGGCCTTCACGTTTCGCGCGCCCGCGAGCCGCAGCTCGAAGCCGACGCGCTCCTCGTCGCCCCTGCGGCGCAGCTCGTCCATCTCCTTGCGCAGGGCCTCCGCGCCCTCGGCGGTCTTGGCCGCCTCCGCGATCTCTCCCTCCAGCTCCGCGATGCGAGCGTCGCGCTCCGCGAGCGCCGCCTCGTAGTCCGCGCGAGCTCTCTCGGTCACGTCACCGCCGTCGCCAACACCGCCAGCTCCCTGGAGCCCGGCCGTCACCTCCGCCTGCGACGTCTGCCCGCCGTCCTGCAAGCCCTGCTGTCGCGTCGCGATCTCGTCGACCTGCTTCGCCTCGTCCTGCAAACCATCCATCTGCCCGTCCTTTCCATAAGGCGGGCAAACAAAAAGCCCGCACCCAAACGATGGGTACAGGCTACGGACGTGTCACAAGATGAAAATGGATTATTGATCGCGCTTGAGTGATCAAGCGTCAGGCTGCAGCTCCTGGCCTGCTGGTTCATCAAACAAACCATCAATATCGGTTTGCGAGTAATATGAGCGCGCATGCTCAAACTGCTTGTCAATGCGCTCGATTACTTCGTCTCTTTTCTTGACCATTTGATCAAACTGCTTATGGAGTTCCTCATAGATTACTAGCGCAGCCTGGTTTGCGTTCTGTCTGTCAGTTGGTATAGGGTCCATTTCAATAGAGTTAGCGTCTTCCAGAATAAGGCGCATGATAGACAGAACGTCATCCTCCGAAATATCTCGGATTGGATGGCTGCTATCGTTTTCAGATAGACGAAAGCTCCCGTCATGCCCATCCCAGCTCAGCACCTTAATCATGATAATTTCCCTTCGTAATACCCCTGTCTGTCTTCATACGAATCACGCCCTGCTTCAAGGATTTCAATAATGGAGTCAACCGTTGGTATCTTGGATTCGGGATCATCACCGGACAAAGCGGCATCTGCTAAATCGCCGCAGTGAATTTTGTATGCTGCAGTATCCTCGTCGTAAGAAGTAATAAACACTTTGTTCGGTTTCAAGCCAAAGCCAAGGACTTGGTTATGAGTGGTCACGAAGACGGTCGAGGACTCAGCGATTTTCTTGATTTGGGCCGCAATATGCTCATCAAGAAACGGATTGTCGAAAGAGGACTCCGGTTCGTCAATGAGGACCACGCTCTTTTCAGCGGCCTCAGCAAGCCTGCCAAGAAAGACGCACTCTGTGCGTTGACCACCGGATGGCTTCGATCCACGCTCGTCCCTAATTTCAATCTGGATATCAAATAAACCAGGGGTGATGTCGGCAACGCCATCGATCTCAAGGAGAGTATTGATGTAGTCGCGCGCACTTTTGCGCGTTATCCCGTCGAGGCTGGTTGAATGGGAAAGATGAAGAGCCTTCTTCACCTCGGTAGCATTAGCGAATTTCGACCTCTTGGCGATGATTTCGTATTTTGCGAAATGAGATCCATGATCCCTTGCCACAATGGTTGGAGCCCAAGTCTTCTCAATCAGCTTAGAGAACTCTCCGAAAAACGCTTCGTTCTGAAATGCCCCGAAGAGCGTTGGCTGAGGATAGGGGTCCACGGAAGACTGATTGAGCTTGGACTGTACCGCAAGCGTCGCCTTGTTAGCGGCTCTTATTGCCTCCCTTTCCATCTCTAGAGCCCTGGTCTCGTTGACGACAATCTCCAGAAACGAAAGAAGGTTATTTCTGCCCACGGTTCTTTCGAGAGCATCTGCGTATCGGTCAGCATCGAGAATCGTGGTGATAGCTTCGATGAGGCGATGGTCTTCGTCGCAGCTGATCTCCGAGATGCCGACGCGATTGAACAGCGTACAACTAGAGAAGGAGTCGTTTTCTGTTTTCGTTTCGGCGTGGCGACGTAACTTCTGCAGATAGATAGATATGGCAGAACTGCGCTTCTTGTCCGAACCCATTTTCCCCGCTTCGGAAACGAGTTCTTGCAGCGCCGACCGATAGCGATTGCAGCCGGATGCAAATTTGCTCTCGAGAGACGAGTAGAACTCCTCCTCCTTGCTCGCTTTGACGAGATCTCCTTGCTCGATGTAATACAAATCTTCCTCGTCGCATAGCGCGGCAATTCTCTCAAGGGTATGTGTCTTGCCGGTAGAACGCTTGCCGAGAATCAAGTTAACGCCCGCTGCCGCGGTCATTCCAGGGTATATCTCCAGAGATTCCGATCCGTCCCAAGTGAGGGCGCACTCGCCCTCCCTGAGCGCCCTGCGTATAGCAGAGAACCCGCAGCTCTCCGTCCTTACGTAAGTCGCACCTGGTTTGTACGCGGGTCTGTCACCCGATGCGTCTTCGCTTCCAAAGCGATAATCAGTGAAATAGACAAATGGATAGGGGACCGGCTTGGTTTTCGAAAACCTAAGGGCCTTCTTTAAGCTGGAGGTCTCGCACGCAGATATGCGGCGTCCAAGCGCATTCAGGTTCTCGTGGCTAATCGCTGGATTCTTTTCATAGTGTGGAATGACGATGAAATCCTCCAGCAAAGGAAACGCCTTTTCCAACTCATCAAGCGTCGCAGAATCCTCCACGCTACTTAAATAACCCCTCAGGGCGTCACACATGCCAGGTAATTGGTCAGCCGTAGTGGGGTCGCAGATAAGAAGCAGATGTGTATCGAGAGCGCTGACCTCAACTCCCGGAAAGACGACGCACTTGCCCGACAACTTCGACCTTATCTCATGGTATTGAGGCAGATCGAAGGTGTTGTGATTCGTTATGGCGATAGCATCGATATCCCAGTCAGTAACATGCTTAAGAAGCTGGTCGAAGTCGAAGTTGAAATCTAGGTCCCAATCCGTCTTCTTGGTATGGATATGCAGGTCAATCCTTTTCAACGTTTACGCCCCGCCTTCCTATGCGCTCGCATAGTGATATTCGATCTCCACGTCATAGTGGAAGTCGGGGCCCAGGCCGAGCGCCTCGAAGTGCTTCTCCGCACAGTCGATCTTCGCCTCCTCGGTCGGGCGGTTCGCTCCGCGCGCCTTGCCCTTTGTCTCCGTGACGAAGTAGACGCGCTCGCGCCCCTCAACCTCCTCGACGTACGCCCAGTCGGGGTTGTAGCTCCCCAGCGGCGTGTCGATCTTGAACTTGCTCGGCAGCTTCGCGAACACCTTGACCATCTCGGAGCGGTCGAGCGCCACGGCGTAGGGCTGTTCGACGGTGGAGGAGTCATACACCACGTAGCTGTAGATGCTCTTGTGGTGAGCTGGTCTCCAGGCGTTCTGGCCCAGATAGGCGCGCAGGTCGTCCACCGCGAGGATGTCCATCGTGTACCATTCGGACTCGGGCAGCTTCGTGTACTTGATGCCCTTGGTGACCACCTCGTTCTTCGCCGCCTCGATCTTCGCCGCCACCTGCGAGAGGTAGGTCATGGGGTCAGTGCGGAACTGCTCGAGGTAGTCGCTCTCCTCGAGGATCCTCGCTATCGTTGCGCGCGTGAGTCCCACGGCATCCTGAAGCTCGGAGATGGGGTCAGGCAGGCTATACGCCTTCTGTCCCTCGACGTTTACGAGATTGGTGCTGATGCTCTCCGAGACGACGCTTACCCCGGCGTCACCGACGTCGAGGCTGGCGTGAGACGCCATTACCTTCATGGGCTTCACCTTCGGCATGCGCCGGATGCCCTCGACAGCTCTCTCGACCAGCTCGTCGGTATCGATGTTCATCTCGAAGCGCGTGGTCTGGCGGATTCGCTCCCAGAGCGCCTGGAAGGCGGGGTCGGCGGTGACGTCCTTCTCCAGCTCGACGACGACCTCCTTCTTCTTGTCGCGGATCTGGAGCTTCTGCGCCTTGTGGAGGATGACGCCGCAGACCTGCTCCTTAGCGTCGGGAATCGCCGCGATGTCGGCGGGAAGGGGAACCTGCCCTGTCTCCGCAGCGGTCTTGAGCTCGGACGTGATCGCGCCCTTCGAGGTCACCATGCCCTCGTCGACGAGCGTCTGGTAGACCGCCTTCGAGCGCTCGTATCCGCAGCGCTCCTCGTTGCCGTCGGGCATGGTGAGCACGAGGCTCGCGAAGCTCTCCGGGGAGAGCACACCGAAGCGCATGCCCTCTTCCTCGAACTCCTTCTGCAGGCTGCGCGCGAAGTCGTCGTAGCTCTCGTTGGAGATCACGGTGAGCTCGTTGACCTCGGGGTCGTAGCAGCGCTCGCCGTCCTGGTTCACGGGCAGACGCAGGCCTCGCCCGATCTTCTGGCGCTTGGTGAGCGTGTCTTTGGTCTCCACGAGCGTGCAGATCTGGAACACGTTGGGGTTGTCCCAGCCCTCCTTGAGCGCGGAGTGGGAAAAGATGAAGGCGACGTCCTTGTCGGGGTCCCGCCCGTCGGGCAGCGACACCAGCGTCTCCTTCTTCTGCATGATGAGCTCGAAGGCGCTCGTGTCGGCGGCCGTGCTCGCGCCCTCGCGGCTGTCCTTGAACTTGCCCTTGGCGTCGCGCGCGAAGTAGCCCTGATGAAGCGGAATGGGGTCAAGAGGGAGCGGCACGCCGGCCTTCTCGTATCTCCGCTGCCAGTCGGCGCGCCCTGCAATGCGTCGATACTCCTCCTCGAAGATGTCGGCGTACTCGCCGTTGTGGACCTCCGGCTCGTAGAGGCGGTACTTCTCGACCTTGTCGATGAAGAAGAGCGACAGCACCTTGATGCCGAGCTTATAGAGCCGCAGCTGCCGGTCGAGGTGGTCCTCGATGGTCTGCGCGATCTGCGCGCGCTTCACCGCGGCTGCGGCGGCGTCCCCGAACGCCTCGCCGAGCTCCAGGTAGGTCCCGTTCTGGAAGAGGACGAACTCGCCGCCCGGGTCCGTGCCAATGTTCTGGACGACCCAACCGTCGGCGTAGTCTTCGTTCTCGTTTGACTTCTGGTAGAGGTCGTCGCCGGTCTTGATGGTGACGCGCTTGCGGTCCTGGCCGACGCCGCGCCTCTTCCTCACGTCGATCGTGAGCTTGGCCGAGTAGCCGTTCCTCGCGTCCGTCGAATCGAGCTTCACGTACGCGCCGTTGAGGTCGGCGTCGCTCTGCACGGAGTCGACCACGATGCCCTTCACGAGGTTCTGCTGGAACGCCTCGACCGGACCCAAGCGGTACACGCGGTTGAGCACCTGCCTGTGGGTGGCGGAGTAGCGCAGCACGAAGAGCGGGCCCAGGCTGCGGATCGCCGCCCTCGCCTTGGGCGTGTTGTCAACGCTCTGCGGCTCGTCGATGATGACGACGGGATTGCACTGCGAGACGAGCTCCTGAGGGCTCGCGCCGCCGATGAGCTTCTCGCTCGGCCGGTAGAAGATGTTCGTGACGCCCTTCTTCTCGTCACTCGCGAGCTCCTTGTTGAAGGCGCCGATGTTGATGATCATGACCTGGATGGAGCTGGAAAGGGCGAAGTTGCCCACGTCTCCGAGCTTGCCCGAGTCGTAGACGAACGACTCGAGCGGCGTGTGGTCGTAGAGCTCGTCGAAGTGCCGCCTCGTGCTCTCGAAGCTCTTCTTCACGCCCTCGCGGATGGCCACCGACGGCACGACGATGACGAACTTCGTGAGGCCGTAGCGGCGGTTGAGCTCGTAGATCGTGCGCGTGTAGACGTAGGTCTTGCCCGTGCCCGTCTCCATCTCGATGGTGAAGTCGCGCAGCCTCCCCTCGGTGAGGTCGCTCGTGGGTGCGAGGTTGTTCGACTCCTGGACCGCATGCAGGTTCTCCTCGAGCTGGCGCGCGGAGATGCGCATGCCGTTGGCGTAGCCCACGACGTCCGCGCCCTCGAGGATCCCTCCGTACGAGCCGGCGGTGAACCGCGCGCTCGCGAGCTCCTGCCCGTGAAAGAGGTCGCAGACGGCGTTGATTGCGTCTATCTGGTGCTGCTGGTCGGCGGAGTACTTGAACTCGAGCTGGGGCATGGCTACACCGTCCTCAGGTCGATCTTCTGCTGGGTGCGCTCCTCGGCGCGCCTGAAGATCTGGAGCGCGTTCAGCTTGACGGTGTCGTCGATGGCGGAGTCGAGCAGGAACACGCGGCGCGGCTCGCGCGTGGCGATGCCCTCCAGGACGTCCACCGTGAGGCCCGGCTTCATGCAGCAGATGAGCTCGTCGTAGGCGACGGAATAGATGGGATAGCCGCAGACCTCGTCCTCCTCGACGGGGAAGGTGAGTTCGAGCCCCCACTTGAGCATCATCTCGAAGATGATGTCCAGGTCGCTGCGGTCGGGTTTGACGCGGTCGATGAGGAGCTGCCCCTCCTCAGGCTTACGAATACCGGACTCGTCGAGCTTGAAGACGCGGAAGCCAACGTCAATAGAATTGTTAATACTCCTATCGAATAGGAAAGGATTTGTCTTGCTGTCAGCTTCGATTATATCCGCACCTACGCGACGAAGTCTTTCTTTGCCTATTTCAGTAAGGAGGTGCGGGCGCTGGATGTCGTCTAAAAACTCAATAGCACGTTCCATGCGTCGACGCGAAGAGGAGTCGGTCGCCGCTTCAACACTCAGGACTTCTGGGAGTTGGATTGATATAGACTTGCGCGTGCCTCCGTCAGAGGCGTTAAGTTGCATGACGGCAGCCGCCGTAGACGATGATCCCGCAAAAAAATCCATAATGATATCGTCTTTTTCAATAAAGCAGCGCATCTTAATTATTGCTTCGATTAGCGACAGGGGCTTGGTGTAGTCAAATATCCCTCCCATACCAATTGCGTCCATCTCACTTGATGCGGATTCATTTGTTCCCACGCCATTTGAACCATCAAACTTTATCGGCAGGAAATTGGTAGGGGTTTTATATTTGTCATCACTATCCTGACGCTGAAAACGAATGGACATCTTTCGCGTCTTTATTACAAAGTCGGTTCCTTTTTGTATTTCATCGTCTAGGGTTGCCTGCTGCCACTTGAACGCGCCAGTTAGTCTAACCTCGTTTGTGTTAACGCAGTCGGTAGTAAGAATGTCGTTTTCAACCTTAAGGCTATCGTAGATGCCGGCCGGTATTATTCCATGAGTTTGAAACGGAAACCGAATCACGCCTGCCGGGAAGAGCAACGTCTTGATAGGATTTCCGGTATTGAGCAGCGGGGCATCGCCATTATCCAACCAGTCTCCAAAGAACTTTGAGTTGTTCTCGGTTCTCTCATAGCAAAGCACGTATTCCGTTGTCTTCCGACACTTGTAGGACAATGCAGGAGGTGTCATCGTCTTGGTCCACATAAACCGTGCGGCAAAGCAGTTCTCTCCGAAAACCTCATCCATGAGTTTCTTTAAATTGTCTAGTTCGTTATCGTCGATACTGACGAAAATGACCCCGTCCTCTGATAGAACCTCCCTTGCAAGCCGCAGCCTTGGATACATCATCGAACACCATGCGCTGTGATAGCGTCCGCTTGTGTCAGCATTCGACTGCCCGGCAAGCCCAGCCTGCTCTTTGTAGTTCTCGATGGTGTCACCAAAGCTGTCGTGGTACACGAAATCATGCCCAGTGTTGTACGGCGGGTCGATGTAGATGAGCTTCACCTTACCGTGGTAGGCGCGCTGCAGGAGCTTCAGGACCTCGAGATTGTCGCCCTCGATGTAGAGGTTGTCGGAGTCGAAACTGCCGTCCTCGCCATTTCGACCTCGCGATTCTTCGACGCAGGGACGCAACGTGGCAGCGCTCACGGTCTGCGACTGCCGAATGGCATCCTTCTTTCCCGGCCAGGTGAATGCGTAGCGCTCGTCGCCGTCATCGACCTCATCACCCAACTCGAGTCTCAGCTTGTCGAAGTCGATGCCTCCCTCGGAGAACACCTCGGGGAACAGCTCGCGCATCCGCTCGATGCGCTCGTCGACAAGGTTTGCCGACTCCAGGTCCATCTTTTCAATCTCACCCATGGCAGATCTCCTTGATCTCTCCGATGATTGCCCCGATTTTCTTTTCGGTGTCGCGCTGCTCCATGCGCAGCTTCGCCGTCTCGTTGAGGGCGAGGTCCCGGCTGCGCCGCTGCTCGGCGATGGCGTTTCGCCTCGCCGCGAGCGAATCCCGCTCGGCGGATAGCTCGAGAAGGCGCGCCCGCTGCGCGGGCGCGCAGCTCGGGCAAAAGCCGAGCGGGCCCGCGAGGCGCCCCAGGCGCAGGAGCCACGAGAGCTCCCGCACGTACTCGTAGAGGTCCCCCTGCGGCATCCGGTCGAGCGCCAGGTCGTTGAGAAGCAACGCGTAGAGCGGGTCGGTCGGGTCGAACCCTCCCGTCGACGCGACGTCCTCCACCACGGTCGCGCCGCGCTCCACCTGGTTCATCCTCGTAACGGCGCAGCTCAGGCACACCTCGCCGCCGTTCTCGAACAGCAACACCGTGGGGTTGGGGAAGCACGGATGGATGACGCGCGCCAGCTCAGCGTAGGCGGCGGAGCGGCCCGTGAGCTCGCAGCGCAGGAAAACGACTGCCTGGATGTCGCGCTCATCGTCGACGTGCGGTGGTATGCGCGTCGAGGACTTCTGGACGGTCGCCCAGTGCTCGATGAGCGAGACCTTGTCCAGCGTCTTTTGCTCAATCCGCGTGAGGCGCGCATTGCGCAGGAGCGTGGCCTTGGGCACGCGCCTACCGGCGAGGGCGGCCGGGGGCAGCCGGAATATGTCGTTCCACTCGACGCTCATCGCAGCACCACGAAGCTCACGAGCGAGTAGTCGTCGAACCCGGAGACCGCGCCGCCCCCGACCTCGCCCAGGCTGAAGAGCGAGTCCACGCCCTTCTCCTCCTGAACGCCCGTGATCGAGGAGACCACGGTGTTGAGCAGGTCGGTGTATGCGCCCATGCGGAGACCGTCCTTCGTCTCGCGGTTGAACGCGCGGCAGAGGTCGGCGACGGGCTCAACGTGGCCTGCGCAGGCGGCGCGCATGACGTCGAGCGCGGCCTTCGGCTGCGTGTGCTTGGTCACGCGCGAGCCGTCTGCGGTGACGTAGGCCACGTAGTACGGGAAGGTGGGGTTGGCGTCCATGGGGTTGCGCGCGTCGTCGTTCTGCATGAGGCAGAAGATGACGCCGGGCTTCACCTCGTCGCGCAGCTCGTCGGGGATGGGCGCCACGGCGTGCACGCCCATGGGCGCGTTCTCCAGCAGGCCCGGGTGCTCCTTCGCGTAGCGCTGGAGCTCCACGCGGAAGTCGTCGAACTGCAGGTCGGTGATGGAGATGCCGCCCGAGATGTCCTCGAGGTCGAGCACCTCCTCCTGCAGCTGCTTGAGCTGTTGGCGGCGGTACTTGAGGTCGTTCATCTCGCTCGAGGACTTCGACTCGAGCACGTTCTCCTCGCCGGTGGCGGATGCGTCGAGCAGCGCCATGCGCCCCTTCACGCGCCCCTCGAGCTGGATGTACTCGTCGAGCGCGATGTCGGGCCAGAAGTTAACGAGCTGGATCTGGGTGTTGCGCGACCCTAGGCGGTCGATGCGGCCGAAGCGTTGGATGATGCGCACCGGATTCCAGTGGATGTCGTAGTTCACCAGGCAGTCGCAGTCCTGGAGGTTCTGGCCCTCGGAGATGCAGTCCGTGGCGAGCACGACGTCGATCTCGCCCTCGGCGCGCTGCGCCTCTGGGAGCTCCTTGGAGACCGGGGAGAACCGGGCGAGGATGTTCTCGAACGAGGTGCGCCTGAGCTTGAGCGAGTACGTGCGGTTGCGGTCGCCGCTCACCTCGGCGCACTCCATGCCGAGCTCGCTCTTGAGCCACGGGGCGAGCTGGTCGAAGAGGTAGGTCGTCGTGTCGGAGAACGCGCTGAACACGAGCACCTTGCGGTTGTCGGGGTTGTACGGGTGCGCGACCTTGTCCGCGATGAACTCCTTGAGCTTGGCGAGCTTGGCGTCGCGCTCGGGCGTCACGGCGTCGGCGTACCCGAGCAGCGCCCGGAGCACGGTCACGTCGAACTCGAGGTCGGGACGGAGCTTGAGCGGGTCGACGTCGCGAAGGTCCACCTGCACCTTGGAGCCGGCCTCGAACTCCTCGGCCGCGTCGTCATCGTCGTCGAAGCCGCCGTCCCAGCCGGTCGCCCCGGCGGATGCGGCTCCCCCGTTGTCGAGCTCGTCGAGCTGGGCGAGCAGGCCCTCGCAGCCCTCGAGGATGCGGCGCAGCGTGATGCGGAAGCTGTTCACCGAGGACTCCATGCGCTTGAGGACGTTCACGCGCATGAGGTTGGCGACGGCGGCGGTGCGGTGCACCTGGCTGTCGAAGTCCTTGCCCCAGGTGTCGCCGTAGCGGTCCTCGTACTTCTTGCGCAGGTTGCGCCTCACGTAGCCCAGCAGCTGGTACTGGGCGAAGGTGAGCTGCGAAATCATGTCGTTGAGCTCGGCTATGGGAGGCAGCTCGCCCTCGAGGTCGATCGGCGTCTGAAACGAAATCGGCGGCCGCCTCGTGGGGAAGGTGCCGCTCTCCGCGCCGTAGTACTTCGTGATGTGCTTTCGGCTGCGCGCGATGGTGAGCACGTCGAGCAGCTTGAAGTAGTCGGCGTTGACCGTCTCGGCGAAGCTCTCGGTCGTGCGCTCCTCGTCGGGCAGCTTGCTCCACTCGTTGAAGCGCTGCTGCGCAACGCGGGTCACCTGCGTGATGGAGGGGATGCCGTCGGTGTCCGCGAGGTAGGCGTCGTCGCCCTCGGTGATGAGCTCGATCTGGTTGCGCAGGTCGAGCAGGCGGTTGTTCACCGGCGTCGCCGAGAGCATGAGCACCTTCGTGCGGCGCCCGCTCCTGATGACGTCCTCTATGAGGCGCGTGTAGCGGTCCTTCTTCTCGGCGTCGGTGCTCTTGTTGCGGAAGTTGTGGCTTTCGTCGATGACGATGAGGTCGAAGTTGCCCCACCTCAGGTGCTCGAGGTCCACCTCGCCACTCATGCCGGAATAGCGCGAGAGGTCGGTGTGGTTGAGCACCGTGTAGCTGAAGCGGTCGTCGGCGAGCGGGTTGCGGTCGTCGTTGTCGTTGGTCCACAGCGTCCAGTTCTCGCGAAGGCGCTTGGGGCAGAGCACGAGGATGCGGTCGTTGCGCTCTTGGTAGTACTTGATGACGGCAAGCGCCTCGTAGGTCTTGCCCAGGCCCACCGAATCGGCGATGATGCAGCCCTTGTACTTCTCAAGTTTGCGGATGGCACCCACCACGGCGTCCTTCTGGAAGTCGTAGAGCTTGCTCCACACCGCCGACTCCTCGAAGTTGAGGCCGGAGCGGATACCGTTGTCCTCCTCGTCTTCCATGTAATCGCGGAAAAGGTGGTAGAGCGTCAGGAAGTAGATGAACTCGGGCGGGTTCTCGCGGTAGAGTGTCTCCACCTGCTCGGCGACGCGCTCGGTCACGTCCTCGACCATCGCGGGGTTATCCCAGACCGACTCGAACATCGCCTTGAGGCCTGCGGTCTCCGCCGCCCCCTCGAAGTGGCTCACGCCCGTCACGGTGCCGGGGCGGTGCTCGTAGCCGAGCCCCTCCTGCGTGAAGGCAGCGCTCGCGCCCATGAATCCGTGCGCGCTGCCGTCGAGGTTCTCCACAACGTAGGTGCCACCGGGCTGGATGGCACCGCGCACACGAGCCGAGCGAAACGAGCCCTTGCTCCTGACCCACTCGGCGCACTCGCGAGCTATTGCCCTCTGGTCAAGGTTGTTGCTCAGCGTGAGCTCAAGGCCCAAGCCGCCCACACCGCGCTCGCGGGCGCGGCGCTCGAGCTCGAATCGTCGGGGATCTTTGGCGTCCTCCATTGCTTTGACGAAGGTCGGTTCGCTGAAAAGGAAGCGAACCGAATCCACCTTAGACAGCTCTTCCTTGAGCTCCTTGTAGGCAAATACCGTGAAGTAAGCGCTGATGATCGAGAGCTTGGCTCCCTCGTCGATGGATGCGGCAAGCGCGTCCCCGAGCCGGCTTGTTCCGACGTTGTCCAGAAACTCCATCATCGCCCCCGCTCGGACAGACGCTCGATGAGGCACATCTTCACGTAGCTCGTGAACGACATCCCCGAAAGCTCGGCGGTCTCCTTCGCGGCATCCCGGAGGTTCTCGGGTATGCGCATGCTCACCGGAACGACGCTGCCGCCAACGAGAAACGACTGGAGCTCCCCGGGGGCCGCCCCGCTGTCAAGCAGTTCGCTGTACTTCATCTCGACTCCTACAACATGCACTTTGCATTACATTTCAATATATTCTATCAGTACGTGCACGTTTCGAGAGCGTACGGTGCGAAACCGCGAAACTTTGCTGGCGAGAAGAACGAGAAGAACGAGAAGAACGTCAAACCCTCAACGACGATCCAGGGGGCCACACCCCACCACCACCCGCTGCCCGTCGAGGGTCGTCCGCAGCCCACCTGCCTCCGCTCCGTTGCGCGCACGGCTCGGAAACCGCCCCGCCCTGCGCGGAGAGCGCCACTCACGGCCATGCCCGCCGCTCCGGCTGTGTATTGCTCCGCGGCTCGGGCCAGCCGGCTCCGCCTGCGTGTCGCTCCCGGCTCAGGTCAGCCGGCTGCGCCGTCTGCCCTTCGCGGCGGTCGCACACTCCGGCTGCGCCGTCTGTCCCTCGCGGCGCTGCGCATAC
>DXAB01000016.1 GCA_019117265.1 Candidatus Olsenella pullicola
CTCCATGTCCTCCAGCGTGACGATGGCCATGGAGTCGCCGTTCTTGGTGGTCTTCTTCTGCACGGCCGAGACCATGCCGGCGAGGCGGATGACCTTTCCCTCGGGCACCCTGAAGCGCTCGTGGACGGCGCCCGATGCGTCGGCGTACTCCTCCGCCACCTCGATGTCGGCGACCGTGTAGTCGCGGTTCTTGGCGAGCGCGTACTCGTAGGGGCGCAGCGGGTGGTCGGAGACGTAGAGGCCGAGGACCTCGTGCTCCTTCGCGAGCTTGACCGAGCGGTCCCACTCCACGCCGTCGGGCTCGGGGACCTCCTCCTCGAAGCCGGAGCCCTCCACGTCGCCAAAGAGGTCGAAGAGCGATATCTGCCCGCTCGCGCGCACCTTCTGGCGGCGCGTGGCCGCGTCGATGATGTTCTCGGGGTTGGTCTTGTCGACGAAGCGCATGAGCTGCATGCGCGTGTAGCCCGTCGAGTCGAAGGCGCCCGAGCAGATCAGGGCCTCGACCACGCGGCGGTTGGCCTGGGCCGTGTCCATGCGGTCGACGAAGTCGTGGAGGTTCCTGAAGGGCCCGTTCTTCTCGCGCTCCTCCATGATGGCCTCGCCCACGCCCTCGCCCACGCCGCGGATGCCGGCAAAGCCGAAGCGCACGCCCTCGGGGACGGCCGTGAAGTCGCGGCCGGACTCGTTGATGTCGGGCGGGAGGATGGCGACGCCCTCGTGGCGGTAGGCCGTGACGTAGTGGACGATCTTGTCGGTCTTGCCCATGTAGGAGGTGAGGACCGAGGCCATGTACTCGCGCGGGTAGTGGGCCTTGAGCCAGGCCGTCTGCATGACGAGGATGGCATAGCCCGCGGAGTGGGACTTGTTGAACGCGTAGGACGCAAACTCGAGGACGTCGTCCCAGATCTTCTGAGCGGTCTCCTTCTTGTAGTCGTTCTTGACGGCGCCGTTCATCCAGTGGTCGTAGGTGGTCTCGTCCTTGCCGTCGTCCCAGTGAAAGACCGTGTCGGTGAGGAGCTTGATCTTCTTCTTTGCCACGGGCTTGCGGATTCGCGAGTCAGACTCGCCGGCCGAGAACCCCGACATCTTCATCGAGATCTTCATGACCTGCTCCTGGTAGACCATGGTGCCGTAGGTCTCGCCCAGGATGTCGTCGAGGCGCGGGTCGTAGGAGACGGCCTCCTCGCGCCCGTTCATGCGGTTGATGTAGCTCGTGACCATGCCGGCGCCCAGAGGGCCCGGGCGGTAGAGGGCGATCAACGCGACGACCTGCTTGTACTCGGTGGGGCGCATGTTCTTGATCGTGGAGGTCATGCCGGCCGACTCGATCTGGAAGACGCCCGCGGTGCGGCCCTCGCGCATGAGCTTGTAGATCTCCGGGTCGTCGAAGGGAATCTCGTCAACGTTGATGTCAACCCCATGGTTGGCCTTGATGTTGGCGAGCGCCTTGGAGATGACCGTGAGGGTTCTCAGGCCCAGGAAGTCCATCTTGAGCAGGCCCATGTCCGCCACGGAGTGGCCCTCGTACTGGGTGATCTCAACGCCGCCCTTGGTGTCAACCTTCGTGGGCACGTGGTCGTTCACGGGCGTGGGCGCGATGAGCACGGCGCAGGCATGCACGCCCTCGCCGCGGTGCAGGCCCTCGATGGAGAGCGCCGCGTCGATGATGGAGCGAATGTCGGCGTCGTTTTTGTAGGCGTCCTCAAAGTCCGGGGAGTACTGGTCGGGGGCCTTCTCGGACTTGTGCAGGGCGTGGTCGAGCGTGAGCTTGGGGTCGTTGGCGAGCATCTTGGAGAGCTTCTGGCCCTGCCAGACGGGAAATCCCAGCACGCGCGCGGCGTCGTTGATCGCCTGCTTGGCCTTGATCGTGGAGTAGGTGATGACGTGGCAGACGCGCTCGGGGCCGTAGAGCTGGCGCACGTGCTCCACGACCTCGAGGCGGCGCTCGTCGTCGAAGTCCATGTCGATATCGGGCATCTCGGAGCGTTGCGGGGAGAGGAAGCGCTCGAACATGAGGCCGTTCTCGAGTGGGTCGAAGGTGGTGATGTCCATCGCATAGGCAACGATGGCGCCGGCCGCCGACCCACGACCCGGCCCCACGCCGATACCGTTGCGCTTTGCCCAGCGCACGTACTCCTGCACGATGAGGAAGTAGTCCGCAAAGCCCTTCTCGCAGATGACCTTGTACTCGTACTCAAAGCGCTCGCGGACGCTCTCGCCGCCAACGGTGAGCTCGCGCCAGTTCTCGCCGTAGCGGCGGGCCAGTCCCTTCTCGCACTCCTTGCGGAAGCGCTCCTCCGAGGTCTCGCCGGGCTCGAGGTCCGGGAACTTGGGCAGGTACATGTGGGACCAGTCGAGCTCAAAGGAGCACTTCTCGGCCACCTCGAGCGTGTTGTCTATGACCTCGGGGCACCACGAGAAGAGCTCGCGCATCTCCTGCTCGCTCTTGAGGTAGAACTCGGTGCCCGTCATGCGCTTGCGGTTGGTGTCGTCGAGCTTGGAGGCCGTGCCAATGCAGCTGAGCACGTCCTGGGTGGGCGCGTCCTCGCGCGTGAGGTAGTGGTTGTCGTTGGTGGCGATGACCTTGATGCCAAGCTCCGCGCCCAGGCGCACGATCTGCTCGGAGAGGGTGCGGTCCGTAAAGCCGCCCCAGGTGGGGTCGGCCAGGCCGTGGTCCTGGACCTCGAGATAGAAGTCCTCGCCAAAGATCTCCTGGTAGGTGAGCGCCCAGCGACGCGCCTCCTCCGGCTGGCCGGAGAAGTACATCCGGGGGATGATGCCCGAGACGCACGCCGAGGTGCAGATGATGCCCTCGTGATAGCGGCGGAGCATGTCGAGCGTGGTGCGCGGGTAGTAGTAGAACATGTCGCCGGAGGCCGCCTCGCTCATCATCTTCATGAGGTTGACGTAGCCGGTCTCGTTCTTGGCAAGCAGGATCAGGTGGTAGCGGTGCTGCTTGGTGCCCTTCTCGATGCAGTCGTCCGTGATGAAGTAGGCCTCGCAGCCAAAGATGGGCTTGATCATGAGGGAGGGTCGGTTGGCCCTCACGGCCTCCAGGTCGTGGGTCTCCTCCCATACGCGCACGTCAGAGGCCCACTGCGCGTGGACGCGGTCGTGCAGCGGCGCGTCCTCGGCGTCCGCCTCCGGTTCCTCGAGCTCCCAGCCCTTCTGGAAGCACTCGAGGTCGTGCTTCCACTGGTGCATGTCCTTCTGGGCGTCGTTGTACTTGCGGCACTCCAGGTCAAAGTCCGGTATGCCGAACATGTAGCCGTGGTCGGTGAGGGCAAGGGCCGGCATGCCCAGGTCAACGGCACGCTTGACCATGTCCGAGACGCGCGTGGCGGCGTCGAGGATCGAGAAGTCCGAGTGGTTGTGCAGGTGGACGAATGCCATGTGGCAGACTCCCGTCAGATGAGCTGTGGTCGTGTAGCCCTAGTCTAGCCGAAGGGCCGGACACAGACGCGCAAAGAGACGTGCGGGACGCAAGGCAACAGCTCTTCTCGGCAAAGTGTCGCAAGGCGTCCACACCCACAGGGCTGGGGACCGCTTGCGACAGTTTCACGGCCCAGAGTGTCGCAAACGGTCCTCAGGGGCAGAAAGCACCGAGAAGGGCCGTGCGTCACGCGCCAAACGCGTAGCGGACCACAAGCGGCTCGCCGGGGGCATTGGGGTCGTCGCGCTCAACGCAGACGAAGGCGCACTCAACCTGCTCGAATCCCTCGCGAAGAAGGACCCCGGCATAGAACTGCGCCTGCATGGCGTGACGCTCGCAGACCTCGTCGCGCGCAAGGCCGGCGTCTCCGGTCTTGTAGTCCACCACAAGCGCGCGCCTTCCCGCGCCATCCGAGCAGAGCAGGTCCATGGCCCCCTCGAGGTACTCGCCGTGCGGCGAGTCCACCCGCTGGAAAAACGGTACCTCGGGGCGAACCTCGGGCCAGGCGAGCGCCTCGGCGCGCAGGGACGAGCGCTCCCAGCGATCCAGCGCCGCACGCAGACGCAGCTCCGCGCGCGAAGACAGGTT
>DXAB01000139.1 GCA_019117265.1 Candidatus Olsenella pullicola
CGTCAGCCTCATGCGCGCGCTCGGTGCCGAGGACAAAGGCGGCGGCTCCCATGACGAGGGCACGGCCGTCCGCGGTTACGCAGCCGGAGAACTTGCGCGCGGACGAGAAGGGCACGACGCGCGTGACGGAATCTGCCGCCACGTTCTTCTCGCCGGCGTGCTTGAGGATGGCGCGGGCCGTCTCGTTGGCGTCGGCCTCGTTGGCGGCGACGATGGTGGCCAGGGCGCGCTCCACGCTGGCGGCGGACGCGCCGCGGGCGGCGACCACGCTCGCGACCTCCATCTCACCGGTGGTGATGGTGCCCGTCTTGTCCAGGCAGAGCGTGTCCACGCGCGCGAGCGTCTCCACGCAGTAGGCCTGCTGCACGAGAACCATGCGTCGTCCCAGGCGGAAGGTCGCGATGGCGAGGACGGACGAGGTGAGCAGCACGAGCCCCTGGGGGATCATGCCGATGACGGCCGCAACGGAGGTGAGGATGGCGTCGTTGAGGCTCCCTGCGTCCATGAGGACGGACCTCAGGAAGAGGCCCAGCCCAAGCGGCACGAGCACGACGGTGCCCAGGCGGATGATGGCGCGCAGGGTGTCCTGGATCTCCGAGCGCACGGCCTTTACGTACTTTGCCTCGGCGTTGATGCGGGCGGCATAGCCCTCGGCGCCCACGCGCGTGACGCGCGCGACGAGGCTTCCGGCGTCAACGAAGCTGCCCGAGAGCAGCTCGTCGCCAGGGCCCTTGGAGACGGGCTTGGCCTCACCGGTGAGCAGGCTCTCGTTCATGGAGACAAAGCCGTCCACGATGACGGCGTCGGCGGGGACCTGGTCCCCGTGGGCAAGGCGCATGAGGTCGTCCGCAACGAGCTCCGAGGGCGGGAGCTGACGCTCGCCGCACCCCCGGATGACCGTGACCTCCTTCTGCGTGAGGATGGTGAGCCTGTCCACCATGCGCTTGGCGCGGATCTCCTGCGTGACGCCGATGAGCAGGTTGGCGCCGACGACGCACATGAAGAGCATGTTGCGGTACTGCCCGGTGACGAGCACGAGCAGGGCGAGCGCGAGGTTGACGCCGTTGAAGAGCGTGAGCGCGTGCTCGGCGACGATCTGTCGCACGGACTTGGTCTTGACGTCGGTGTTGGCGTTCGTGCGACCCTCGGCCACGCGCTCGGCAACCTCGGCGTCCGTGAGGCCTCGGAGCGCCTCGTTCTTCTCGGCCACGTTCTCTCCTCTCGTCTGTGCGTGGTCATTGTGCCATGCACCACGCGGTCCCAATCAAACCTTACGAAAAAGAGAGAATGTCTCCGCGAGCCCCGCCGCGCCTTCGAGCACTGGGAAAAGCGGCCCGAACCAGATGGCTCGGGCCGCTCGGCACTGCTCTGGTGCGCCCAGGGGGATTCGAACCCACGACCTTCTGCTCCGGAGGCAGACGCTCTCATCCACTGAGCTATGGGCGCGTGCGAGGGACAAGTATAGCGCATTGTGCGGGGGCGCGCCCCGCCAAAGACGTGACGGGCGCGTAACCACAAGGTCACATCGCCGTGGTATCATCGCGCGGAATTGTCCGCACCCCCATCACGGGAGCCCATATGATCGCAGTAGTCAAGGATTCGGCAACCACAGAGCAGCTCGACCACCTCGTGCGGTGGATCGAGGGCCGCGGGTTCAAGACCAACGTCTCCCAGGGAGACAACGAGACCCTCATCGGCATCATCGGCGACACCACGCGCATCGACCCCTTCATCCTTGAGAGCATGGACATCATCGAGCGCGTCCAGCGCGTCTCGGAGCCCTACAAGCTCGCCAACCGCAAGTTCCACCCCGAGGACACCGTCGTCGACTGCGGCTACGGCGTGCTCGTGGGCGGCGGAAACTTCCAGGTCATCGCCGGACCCTGCTCGGTAGAGGGCGAGAACCTCATCCGCATAGCCCGCGCGGCAAGGGATGCCGGGGCAACGATGCTGCGCGGCGGCGCCTTCAAGCCGCGCACCTCCCCCTACACCTCTCAGGGCATGGGCGAGCGCGGCCTGGACCTGCTCATGGAGGCCGGCTCCGAGCTTGAGATGCCCGTCGTGACCGAGGTCATGGACCCGCGCGACGTTGAGCTCTTCGTGCGCAAGGGCGTGAACGTCCTGCAGATCGGGGCGAGAAACGCCCAGAACTTCCCGCTCCTGCGCGAGGTTGGCCGCACGAGCGTGCCCGTCCTGCTCAAGCGCGGCATGTCGCAGACCATCGACGAGCTGCTCATGAGCGCCGAGTACGTGATGAGCGAGGGCAACGCGAGCGTCATGCTCTGCGAGCGCGGCATCCGCACCTTTGAGACGCGCACGAGAAACACCTTTGACGTGAACGCCATCCCCGTGCTTCACCACCTCACGCACCTGCCCGTAGTTGCCGACCCGAGCCACTCAACCGGCTACACGCGCTACGTGCGCCCGGCAGCCTACGCGGCGGTTGCCGCGGGCGCCGACGCCCTCGAGGTCGAGGTGCACGACTGTCCCTCGCAGGCCTGGTCGGACGGAGCCCAGGCGCTCACTCCCCCGCAGTTTGCCGACGCCATGCGGCGCATCGCCCTCATTCGCGACGCCGTTACGGCACCCATCGAGGAGGCATAGGTGGAAGACACCAACGAGATGCGCCCGACGTTTGTGCCGGGCCGCTACGGCGTGGTGAGCCTCGGCCTCATGGGGGGCTCCTTCGCCAAGGCCTTCGCCGCCGCCGGCGCGGAGGTCTTTGCTTGGAACCGAACCCGCTCCACGCTCGAGCTGGCCATGATCGAGGTCGTTTCCGGCGAGCTCGACGAGGAGACGATCCCCACCTGCGAGCTCATCGTCCTGGCCGGATACCCCGCCTCCACCGTCGAGTGGCTCGAGCGCTACGCGCACCTCGTCTCACCCGACGCCATCGTCATCGACGCAGTGGGCGTGAAGCGCGTCATCTGCGAGCGCTGCGAGAGGATCTGTCGGGGCCTCCCCTTCACCTTCGTGGGGTGCCACCCCATGGCGGGCACGCAGTACTCGGGCTTTGCCCACGCCCGCGCCACGATGTTCAAGGGCGCGCCGATGGTCGTGGTCCCCCCCGAGATGGACGAGTTCGAGCGCGCGAGCGTCCTCGAGCGCCTGAAGGAGCTTCTTGCGCCCTGCGCCTTCGGCAGCTTCACCCTGGCGACGGCCGAGGAGCACGACCGCAACATCGCCTTTACCTCCCAGCTCGCTCACGTGGTCTCGAACGCCTACGTCAAAAGCCCAACCGCCCGCGGCCACCGGGGGTTCTCGGCGGGGAGCTACCGCGACCTCACGCGCGTGGCGCGCCTGAACGCCCCCATGTGGACCGAGCTCTTCCTTGACAACGCCGACTTCCTCTCCGAGGAGCTGGGCTGCGTCATCGCGAACCTCCAGGCATACAAGGACGCGCTTGACGCCCGCGACGCCGAGCGCCTTGAGTCGCTCCTTTCCGAGGGAGACCGCATCAAGAGAGAGATCGAGGGACGATGAGCGAGAAGAAGACGCGCAAAGAGGTGCGCACCGTGAGCGTGGGAACCCAGTCGCGTGCCTACGACGTGCACATTGGCGCCGGCAACCTCGACGAGCTGGGCCGCGTCGTTCGCGAGACGGGCGCCGAGCGCGCCTGCGTGATAACCGAGACCAACGTGGGTCCGCTCTACGCCCAGGCGGCCGAGGCCTCGCTTGCGGGCGCAGGCATTGACGTCGCCGAGCGGCTCGTCTTTCCCGCAGGCGAGGCGTCAAAGAGCCTCTCGGTGCTCGGCGGCCTGCTCGAGGGCCTTGCCGAGCGCGGGCTCACGCGCGACGACGCCGTCATCGCCCTCGGCGGCGGCGTGACGGGAGACATGGCGGGGCTCTGCGCTGCGCTCTACCTGCGCGGCATCCGAGTCGTGCAGGCTCCCACCTCGCTTCTTGCCATGGTCGACTCCTCCGTTGGCGGAAAGACCGCCGTAGACCTTCCCTCCGGCAAGAACCTCGTGGGCGCCTTCTGGCAGCCAAGCGCCGTTGTCGCAGACGTGAGCTGTCTTGCCACCGTGCCGCACAGGCTCCTCACGGACTCCTGCGGAGAGGTGATCAAGCACGCGGTTCTCGCCGACCCCGCCCTGCTCGACGAGCTCACGGAGCGTCCCCTCAACGCCCCCGGGACCGACGAGGGGAGGCTCGTCGACGTCGTCACCAGAAACGTTGAGATCAAGCGCGACGTCGTGACCGCGGACGAGCGCGAGCGCGGGCTCAGGCAGACGCTCAACCTCGGCCACACGATCGGCCACGCCATCGAGTCTGCGAGCGACTTCACCCTCGGTCACGGCTCCTGCGTTGCGGCGGGGCTCTGCATGATGGCGCGCGCCTCCGCCCGCAAGGGCTGGTGCACGAGCGAGACCGCCGGGCGCATCGAGCGCTGCGTTGCCGCCCACGCCCTTCCCACGGGATGCGACCTCCCCTCGGACCTGCTGCTCCACTACATGGCGCACGACAAGAAGCGCCACGGGGGCTCAGTGAACGTCGTCGTGCCCGTTGAGGTGGGCCGCGTCGAGGTGAGGCGCGCGACCCTCGACGAGCTTCGCGAGCTCGTCGAGCTCGGCCGCGAGGAGGTGCGCTGATGAACGTCGTCGTGGCACCGGCCCCGCTTTCCGGGGAGGTCAGGGCGCCCTCGTCAAAGTCTGAGGCGCACCGCCTGCTCATCTGCGCGGCATTTGCCCCCGGGACCACCGACATTGACTGCACGACCACCTCGGCGGACATCGAGGCCACCGTTCGCTGTCTCGAGGCGCTCGGGGCAAATATCACCCGCACGAGGGTGGGCTTTCGCGTTCGGCCCGTCCCGGGCAGCTCCGCCACCGACAACGTCCCCGAGCCCGCCCCCGACGCCCTTCTCGACTGTGGAGAGTCCGGCTCCACCCTGCGCTTCCTGCTCCCGGTAGTGGCCGCCCTCGGCCGCGGCGGGCGCCTCACGGGCTCGGGAAGGCTTCCCGAGCGCCCGCTCTCGCCCCTCTACGAGGAGCTCGTCTCCCACGGCGTGACGCTCTCTCCGCAGGGGGAGATGCCCCTCAGCGTGAGCGGCAAGCTGCGTCCCGGGCGCTTTGAGCTGCCCGGCAACGTCTCCTCACAGTTTGTGAGCGGCCTGCTCATGGCAGCCCCGCTCATGGGTGCGCCCGTGGAGGTGCTCGTCAGAGAGCCCATCGAGTCGCTCCCCTACGTCACGATGACCGTTGACGCCCTCGCCCGCTTTGGCGCCGAGGTCTCAGAGGGGGATGCCGTGTCCAAGGACGGCTCCGAGGCCCGCTCCTTTGTGGTCTCCGCCCCGCGCGGGCTCGTCTCCCCCGGCACCGTCGGCGTGGGCGGCGACTGGTCCAACGCCGCCTTCTGGCTCGCTGCGGGAGCGCTGGGCGAGAAGGGCGTCGCGGTACGAGGCCTGAGCGACAGGAGCGCGCAGGGAGACCGACAGGTGCTCGCCGCGCTCGCGCTCTTTGGGGCGCGCGTCCTGCGCTCCCCCGACGGCGCCGCCGTGGAGCCGGACCATCTTGCGGGCAGGACGATCGACGTCAGGAGCTGTCCCGACCTCGTGCCGCCCCTCGCCGCCGTTGCCGCGGTCTCTGAGGGGACGACGAGGATCACCGGTGCCGCACGCCTGAGGATCAAGGAGTCCGACCGCCTCGCCACCGTCTCTGCGGCCATCTGCGCTCTCGGGGGCTCCGCGAGCATCGATGGCGACGACCTCGTGATCGAAGGCACGCCGCGGCTTTGCGGCGGAACCGTTGACGCCGCCAACGACCACCGCATCGCCATGATGGCCGCCGTGCTCGCAGTCCGCTGCGAGGAGCCCGTCACCATCGTTGGCGCCGAGTGCGTCGCAAAGTCCTACCCTACCTTCTTCGAGGACCTCGTCGGGCTCGGCGGCAGCTGCGTTAAGGAGAACTGATGCCCTCTTCGTTTGGAACCACGCTCAAGGTGAGCGTCTTCGGCCAGTCCCACTCCCCCGCCGTCGGCTGCGTGGTGGAGGGGCTTCCCGCCGGCATGCGCGTTGACCTCGAGGCACTCGAGGCCTTCGTTGCCCGCCGCGCTCCCGGCAACGACCCCTGGGGCACCCCGCGCAAGGAGCCCGACCGTCCGCGCATCGTCTCGGGGCTCAACACGCGCGGCGAGACCTGCGGAGCGCCCCTCGCCGCCATCATCGAGAACACCAACACCCGCTCGCAGGACTACGGCAACGTCCTCGACGTCCCGCGTCCCGGCCACGCCGACTTCACCGCCTGGGCCAAGTGGCACGGCGCGCAGGACGTCCCCGGCGGCGGGCACTTCTCGGGCCGGCTCACCGGCCCCCTCTGCGTGGCGGGCGGCCTCGCGCTGCAGTGGCTCGCCACGCGCGGCGTGAGCGTCTGCGCGCATGTTGACGAGCTCGCGGGCATCCCCGACGAGCCCTTCTCGGCGCTCGACAACTCGCCCGAGGCCAACGCGCGCCTCTCCGAGCAGATGGCCATCCTGGCCGACGGGCGGCGCATGCCCACCATCGACGAGGCCGCCGGCCAGCGCATGGTCGACGCCGTCATGGCCGCCCGCGCCGAGAAGGACACCGTGGGCGGCATCGTGGAGTGCGTCTGCACCGGCCTTCCCGCGGGCGTGGGCTCGCCGATGTTCGACGGCATGGAGAACGTGCTCGCCCGCGCCCTCTTTGGCATCCCCGCCGTCAAGGGCGTGGAGTTCGGGCGCGGCTTTGGCGTCGCCCGCATGCGCGGCACCCAGAACAACGACCCGTTTGAGGTGCGCGACGGCACCTGCGCGCCCCGCACCAACAACGCGGGTGGCATCCTCGGCGGCATCACCACCGGCGCCCCGCTGCTCGTGCGCTGTGCCTTCAAGCCCATCTCGAGCGTCATGGTTGAGCAGGACTCCGTTGACCTCGCCACGATGGAGCCCGCCCGCCTCAAGGTCCACGGCCGCCACGACACCACCGCGGTCATCCGCGCGGTACCCGTGGTCGAGGCAGTCTGCGCCCTCGCAGTCGCCGACGCCCTCCTCGCCTGGCCGCCGCAGGAGTGAGTCGTCGGGGGCCGGGTGGGCTAAAGTCCGGCGCTCGGACAGCTTCGCGCGCACAGGACGCGCGCTGCAGAACTCGCGGCGGACCTTAGCCCAC
>DXAB01000140.1 GCA_019117265.1 Candidatus Olsenella pullicola
GGGCGGCCTGCGCCTCGGCGGCGGTCTTGTTTTGTGCGTTCAGTTCGGCGTCAACCTACAGCCGCCTCATGCACGGCCTCAAGCTCGCTGGCGTCGAGCTCGACCGCAAGGTCCTCGCCGAGATCGCCTACAGCGACGAGGCCACCTTCGCCGAGGTCGCCGAGGTCGCCAAGAAGGCCCTCGCCGACGCTGAGTAGCGCCGCGCATCACAGCTCTTGCGTCACCGCGCCCCGAGCGTAAGACTCGGGGCGCTTTTTTCTCGAGATACGCGTGTCACGGGCCGTTGCATAGCGTCAGCGACATGACGCTTCTGGAGTCTTTCCCTACGATGGTCGCATCGGACGGAAGAGAGGAGACGCAATGCAGGCGAGAAGAACGCTTCGAATGTTTCTTTGGGTTCTGTGGGGCGCGGTTCTTGTTGCCGCCCCGGCGGGAACGTACTACCTCAAGTTCTGCTCCCGTCTGAGCTCAATGGGAGTGTCCTGCGCTATGAGCCCGCTTGACTTTGCGTGGTCGTCGTCGCTTCCGCTCTCGGTGCTCGCGGCGGCGCTGGCCTATGTTGTCGTTGACCGCCTGAGACGTCACGCGCGCCCCATTGTCCTGATTGCGGCCGTCTGCGGCGTGGCCTACGTTGCCTCGCTGTTCTTTGAGCTCTCCCTGGTGTACGGTAATGGCGGGCTGGGCTCCGTGCCCTATGGTTTCTACCGTGTTCTCGCGGGCGTTCAGTCGGCGCTTCGCTACGCCTCCATGCTTGCCTGGGCGGCTACGGGCGTTTTGTGGGGAACGGGCGGATCGGAGAAGGCCGAGAAGTCCGGCGCGCGCACGCCCTTTGAAGAGCTTGCCGATGCAACGGGCCTCACTGACCGCGAGTACGCCGTTGCCCAGGGGCTCCTTGCCGGCCACACCCAGGCGCAGATTGCCCAGGCGCTCTCAATCAGCGCCTCCTCCGTGGCAACGTATCGCGCGCGTGCCTGCCAGAAGCTCGGCATTGCGTCCCTGGACGAGCTTGACCCCGTGGTTCCTGCCGATAAGGACGACGACGTCATCGACGTTAGGTCTCCGCTCGTGCCCGGCCTTCTTGTCGTGGGGTTTTGCGGGGCAAAGCTGCTTGGTCTGCTCGTTTCGTCTTTCTCGGCTGCCAATGCGCTCCTTGTCCTGGCGATTCTTATCCTGCCTCCCGTGATAGTCCTGGCGGTTGCACGCGCGAGGAGGTTGCGTCCGTGGGTTCGGCCGTCCATGGCGCCACGGTGCGCGTTTCTCTGCGGTGCGGTGGCGCTTCAGGGGCTGCTCCTGGGCGGTCTGCCCGGCACGAGCTCTCCGGTTATCAGCATCTTTGGTTTCGTGAGCGTTGACATCAACTGGCTGGGCGTTGCTGCGATGGTGGGATACCCGCTCGGGGTGCTCTGGCTCGCATCCGCCGCGCTTCTGCCTAAAGACGATGTTGCCGAGGGTCTCCTTGCCGACGAGGACCGCTGCGTCCTCTACCTGCGCGGCCGTGGGTTGGGCGAGCTTGAGGCGCGCGTGGTGACGTGGATCGCGAGCGGGGCGGGGACGCAGCTGATCTGCAGCCGGCTGCATGTGGCACCGGGAACGGTGAATGCGTACCGTGCGCGTGCCTACGCGCGCCTTGGTGTGCACTCGAGCCGCGAGCTCGCCGAGCTGCTCGCCCGCGATGTGGGGGTTGTGCCGTCCGCCGGGAAAAACGTACCGTCCGCGGAGAGCTCGGAAACGGGTGCGTAAAGACAGTGCGAGCGGGAACAAGAGGAGTAAGCAAAGGTTCCGTCGCTACCAACCAAGCGACCGTCAAGAGGAGGCGAGTCCAGTGAACAGTGAAGATCACGCGCAGTTTGGGCCCGCCGACCGTGCGACCGAGGTCCTATAACATCTGGGCGAGCGCACTCGCCAACGTTCTCCGAAACGTAGTTCGGAACGGACTGATGACAGGAACACTCGAAGCGGGCCCAAGTTTATATCTCCCAATCGTCCATCTTTCGACGTTTGACACGGGTGATTCCAAAGTACAAAGAGGCGGGGCGGCGCGATGGGGCGCCGCCCCTTTTTCGTGACGATCTTGCACCACGGCACCGTGCCGAGAAGTGCGCTTTAATAGAAGGCCGTCCACGCCAACCAACCGGGAGACACATGCAATCCTCCTCGCAAGCACCACGCATCCACGCGCTTGACGGCCTTCGAGGCGTTGCCTGCGTTGCCGTGCTGCTGCTTCATGTGGCCATGATGCTCGAGCTGTGGGGCCCGGAGGGGCCGTACCCGCTCATACCGGGCGCTCCGGCCGTGGTGGTGTTCTTTGTGCTCTCAGGCGTGGTGCTCACGCTCGCACCCCTTGCGCGGATGCGCGCGGGGGAGCGCTACGACTGGCTCGGCTACTTCCCGCGTCGCATTGTCCGGCTGGGCGTGCCGCTCGTGGCGGCGGTTGCCCTCGGCATCGCGGCTGGCCTTGTCGCGTGGCTCACGGGCTCAACGGGACGCTCCGCCACGGCAATCGACTTTGCCGGCACGCCCCAACAGGTTGTGCACGATATCCTCATGCAGTTTGACGTGCTCTTCTTTGTGTCGGATGACACCGTGACCCTCTTTGGAGACCCTCTCGTGCGCGTGAACTCTCCGGTATGGTCCATGGGCTGGGAGCTCTGGTTCTCGCTTACGCTGCCGCTTGCGGTGGCGTGTCTCGCGCGCGTCCGCAGGGACGGGGCGGCGGCTCTGGCCATTCTTGCGGGCATCTTCGTCTCTCATTGGTGCGGGTACTTTCCCCTGCGCCTGTGTCTGACGTTTTGGCTCGGCGTGCTGCTCGCCAAGCACTTGGACGAGCTTTCACGGACGCACCTGGCGCCTGCGGCGGAGGTTGGCGCGCTTCTTGCCCTGCTCGCCGTGATCGAGCTTGCTCAGGCCGTGCGGGCGGGGATTCTCGGGCAACTTGGCGCCCCTCCTGCGGCCGCGCTGCAGACGCTCATGAATGCCGCCTGCGCGGGGCTGGTGGCGCTTGCCATGACGGACGGCCTCGTGCGCCGCGCCCTCTCCGCGCGCCCAGCGCGCTTTTTGGGAACGGTGTCCTTCTCGCTCTACTTGTCGCACTCCCTTGTGATCGGGGCGCTCGAGGCGGCGCTCCCCCTTGCTGGCGTGACGACTGGCTGGGCGCAGGCTGCGGTGGCTCTTGTCTTGTGCATGGCCGTTGCCGTTGTGTTCTGGCGCCTTGTTGAGCGGCCGGCCATCGACCTCTCGCGGCGCGTGGGGATCGCGCTAGGCGAGTCCGCTCCGCTTGGTTGAGACTCTGTCCGGGCGGGGGAGTACACTCCTCTTTATGAAATGTACCCCCACGTACGGAAGGGAGCTCAGATGAGAAACGTTTTGTGGCGCCGCCCGGTGGCCGGAGCCGCGCTGGCCGTTGCCCTTGCGGGAGCGGCGCTTCTCGGCACCCCCATGGTTGCGCGTGCGGACGCGCCGCTTCTTGATGGCAAGGCTGTGGCGCCCGTGACGGACGAGGCGGCAACCAAGGAGGGCACGGACGCCGAGAAGGACCTCGTGCCAGATGCCTATGGCGCGACCTCGGGTGCGTCTGCAACACGTTCGGGCGGCGGTGCCGGGGGCGCGAGCGGTGACCTCGTGTCCGGCGACTTCACCTACACGGTAGCCGATGACGGGACGGCCACGATCACCGGCTATTCGGGCAGTGGCCCAAGCCTGGTGTTTCCCGCCTCGATCGGCGGCAAGCGGGTGACGGCCATCTGGCTTGACTCGGTTCCGAACAAGCTCAACGTGACGTCCGTGACGGTGCCCGAGGGTGTGACGCACATCTACTCCTACACCTTCTACGGGTTTGGGAGCCTCACGTCCGTGACGCTTCCGAGTACGCTCACCTACATCGGCGACGAGGCGTTTGCGGGGTGCGCCTTCTCGAGCATCGAGCTCCCGAGCGGTCTCAAGGAGCTTGGGAGTCGCGCCTTCTGGTCGTGCCCCAACCTCACCTCGCTCACCATTCCCGCCGCGCTCGAGCCCATGGAGCACTCCGTGGGCTACAGCGGGCCGGCATACAGCTATCAGCGGGAATTCCACTACAACCCGGTGGCGGCCTGCCCGAGCTTCCGGGGCTTCAAGGTGGCGGCGGGGTGCAAGAACTACTCCGTGCGGAACGGCGTGCTGTTCTCCAAGGACGGGAGCGTGCTCTACGGCTATCCGTCTGGGCTGACCGCGTCTTCCTACGCGGTGCCCCAGGGCACGCGTGTGATAGCCTCCGAGGCCTTTGTCGCAAACGACTACCTGAGCCAGGTCTCCTTGCCCTCCGGGCTTGAGAAGATTTGTTACTGGGCGTTCTATGGCGTGCCCCTCACGTCCGTGAGCCTCCCCGACAGCGTGACCGAGGTTCAGGAAGGTGCGTTCGAGACGTGCGAGTGGCTAACGTCGGCGCGTCTCTCATCGGGTATGAAGGTGCTGCGCGACAAGGTCTTCTCGGAGTGCACCCGGCTCTCTTCCGTTACCAATGCCTCAGGCATTGAGCAGTACGGCTTCTGGTCGTTCCACAACTGCTCCTCACTGCGCTCCATCGAGTTTGGCGACAAGGTCAAGCGCATCGACGGTTCGACCTTTGATGGCTGCGACTCCTTTACCACGCCCATGCCGAGCTACCTCACGCAGACGTCGTCCGGCAACTACGTCAGCCACGACGAGACCGTCTACGTGAGCGGTACCGAGAACTACGACTATGCCAAGCAGGTCGTGGAGCTCGTGAACCAGGAGCGCGCCAAGAAGGGTGCCGCGCCGGTGACGATTGACGCCGAGCTCACCGAGGCTGCCATGCAGCGCGCCGCGGAGTGCGCGCTGAACTTCTCGCACACGCGCCCGGACGGGGAGGACTGCTTCAGCATCTCTGCGCGCATCTCCGGCGAGAACATCGCCGCGGGGAGGAGCACGCCTGCGGCCGTCATGGACCAGTGGGTCAACAGCCCTGGGCACTATAGCAATATCATCAACTCCCGCTGGTCCTCCATGGGCGTGGGCAGCTTCAAGGTGGGCGCCGTCACCTACTGGGTGCAGGTCTTCTCCGAGAGCGACGCTACCGGAGCGGTCCCGAGCGGAACCAAGGACGTGACGGCCACGATCAAGCTCATGTACGACGTGGTCCCCTATGAGGGTTCCGGCTTCAACCTCAACAGGGCGCAGGAGAACCCGGAGCCGCTCAGTGCGGGCGAGACGTACGAGCTTGTGGTGGGCATTCCCAACCCAGGGTGGGATAGGGTCTACTGCCCCACGGACGCCAAGGGGTACACGTGGACCTCGTCTGACACCAGCATTGCCACGGTTGGTTCCGACGGCGTGGTGAAGGCGGGCGCCAAGGCGGGAAAGGTGACGATTACCGCAACGTCTGCCGGCGGGTACACGTGGTCCAAGACGTTTGAGGTGTCGACGAAGGCATCTGGAGAAACGCCGGGCACGAACCCCGGGAACCAGGGCTCGTCTCGCGTGATGTATCGCCTCTACAACCAGTGGAGCGGCGAGCACCTCTATACCTCGGACGCCTCCGAGCGCGACAGCCTCGTGCGCATTGGCTGGACCGCCGAGGGCGAGGGCTGGACGGCGCCCGCTTCCGGTGACCCGGTCTACCGCCTGTACAACCCCTACGCGCCCAAGGGTGACCATCACTACACCATGAGCAAGAACGAGTACGACTCGCTTGTGAAGATCGGCTGGATTGGCGAGGGCGTGGGCTGGTACTCGGCGGGCAAGGACGGAACGCCGCTCTATCGTCTCTTCAACAAGTACGTTGACAGCTGCACGCACCACTACACCACGAGCGCCGAGGAGCGCGACGCGCTCGTCAAGATTGGGTGGACCTCTGAGGGAATTGCCTGGTACGGCGTCTGAATATTGAGGTCATTGGAGCGTTGGGGCCTGGCACCGGGATTCGGTGCCAGGCCCCTTCTCAAACAGTTACGTTACTTGGGACAGTTCCTGATTAGTGGAGCTAATCCTTCTTGATCCAGGAGAACATGGAGCGGATCTTCTCGCCGGTCTTCTCGATGGGGTGGGAGTTAATCTCCTCGCGCTTCTCGAGCAGCCACTTGTGGTTGTTGTTGCAGTCGTCGACGAACTCCTGCGCAAAGCTGCCGTCCTGGATGCGGGCCAGGATGCGCTTCATGGCCTCGCGGGACTCGGCGTTGATGACCTGCGGGCCGGCGTAGTACTCGCCGTACTCGGCGGTGTTGGAGATCGAGTAGTTCATGAAGTGGATGCCGGACTCGTACATGAGGTCGACGATCATCTTCATCTCGTGGTAGACCTCGAAGTAGGCCAGCTCCTCGGGGTAGCCCGCCTCGGTGAGGGTCTCGAAGCCGGCCTTCACGAGCTCGACGAGGCCGCCGCAGAGAACCGCCTGCTCACCGAAGAGGTCCTCCTCGGTCTCCTCCTTGAAGGTGGCCTTGATGATGCCGGAGCGGGCGCCACCGACGCCCCAGCAGTAGGATAGGACGATGTCCCAGGCGTCGCCGGTGGCGTCCTGGTAGACGCAGGCGAGGTCAGGCACGCCGGAGCCCTCGGTGTACTGGCGGCGCACGATGTGGCCCGGGCCCTTGGGCGCGCACAT
>DXAB01000141.1 GCA_019117265.1 Candidatus Olsenella pullicola
ATTTCCGTGTATCGGATACGTGGCGTGTAATGTGGCTGGTTGGTAGAAGCAGCCGGGTCAAGATTTACGTCCCAACGCATGCGCTTCTTCAGAGAGAAAAAGCACGTCCCCAATCGGCGCAAACTAGCGGAGGGGGCGCGTGGCGAAGGTGGCGTTGTCGTCAACGCCGGTGAGGACAACGGGAACGAGGGAGTCCACGGGTATCGAGGGGTCAACAAGCGCGTCGAAGAGGCCGCCCGTGACGCCCCTCCCGGGATACTGCACCACAACGAGGTCCTTCTCGCCCACAAGGGAGCGGGCCTGCTCAAGGCGCATCCTGTCCGCGAGGGCGCGGGCGCGGCGACTGCGCACGGCGCTGACGTGTGGGTCAATCTGGTCAGGCATGCTCGCGGCGGGCGTTCCCGGGCGCCGCGAGTAGCGAAAGACGTGCATCTTGGCAAAGCGCATCTCCTCGCAGAAGGACATCGACGCCTCGAACTGCCCGTCCGTCTCGCCGGGAAAACCCACGATGAGATCGGTGCCGAGCGCGATGTGGGGGATGCGCTCGCGCGCCGTCTCCACGACGCGCCTAAAGTGGTCCGTCCTGTAGACGCGCGCCATGCGCGCAAGGGTCTCGTCGCACCCCGACTGCAGGCAGATGTGAAGGAACGGAGCCACGCGCTGCCCCGCCTCCGCCATGACGGAGCAGAGCTCGGGCGTGACGTCAGGCGGCTCAATGGAGGAGAGCCTGATGCGCTCGACGTCCGTTCGCTCGAGGAGAAGGTCGATGAGGCCGGGCAGGCCGAGGTCTCCGTCTCGATAGCAGCCAAGGTTGATTCCCGTGAGGACGACCTCGTGCGCCCCGCGGCGCCGCGCGGCCAAAACTGAGGAGACGACCTCGTCGGCAGGCAGGGAGCGAGCGGAGCCGCGCGCCCTCCAGACGATGCAATAGGTGCAGCGATTGTCGCAGCCGTCCTGAATCTTGATGCCAGGGCGGGTGCGGC
This sequence comes from Candidatus Olsenella pullicola, assembly GCA_019117265.1. Lineage (GTDB taxonomy): Bacteria > Actinomycetota > Coriobacteriia > Coriobacteriales > Atopobiaceae > Thermophilibacter > Thermophilibacter pullicola. Next base: position 984 of record DXAB01000141.1, read on the forward strand.
CGGTGGGCGTGGGGGTGGGCGCAGGCGTCCCGGGCCCACCGCAGGAGCCGGAGAGTCCCAGCTCCGCAAGGACTCGGGCGGCGACCTGGCGCTTCTCGCGCTCTACGATGACGTTGGGCGCAATATCCTCGAGCTCTGCCGAGAAGAGATTGGCAACGCATCCCGTGGCCACGACAACGGGGGCCTGCGGAAGCGTTGCCGCGCGGCGGACCGCCTTTCTCGTCTTTGCCTCCGCCTCACCCGTGACGGCGCAGGTGTTCACGACGATGGCGGATGCCTCGGCCTCCCCCACGACGCTCGCCCCGCCGCGCTCGAGCTCGGAGGCCATGAGGTCGAGCTCAACGCGATTGACGCGGCATCCCAGGTTGACGAGGGCGACGCCGTGCCCGGCTGAGGGGCGGGCGTCAGCGCGCGTCGTCACCGGCGTCCCTTGAACGGGTTCTTGGGAGCGTGCCAGCGCTCCTTGGAGAAGTGCTCGCCGCCCCTCTCTTCCTGCTTTCGCTCGCCGCTGCCCTGGGAGCCCTCGTCCGCTGCGGCGCCCGCCTCGTCGAGCGAGCGCTCGGCGACAAGGGCGGCAACGTCAAGAAGCTGCTTCTTGGTGAGGTCGCGCGGCGTCTCGATACGAACGACGGCAACGAGGTTGCCGCGCGCGATCATGCCCATGCGCGGCATGCCGCGGCGCTCGATCACGACCTGCTGGCCGTACTGGCATCCCGCGGGCACCTGCACGACCACGCGCTCGCCCTCCATGATGCCGTCGATGGTGACCTCGGTTCCCACGATCGCCTGGAGCGAGTCAACCTGAACGGTGCAGTAGAGGTCATCGCCTCGGCGCTCGAAGCGCTCGTTGTCAACGACCTCAACGCTCACGACGAGATTGCCGCACGCGTCGCCGCGCACGCCCGCCTCGCCCTTGCCGTCCACGGTGATGGTCTGCCCCGAATGAACGCCCGCGGGGACCTGCACCTCGACCTTCTCGCGTGAGGGGGCCCTTCCCTGCCCCTCGCAGGTCTCGCAGGGGTGGTCGATGACCTGGCCCTGACCGTGACAGACGGGGCAAGTGCTCTGGGTCTGCATCTGGCCGAAGATGGTGCGCTGGACCTCGACGACGCGCCCCGAGCCATGGCAGCGCTCGCACGTGCGCATGTGGCCGCCCTCGGCCGCCCCCGTTGCGCCGCAGTCCTCGCATGGGGCGAGGCGCGTGTAGGCAACGGTCTTCTTGCAGCCAGCCGCCGCCTCCTCGAGGGTTATCTGGAGGCGGATGCCCATGTCGCGGCCGCGCGTGCGCTGGGCGCCGCCCCCGCGGCCACCCATGCCCCCGAAGAAGGAGTCAAAGATGTCGCCAAAGCCAAAGCCGCCGCCACCAAAGATGTCGGAGACGTCAACGTAGTCGGAGCCAAAGCCGGCGGGCCCGTTCGGATCGCCATAGCGGTCGTAGTTGGCGCGCTTCTGATCGTCGGAGAGCACGGAGTACGCCTCGTTGACCTCCTTGAAGCGCTCCTCGGCGTCCGGGGCGTCCGAGACGTCCGGGTGCAGCCTGCGGGCCTTCTTGAGAAACGCCCGCTTGATCGTCTTGGCATCTGCATCGCGAGGCACCTCAAGTACCTCGTAGTAGTCCTTCTTTGGTTCCACGTGCAATCTCCAGAGACCTGAACGAGTTCTTACGATGGGCACTATACCCAAATGGGGCGGGAGCCATGCTCCCGCCCCGAATTACCCTAGCACTTTCTCCGGCTACCAGAGATAGGGGGCGCCCATGTAGCCCACGCGGCCCATCCCGGAGGTGCAGGAGAACATGAGAACAAAGACCAGCGCGATCATGAACGCGTTTGAGGCTCCGTTGGCAACCGCCACGCCGGCGTTTCTCCACCAGCGCCCGCTCTTTCTGACGCCATCCCTGAGCACGAGGTAAAGCCCCAGGACAATGGGTGCCACGATGATGAAGACGAGCGAGGAGAGCGTTGAGGTGAAAAGCCCCAGCACAAGAAACGGCAGGGCGAAGCCGATGAAGTTGAATCCACTTGCCTGCGAGCGCGTGAGCCGCTCCTCGGGCACGCACACGCGGCAGACGAAGTCCCCGGTCGTGGAGCCGTTGGTGCCGGCGTTTCCCATGCCGGACACGCGCACCTCGTCGCCATCATGGGAGCCAGCGGGAACGTCGACGACGACCTCGCTCGCGGAGAGCGTCCTGCCCGTGCCGCCACAGGCCTGGCAGGGGTCGGCGACCACGCGGCCGGTGCCCTCGCACTCGGGGCAGGTCATCATCATGACGCCGAAGAGACCCGTGTCAACGGTGATGTGACCGGAGCCACCGCAGGTCGGGCAGGTCTCGGAGTGCTCTGCCTCCACGGAGCCCGAGCCATGGCACGCGTCGCAGGAGACGTAGCGCTGGTAGGTCACGCCGCGACGGGCCCCCTTCTGGGCAGTCTCGGCGTCAAGCGTGAGCTCATAGACCACGTCGGCGCCCGCACGCGGGTTGTAGGCGCGCGAGCGGCGGCGCGAGGCCGCTCCGCCAAAGCCGGAGCCAAAGGGCCCCCACCCAAACGGGCTGCCGCCAAACGGGTCGGAGTAGCCTCCCCCACCGGTCGAGGGCGCCCCGTAGCCGCCAAATGACGAGCCGGAGCGCATCGTGTCGTAGCGCTTGCGCTTGTCGGGGTCCGAGAGCACGGCGTAAGCCTCAGAGACCTCCTTGAAGCGCTCCTCGGCGTCCGGTGCCTTGTTGACGTCAGGGTGTAGCTTGCGCGCCTTGGTCTGGAAGGCCTTGCGAATCTCTTCCGTCGAGGCGTCCTTCTCGACGCCGAGAATGGCGTAGTAGTCCTTGTCGTTCATGGATGCCATGTGGCATGTCTCCCTGCTGGCGATACGTCACAGATGGGAGAATTATATCCGCAGCGAGCCTCAGGCAACGCGAAAGCTCCGCGCTCCGCGCACTTCACACGGGCGCGAGCCCGTACGCGGGCCAGCCTAGTCCGAGAGCTCGATCTGACGATAGCTCACGCCGCAGCGGTCGAGGATGTTCTTGGAGATGAGGTTGTCCTCGGTGCCGTCGTACTTGTCGTCGAGGTAGACGACCTCGCCGATGCCCGCCTGAACGAGGGTCTTGGCGCACTCGTGGCACGGGAAGAGCGTCACGTAGACGGTTGCCCCGGTCATGTCCTTGAGCGAGCCGCGGTAGTTGAGGATGGCGTTAGCCTCGGCATGGATGACGTAGTTGTGCTTGTCGTGCAGCGGGTCGTCCGCCGTGCCCCAGGGGAACTCGTCGTCACCCAGGCCGCGGGGCGTGCCGTTGTAGCCAACAGAGAGGATGCGGTGGTTGGTGTCCGCGATGCAGGCGCCCACCTGCGTGTTGGGGTCCTTGCTGCGCAGGCTCGCGGCCACGGCGGCCTTCATGAAGAACTCGTCCCAGCTGATGACGTCCGTGCGCTTGCCCGGCATGTCACCCTCCTCTCGACTTAGCATCTCCTGCTAGCATGGCGCAATTGCAGGCAAGTCGCAAGGGCCGAGAAGAACGCGCCCGGCCGTCATGTGACGGCCGGGCCAACTGATGGATGGCGACTGTGCCATCCATCAGTTTTGCGTCAGATCTGGTTGGCGGCGGCGTAGGCGGTGCGGATGGCGCTCGCGATGTCGGCGGTGCGCTCGCCGGAGCAGTCACCCACGTACGTGACGGGCGCGGTGACACCGGTCGCGTCAAACGGCACGGCGCGTGAGCCCACGGCCATGACGACGGCGTCGCACGGGATGGTCACGGCCCCCTCGCCGCACACGGCCTCGACGGAGCTCTGGGTGATTGCCGTGACGCGCGTGTTCACGTGCTGCTCGACGCCCTTCTCGGCAAACTCGGCCATGATCGTGGGCAGGATGGTGCCGGACTCCCCCGCCGCGATCGTGTCGAGCATCTCGACGATGGCGACCTGGCAGCCGCGCGCGAGGAGGTACTCCGCGGTCTCGGTGCCAACGAGACCGCCGCCGATGACGGCAACCTTGCCGGCAGGCTCAACCGTGCCGGCAAGCACGTCCCATGCGGAGAAGACGTTTGCGCCATCGGCACCCGGCACCGGCAGGCACACGTTCTTTGCGCCCACGGCAACGATGACGGCGTCGAAGGCGTTGAGCTCGCCGGCCGTGGGCTCATGTCCAAGCTCCACCGCAACGCCGAGCGTGGGCAGGACGGCCTCGTAGTACTCCACCGAGCGCATGATCTCCGCCTTGCGCGGCGGCGCGGCGGCAAGCTCTATCTGGCCCCCCAGTCGCTCGGCGCGCTCAAAGATGGTCACGTCATAGCCACGCTTGGCTGCCACGCGCGCCGCCTCGCAGCCGGCGATGCCGCCGCCGACCACGGCCACGCGCTTCTCGCCCTCACCCGGCCTGATGAAGATCGTGGCCTCGTCGCCGTTCTCGGCGTTGAGGACACAGGAGATGTACCGACGGCCCTGGATGGCGTCGACGCAGCCCTTGTTGCAGTTGAGGCAGAGGCGTACGGGCTCGCCGGAGGCAACCTTGAGGGCGATGTCGGGGTCCGCGAGCAGCGAGCGTCCGTACCCGATGACGTCGGCCTGGCCGTCCTCGATGATCTTCTCGCCGGCCTCGGGCGTGATGACACGGCCGACGGTGGCAACGGGGATGCCCACGAGCGCCTTCACGCGCTCGGCAACGGGGAGCGTCCAGTTGTAGGGCATCGTACCCATGGGCGGGATGGTGTCGCCCATGTTGCCCGTGTGGTTGGCCTGCGCCACCTGGATCATGTCCACGCCAGCCCTCTCGAGAAGGACGGCGAGCTCGCAGGCCTCATCGGGCTCGAGGCCTCCCTTGCCGCGCTTGGATCCGTCGGGGTTGGTCATGATGACGGGAAGCTTGTACTCCACCATGAGGTCCGGCGCTGCCTCCTTGATGGCAGCCACGACCTCGAGGGCATAGCGCACGCGGTTCTCGAAGGGGCCTCCGTACTCGTCCGTGCGATGGTTGAGCTCCGTGGAGCAGAGCGACCCCACCAGACGGTCTCCGTGGACCTCGATGGCGTCGACGCCGGCCCTCTCGGCGCGGGCGGCACAGGCGGCGATGGCGTCCTTGATCTGGGCGAGCTGCTCGACGGTGGCCTCTGAGACAAAGTGCTGCATGTCGTGGTGGAGCTTGGCGTAGGCCTGGTTGGCGATCTCCTTGGACTCCGCCATCTTGGCCTGGAAAGTCTCCATGTCGCCCGCGGCCTGCGCCTTCTGGCCCTCCATGGCCGCCATGCGCGAGGTCATGATGAGCCTGCCCACGCCCGGGACGTCGTACTCGGGGTGGAAGAGCTGCAGCGCGAGCTTGGCGCCATGGGCATGAACGACGTCTGCAAGCGCGGCAAAGCTCGGGATCTGCGAGTCGTCGCAGAGCTTGGGCGTGGGGCTCGCGGTGTTCACGGGGGCCACGTCGCCAATGACGATGTAGGAGACCCCGCCCTTGGCAAGGCGCTCGTAGAACGCAAGACTTCGCGGGCCAATGGAGCCGTCGCGCTCCTCGTACCCCGTTGTGAGCGGCGGGAACATGATGCGGTTCTTGAGCGTGAGGTTGCCGACCTCGATTGGCTCGAGCAGCTTTGACGTCGTCATGGGCCTTCCTCTCCAGAGTGTCCGCGGGCGCTGGGCCCGATGAGCCCTAGCGTAGAGCACGGCACCCCCGCAAAAGACGAGAGGTCGGCGAGAAGCCCGAACCTTGCGCCGCAAGGCGCGAGTCCCGCGGCAGCGGCAGGGAGGAGGGCTAGCAGCGCGCGGCGGCAACCTCCCCGGGGGCGAGGCCCCAGAGCGCCCCGAACAGCTCGTTGCCGAGCAGCCAGCCGCGATCCGTGGGGGCGAGCCTCCCTCCCCTCTCGGTCAGAAGCCCGTCGGAAAGGAGCCCCTCCAGGACAGCGTCGAGCGAGCTCCCAAAGGTCTCGTGCGCTCGGGACACGAGCCCTAGGTCCAGGCCCTCGACAAGCCTCGCGCCGAGCATGAGATCCTCTGCGACGGCCTGGGGGCCCGTCAGAAACTCCAGCGAGAAGGAGAGGCCTGAGATTCGCGGGTCTTCCGCAAGAGCCTGCCGGTCGGACGCAACGGTGAGACGGATGCGCTCGCACCCTCCCGGTGGGAGCGGGAGCTGGGGCGCCCGTGACCTAAGCCTCAAGTACTCATCAAGGGTGAGCATGCTCGAGGCGGCGGTTCCGAGCCCGAGATAGGAGATCCCGGTCCAGTAGGCCCTGTTGTGACGGCACTGCTTGCCCGGCATGGCATAGCTTGCGACCTCGTAGCGAGAAAAACCATGACCCTCGAGCACAACCTGAGCCTGAGTCATTCGGCCTGCCTGCACGGCATCGTCGTTCCACGCGCAGGGATCGTTGGCGTAGCGGACGTCGAGCGCCGTGCCCTCCTCGATCTGCAGCGGGTAGACGCTCACATGCCCCGCACCAAGCCCGAGCGCCTCCTCAAGCGTACGTGTCCAGCTCTCGTCGGTCTGCCCGGGCGTTGCGCACATGAGGTCCACCGAGACGTCAAGACCAGATGCCAGCGCGGCACGGACGCGCTCGCGCGCGCAGGCGGAATCATGCAGACGCCCAAGCTCCTCAAGCTCGCCGTCAACGAGGCTCTGGACGCCAACCGAGAGCCTCGTGGCGCCAGCCTCGCAAACCGCGTGAAGGACCGTGTTGGTAAGCGAGTCGGGATTGGCCTCGCACGTGAGCTCATCTACCCGTGGGGCCATCTCTCGCAGCGTCGAGACGAGCTCCCCCAGGCCCTTCTCGCCCAGAAGCGTTGGCGTTCCGCCGCCCACATAGGCGGTCTCGCAGGCATCAAGGAGCCCGAGAGAGCCGACCTCCTTCAGCTGCGCCTCAAGGGCGTGGGAATACCTCGTCATAAGCGGGTCGCCGGCAGGCGTTGCCCACGAGGCGAAGTCACAGTACGCGCACTTTCTCGCGCAGAAGGGGACGTGCAGGTAAAGCGAGCCGATCATTGGACCGCCTTTCTGATGCCAAGTGACTGAGCGCATCATCGCATAGGGACGATACAATAGCTCGTGAGCTTGTCCCCAAAGACAGGAGTTTCATGCAAGAAGACACCACCCGGCGCGCCGCGCGCCACTACGGGGCGCACGTGCGGCTAGAGGCGGAAAGTGGGCCCCGGGCACGCTCTTCACGCCTTGTCCTGAGGCCCCATCGCGTCTTTCTCCTCCTCTGGCTGATCGCCGCGACCATCGTTGCCATATTCACGCCCCTGGGAGCCGGGTTTGACGAGACCATGCACATTGCTCGCGTGGCGCAGCTCTCGCAGGGGGTCGTGCTCCCCAGCGAGGTTGAGTACGACGAGATAGACGACGCCGCCGTGGTCAAGCCGGAGACGGACGAGTACGCCCTCTACGGAGGGACCGAGGACGCCGCCCTGCAGGAGTTTGCCAAGCGCGGCAACGTGAGCTTCCAAACAGACGTTGCGTACGAGCCCTATTCCTTCCCCTGGTGGACCGACGCGCGGTTTGACGTTGGGCGGACCATGGGAGAGGGCGAGGTCACCTGGGCGTTCCCAAACACCTCGATAAACTCCCCCGTGGTGTACCTCCCCTATGTCCTGGGGTATCTGGCGAGCACCCTCGTCACCGGAAACGTCATCATCGTCGGGATCGTCACGCGCCTGTTCGGCGTGGCGTTCTTCGGACTCGCCGTTGCGGCCGCCATTCGCATCGCGCCCTTTGGGAAATGGCTCATGGCCGCCGTTGCGCTCTCGCCGCTCTCGCTTCTCGACAACTCGTTCGTCACCGCGGACATGATGACCATCGCTGCCGTGGCGGTCTTTCTCTCCGCCGTGCTGCGCCTTGTCTGCGAGGACCCCGGCAGACGCCTTGACTGGGTGCTTGCGGGCGCCTCCGGATGCGTCATCGCGGTGGCCAAGCTCACGTATCTCCCCTTTGGACTGCTCCTCTTTCTCGTCCCGCTCGTGCGCGCGGATGCCAGAAACCGTGCCACGTGGACAAGGGTCGCGCTCATATGCGCTCTGGCGCTCGCCCTCTTTGGCATCTGGTACCTTCAGATCAAGGACATAAACACCGGGGCGCTCTGGTCGGATTCCGTTGACCCCGCGGAACAGACGAGGTTCGTGCTCTCAAACCCCCTCAGATACCTCTTCCTCTACGTCAAGCGGCTCTTTGCGACGGACTGCCTCGCGCTCACCGCCCCCTTCCTCATCATGTATCCGAGCTGGTTCAGCGTGCTCGTGCTCCTCGTGGCCGCCAACTCCGACCGCCCCTCGATCAGCCGCGCCTGGGGGCATCTAGGCGCGCGCCGTGGTGCCGTCCCTGTCTTCCTCCTGCTGGTGTGGGTTCTTGTTGGATTTCTCATCGTTCTTGCCCTTTACCTTCAGTTCACCTCGGTCGGGAGCCCTGAGATCGACGGCGTTCAGAGCCGCTACTTCCTGCCCCTCATCGTGCCCCTGCTGCTTGCCGTTGCGCTCCCGCTCCTCTCGCATGACGGCGAGCGGGAATCAGATCGCGACGGTGTGGGCTGCCTCGCTGTCCGTGAGGTTGCCCCGACGGTTGCCTTACTATCAATGACGGTGCTCACGCTCCTCGGGCTCTTTATCCTGATGCACTAGATGACCGGAGCACCCGCGGTCAGGGAGGGACGCATGGAGAGATATCAATCGGTGGCAGTGCTCATTCCCTGCTACAACGAGGCTCTTACCATAGGGAAGGTCGTCGATGACTTCAGGGCCGCCCTTCCGGGCGCCACCGTCTACGTCTATGACAACAACTCCTCCGATGACACGGCGACCATAGCCCTTGAGCACGGTGCCCGCGTCAAGCGGGAGTCGCGTCAGGGAAAGGGCAACGTGGTGCGCCAGATGCTCCGTGACATAGATGCGGACTACTTCCTGCTCGTTGATGGCGACGACACCTATCCTGCCGAGGCGGCCGCGCTTCTCGTTGAGCCGCTCATGGCCGACGAGGCGGACACCGTGGTTGGGGACCGCCTGAGCAACGGCACCTACGGCAATGAGAACAAGCGCGCCTTTCATGGGTTTGGGAACAGCTTGGTAAGGGGCCTGATCAACCTTCTCTATGGCTTCAGGTACAACGACATCATGACGGGGTACCGCTCCTTCAACCGCGTGTTTGCCAAGACGCTCCCCATACTGTCTCCGGGCTTTCAGATAGAGACCGAGATCTCCATTCACGCTGCCGACAAGCGCTGGAGAATCAAGCAGGTTCCCATCAAGTACCGCGATCGTCCGGAGGGATCGGTGTCAAAGCTCAACACCTTCTCGGACGGCATCAGGGTGCTCGGGATGATCCTCTCGCTCTTCAAGGACTACAAGCCCCTTGGATTCTTCTCGCTGCTCGCCGCCCTGTCGTTTGCGGTCGGGCTCGCCCTGGGCATCCCCGTCGTCCTTGAGTTTGCCGAGACGGGCCTCGTTGAGCGTATGCCGACCGCCATCATGGCGGTCGCCTTCTGCGGGCTGGGCGCGCTCCTGCTCGTGTGCGGCCTCATTCTTGACACCGTGGTCAAGGGGCACAGGCGTGATTGGGAGCTCAGGGTAACGGAGACTTACGCCGGACGACGGCGATAGGCCTAGCCTCAGCAGGTCCGATATGTGCCGGGCGAGTTTTGGACGCTTTGGGCACGGCGCACCTCGGCGGCAACGGCAAGGAACTCCTCTGCGGTGGTGCAGCTCATGGCGGCGTTTCTCCAGCGCGCGGCGTCGGGCATGCCCTTGAAGTACCAGCCGGCAAGGCTGCGGGCACGTTTGAGGTGGGCACCGGTGGCCTCGAGCAGGCGCACGTGGCACTCAAAAGCGGCAATCCTCTCGGCAGCGGAGGGCTCATGACCCGAGAAGACCCACGGGTTGCCATACGTCCCGCGCGCCACCATCACGGCCGACGCGCCGGTCTGTGAGAGCGCGCGGAGCGCCGCCTCGTGCGAGAGCACGTCACCCGAGGCAATGACGGGAACGCTCACGGCATCCGCCACGCGGTCGATGACGCCCCAGTCCGCCTCGCCGTGATACATCTGCGTGGCAAAGCGCCCGTGCACGGCAATGGCGCTGGCACCGGCGTCCTCCATGGCACGCGCGAACTCGGGCGCGACCTCCTTACCCATAGAGCGACCACGGCGAATCTTCACCGTCACGGCGGCGTTTGGCGCGCCCTCGCGGCAGGCGCGAACGATGTCTGCCGCGAGTCCCGGGCTCTCTAGCAGCGCGGATCCCTCGCCCTTCTTGGTGACCTTTGGTACGGGGCATGCCATGTTGATGTCAATGAGCGCAAGGCGCTCGCCCAGACGCGCAGAAACGCGCTCCGCAGACTCGCGGAAGAGCTCCGGCCTGGAGCCAAAGAGCTGTACCGCAATGTCCGGCTCAGCGGGATCTGGGTCCACGAGCTCCCAGCTCTTCTCGCCATAGTGAAGGCCGGCGCAGGAAACCATCTCGGAGTATGCGAGGGCGGCGCCGCCGGCACGCGCCATGAGGCGATACGCGGCGTCCGAGACGCCGGCCATCGGTGCCATGAGCAGCTTGCCTGAGAGATTGCCGTCCCAGGAGGTCAGGTTTGGAGAAAGCGCGGCGGCGGGCGCAAGCTCGGTCAGGACCTCGGCGGCCGTCACTGGTCGTCCACCTTGAGGACGGCGAGAAACGCCTCCTGCGGAACCTCCACCGAGCCGATCTGCTTCATGCGCTTCTTGCCCTCCTTCTGCTTCTCCAGGAGCTTGCGCTTGCGGGAGATGTCACCGCCGTAGCACTTGGCCAGGACGTCCTTGCGCACGGCCTTGACGGTGCTCCTCGCAATGATCTTGTTGCCGATGGCGCCCTGGATGGGAACCTCGAACTGCTGGCGCGGAATGATCTCCTTGAGCTTGTCGCAGAGCCCGCGGGCAAGGGTGTAGGCCTTGTCGCGGTGCACGATGAAGCTGAGGGCGTCCACCTCGTCGCCGGAGAGCAGGATGTCGAGCTTCACGAGGTCGCTTGTGCGATAGTCCGAGAACTCGTAGTCCAGGCTCGCGTAGCCCTTGGTGCGGCTCTTGAGCTGGTCGAAGAAGTCGAGGATGAGCTCGGCGAGTGGGATGTCAAAGTGCATCTCGACGGACTTCTCGGTGAGGTAGATCATGTCCTGCGTGATGCCGCGGTGCTCGATGGCGAGCTGCATGACCGCGCCGGTGTACTCGGGCGGCACGATGACCTTAGCCTTGAGGTAGGGCTCCTCAATGTGGTCGATGCGCGTGACGTCGGGAAGGTCCTGCGGGCTTCTCACCTCGATCATCTCGCCGTCGGTCTTGTAGACGTGGTAGTCAACCGAGGGAGAGGTGGCAATGAGCGAGAGCGAGAACTCGCGCTCCAGGCGCTCCTTGACGACCTCCATGTGGAGCAGACCCAGAAAGCCAACGCGGAAGCCGAAGCCCAGGGCCACCGAGGTCTCGGGGCTCCACGTAAGGGACGGGTCGTTCACGCGGAGCTTCTCGAGCGCGTCGCGGAGGTTCTCGTAGTCCTTGTTGTCCACCGGGAAGATGCCGGTGTAGACCATGGGCTTTGCCTCCCGGTAGCCCGGGAGCGCCTCGGCGCAGGGACGCTCGCGGTACGTGAGCGTGTCGCCCACGCGCACGGCATCGGGATTCTTGAGGCCCGTGACCACAAAGCCGACCTCGCCCACGCCCAGCTCGTCCACGAGCTGCTCGGCCGGACGCTTGACGCCCACGCCGTCGACGAGGAAGCCCTCGTCCGCCTGCATCATGAAGAGCTGGTCGCCCTTTCTGATGTGCCCGTCAAAGACGCGCACCGTGGCTACCACGCCGCGGTACTCATCGAAGTAGGAGTCGAGGATGAGCGCCTTGAGCGGAGCGTCGTAGGCGCCTTTGGGCGGCGAGACAAGAAGCACGATGGCCTCGAGAAGGTCGTGGATGCCCTCGCCCGTCTTGCCGGAGACGCACACCGCGTCATCGGCCGGGATGGCAAGGTCCTCCTCGATCTCCTCCTTGACCTCGTCGGGATGGGCACTCGGAAGGTCGATCTTGTTGATTGCCGGCACGATGTCAAGGTTGGCGTTCATCGCGAGGTTGGCGTTGGAGACGGTCTGCGCCTCCACGCCCTGCGTGGCGTCGACCACGAGCACCGCGCCCTCGCATGCCGCGAGGCTGCGACTGACCTCGTAGGTGAAGTCCACGTGGCCCGGCGTGTCGATGAGGTTGAACTGGTAGGTCTCGCCGTCGTCGGCGTCGTAGGCAACGCGGACGGCGTTTGACTTGATCGTGATGCCGCGCTCGCGCTCGATGTCCATCGTGTCCAGCAGCTGCGCCTCCATGTCGCGCTCCTCGACCGTGTTCGTAAGCTCGAGGATGCGGTCCGATATGGTCGACTTCCCATGGTCGAACAAGTACCCGAAGCGCGTGGAAGAGGCAGCCGAGAAGATACTGGCCGATC
>DXAB01000142.1 GCA_019117265.1 Candidatus Olsenella pullicola
TGTCACCATCTTTCTGATGGTGACAACTAACCCTGTCACCTTTGTCATGAAAACTCACCCGTGGCCCCTGCCGGGAAAGCTCACCCGTCGCCCCTGCCGTGAAGCCCCGTAGCCCCTGCCGTGAGCCTACCCAGTCGACCCCCGTCACCAGCCCTCCCCCAGCACGGGAAGAAGAGCCTCGCGCCAGCAATCTGTGAGGCGCGGAAGCGACCACGCGGCATTGGCCGGGCTCGTGCTTGGCAGCACCTCGGACTCAATGCCCGTCACGGGAAGAAGCCACCGCCGGTAGAGGCGCCCCGCGGTGCCCCCGTTGCACTTCACGGACCGCACCGGGGCCACGCGCGTAATTCTCGCCACATCGACAGGAACCACGTTGCGGATGGACGCGTCCGACGACCCACGCACGTCGCAGCTCTCGATCACGTCCCAGAGCGCCACGCCGTGACGCAGCAGCATCTCCTGCTTGCCTGCGATGTCGTCCACACCCGGCACCGGCTCCCCCAGAACCTCCGCCATCACATGCCAGAAGCGGTTGCGCGGGTTGCCGTAGTAGAAGCGGTTCTCGCGCGAGAGCACCGAGGGAAACGAGCCGAGCACGAGCACGCGGCTCCGCTCGTCGAAGACCGGCTCAAAGCCGTGGGATATGTGCTGGTACTCCGCCATGGGCTCATGGTAGCGCGCCCACCGGCGCAAAGCTACCGCCCGCCGAGAGCCACCCATCCGCTCGGCGAGTTTTTCCATCGCTCGCGCCCCGCGGGCTTACGTTACTCTATGTGGGCACGCTCCGACCCCCGAGAGGAAGCCATGCTCGAGATACCCTGCGACATCACCGATCCGCTGGGCCTGCACGTGCAGCTCGCGGTTCTTCTCGCCAGCGAGGCCGAGCGGTGGCGCAGCCGCGTGACGCTCGAGCATGCAGGGCGCAACGTAGACGGCAAGCAGCCGCTTGAGATGATGATGCTCGGGGTCCGCTCCGGGGAGCACATCGTCGTACGCATCGAGGGCCCGGACGAGGCCACTGCGGCGCAGGCCATCAAGAAGATCATGGCCACGTTCTAGCCGCGCCGCGGGACGCTACCGGCACAGCTCGGAGAGGGCCACGCGCACGGCCTCGTCCTCGTCGTCGGTCACCACAACGAGCTCGGGGTCAAGCGGCGAGATGTTGCCCGCCTCGCGCACCGTGCCCTCGAGCCAATCCATGAGACCCTGCCAGTACTCGGTGCCAAAGAGCACCACCGGCGTACGCGCCACCTTGTGCGTCTGCACGAGGGTGAGCAGCTCAAATGCCTCGTCGAGCGTGCCAAAGCCGCCCGGGAAGATGATGGCGCCGCTCGAGTACTTGACGAACATCGTCTTGCGCACAAAGAAGTAGCGGAAGGTGATGCCGAGGTTGACCCACTTGTTGATGCCCTGCTCGTGCGGGAGCTCGATCCCCAGGCCCACGGACTTGCCACCGGCCTTGGCCGCGCCGCAGTTGGCGGCCTCCATGATGCCGGGGCCGCCGCCCGTGATCACGGCCACGCCCTGCTCGGCCAGCTTGCGACCAACGTGGCGCGCGGCGCGATACATCGGGTCCGTGCGCGACGTGCGCGCCGACCCAAAGACGGTCACGGCCGGGCCCAGCTCCGCAAGGGCACCAAAGCCGTCAACAAACTCCGCCTGAATGCGCAGGACGCGCCACGGGTCCATGTGCAGCCAGTCGGTGGAGGCCTCAGGCTCCAGCAGGTTGGTCGTGGTGGTCTTCTCGGGAATCATTGGCCCGCGCATGATGACGGGACCACGATGGTAGGTCTGACCAAGCGGGTCCTCGTCGTGATGGACCGAGGGGCTCTTCTCGTCTGCCATGTTCTTCTCCTTCTGACGGAAGGATAACGTTACGCCCGCCACGTCAGAGACGGGTAAGGCGCGCCCTATGCTTTGTGTACCCATTTCCCGCTGCGTTCGCGCGGCGGCGCGGGTGCCGGCCCTTGTCGCCGCCAGAGGGTTTTGGGGCAAATGTTTTATATGACGGGAAACAAAAGTCCGTGTTTCTAGCAAGATGGCGAGAAGAGCGCACGTTTGGGGAAGTTATGCTCGACCAAAAGAGGCGCTACATCAAAAATGTTGCCCAAAACCAGGGTGGACGTCACGTACCGAGAAAAACCCGTCCCTTTCTTGGCGCGGGGACTGCCCCGGCGGCACGGCCCCGGGCCTTTCTCGGCTTATCGCCGCGCACGTCATCCCAGGCCGAGCGCCATCCCCACCAGGCGCACCACCAGCGCCACGACCCACGCCACGCCGCACTGCATGGCAACCACGGCCCACATCATGCGCGTACCCAGCTCTGCCTTGACGGCCGAGACCGCAGCCACGCACGGCGTGTAGAGCAGCGTGAACGTCAGGAACGCAAACGCCGTGAGTGGCGAGAAGAGCTCCGGCAGCCCCGCAGTGGACCCGCCCATGAGGACGGTCAGCGTGGCCACCACGTTCTCCTTGGCGCCAAAGCCGGCCGCCAGGGCCGCCGCCGCGCGCCAGTTGCCAAAGCCGAGCGGCACAAAGAGCGGAGCCAGCAGCGCGCCGAGCGCCGCGAGCATGCTCGCGGACTGGTCGGAGACCACGTTGAGGCGCACGTCAAAGGTCTGCAGGAACCAGATCACCACGCTCGCCACAAAGATGATCGTGAACGCCTTGGTTGCAAAGCCCTTGGCCTTGTCCCAGGCAAGGCGCGCCACGGTGCGCGGCGCTGGCATACGGTAGTTGGGGAGCTCCATCACAAACGGCACCGGGTCGCCCTTGAAGGCCGTCCCCTTGAGCACGAGTGCCACGAGGATGCCCACCACGATGCCCATGAGGTAGAGCGCAATAGTCACGAGCGGCGCGCACTCCGGGAAAAACGCCGCCGAGAAGAGCGCGTAGACCGGCACCTTGGCCGAGCAGCTCATGAACGGCGTGAGCATGACCGTCATCTTGCGGTCGTGCTCGGAGGGCAGGGTGCGCGTGGCCATGATCGCGGGCACGCTGCAGCCAAAGCCGATGAGCATGGGCACGAAGCTGCGGCCGGAGAGGCCCAGGCGCCGCAGCAGCTTGTCCATCACAAAGGCCACACGCGCCATGTAGCCGGAGTCCTCGAGGATGGAGAGCAGGATGAAGAGCACCACGATGATGGGCAAAAACGAGAGCACGCTGCCCACGCCGGCAAAGACGCCGTCTATCACGAGGGAGTGCACCACGGGGTTGAGCCCAAAGGCCGTGAGCGCGGCGTCAACCTGTGCCGTCACCCAGTCGATCCCAGCGGCAAGAAGATCGGAGAGCCGCTGGCCCACCACGTCAAAGGTGAGCCAGAAGACGAGCGCCATGATTCCAATGAACACGGGGATGGCGGTGTACCTGCCCGTGAGCACACGGTCCGCCGCCACCGAGCGCGCGTGCTCGCGGCTCTCGTGCGGCTTGACCACGCACTCGGCGCAGACGCCCTCGATAAACGAGAAGCGCATGTCGGCAAGCGCCGCCATGCGGTCGCGGCCGGACTCGCCCTCCATCTGGCTGATGATGTGCTCCACGGCGTCGAGCTCGTTTTGATCGAGCCCGAGGGCGCGCATGACGAGCACGTCGCCCTCGATGAGCTTGGTTGCCGCAAAGCGCACGGGGAGGCTCGCCGCCGCGGCGTGGTCCTCGATGATGTGGCAGATGCCGTGGATGCAGCGGTGCAGGGCGCCGTGGTCAGGGCCGTCCGCCGCGCAGAAGTCCACGCGCCCGGGGTGCTCGCGGAAGCGCGCCACGTGCAGCACGTGCTCAACGAGCTCTGAGATGCCCTCCTCGCGCGCCGCGGAGATGGGCACCACGGGGATGCCGAGCGCGGCCTCCAGGCGGTTCACGCTCACCGTTCCGCCGTTGGCCGTGAGCTCGTCCATCATGTTGAGGGCGAGCACCATCGGGCGGTCCAGCTCCATGAGCTGGAGCGTCAGGTAGAGGTTGCGCTCGATGTTGGTGGCATCCACGATGTCGATGATCGCGTCCGGGTTGTCCTCGAGGATGAAGCGGCGGGAGACCACCTCCTCGCTCGTGTACGGAGAGAGCGAGTAGATGCCCGGGAGGTCGGTGACCGTGACCTCGGGGTGGCCCTTGATCTGTCCGTCCTTGCGGTCCACCGTGACGCCCGGGAAGTTGCCCACGTGCTGGTTGGAGCCCGTGAGCGCGTTGAAGAGCGTGGTCTTGCCGCAGTTCTGGTTGCCGGCCAGGGCCAGCTTGAGCGGACGCCCCTCCGGAATGGCCTTGCCGGCGGCGCGTGGCGCGTACTTCTCGCCAATGGCGGGGTGGTCTGAGGCCTCCAGGCGCTCGACCCCGCGCGGGGCGTCGTGCATGTCGTGCACCTGCGTGAGCGCGATGTGCGCGGCGTCATCGCGGCGCAACGTGAGCTCGTAGCCGCGCAGGCGGATCTCCAGCGGGTCGCCCATGGGGGCGCGCTTCATGAGCGTGACCTCCACGCCGGGCGTGAGGCCCATGTCCAGGATGTGCTGGCGCAGGGACGCCTCGTCGCAGTCAACCGACGCAACGATCGCGTCCTTGCCAATCTCAAGCTCGTCAAGGTTCATGCGGCCCTCTCTCATTGTTCCGTCCGGAGGCAATTGTAGCGTGAGGGCCCGCGGCAAAGGGGCAGCACGCGGACGGTTCTTCTCGCTGAAACGTCCGAGAGCTGCCCGTATGAGAGGCGTGGGGCCGCTACCCCCTCATCGCAAAGGCCACGCCGATGGCGCCCGGCCCGCAGTGGGAGGTGATGACGTTGCCGGTCTCGTACCACTCGACCTCAACAAAGCCCCGCTCGACGGCGCGGTCGGTCACGGCACGCCGCACCTGCTCGGGCAGACCGGGAGACTTCACAAAGACGATGCGCGCCGGGTCAAAGCCCTCCTCCGGAACGAGGTAGTCGAGCAGCGCGAGCGCAGCAGAGCTCATGGAGCCGCGCAGCTTCTTGGTGGCGACGAGCCTTCCATCGATGAGCTCCACCACCGGCTTGATCTTGAGCAGCGTGGCGCCGAGAAACGCCACGTTGGAGAGACGTCCGCCCGCGCGCAGGTAGCCGAGGTCACCGGGGAGAAACGCCATGCGCACGCGCGCGGAAAGGCCCTCGGCGTAGGCGCGTGCCTCGGCCGCGGTTGCCTCGGGGTGCTCGCTCACCCAGGCGAGGGTCTCTCGCACCACGAGCCCCTGGCCGACCGTCACGTGTCGCGTGTCGAGCGTCGTGACGTAGTCACGCCCCTCGGCCGCGGCAATGGCGGACTCAAGCGAGCAGGTCGTGACCGCCGAGTAGGCGATGTGCAGGATCTGCGCCTCGGGGTCCTCCTCGTGGATGCGGTCAAAGGCGACCGCGAAGTCGTGCGGGGTGCAGCCGCTCGTCTTGGGCAGCACGCCGAGCTGACGGCACTGCTCGAGCATCTCCGCGGCAGAGAGCTCGCCGTCGTCGATGGTCTTGTCGCCAATGGTCACGTGCATGGGCACGAGCACCACGCCCAGCTCCGCCGCCTCGGCCGCCGGGATGTCGCAGCCGGTCTCCGCCGTGATCACGATCCTTGCCATAGCTCCCCTCCCAAACCTGAAACCTGACAAAAGTGACAGGGTAAAATGTCATCATCACCACCTGAGCGACCCGATTGTACGGGCAGCGGCCCCGCAACCCGACCGCGCTTTTGCCGGGCGTGCGCCTTTTGCATGCCGAACGCTCTTTCCGCAGATGCGACACAACTCCGGCCTGAAAATGTGAGATGCTGTATTGCTGCAACTATGATGAGAGACAGCCGTGAGGAGGGGCACCATGTATCTTGAGCGCATCAGCTCGCCGGAAGACGTGCGCGCCCTCCCTGCCCGCGCGCTCCCCACGCTCTGCGAGGAGATTCGCCGCGGCATCATCGAGAGCTCGTCCGTCGTGGGCGGCCATATGGGCTCCAACCTCGCCGTCGTCGAGCTCACCGTTGCCCTGCACCGCGTCTTTGAGACCCCGCGGGACAAGATCGTCTTCGACGTCTCGCACCAGACCTACGCCCACAAGATGCTCACGGGCCGCGCGCCCGCGTTTCTCGACCCCGCGCGCTACGAGGACGTCTCCGGCTTCTCCAACCCCGGCGAGTCCGAGCATGACCTCTTTGCGATGGGCCACACCTCCACCTCGGTGAGCCTTGCCTGCGGACTTGCCACGGCACGCGACCTCGCCGGCGAGAAGTACGACGTGGTGGCCGTCATCGGCGACGGCTCGCTCTCCGGCGGCCTGGCCTTCGAGGGCCTCGACAACGCCGCCGAGCTGGGAAGCGGCCTCATCATCGTGATCAACGACAACGAGTGGTCGATCGCCCCCAACCACGGCGGCATCTACCGCAACCTGGCCGAGCTGCGCGCCACCGGCGGCGCAAGCGAGCACAACGTCTTCCGCTCGCTCGGGCTTGACTATCGCTACCTCGAGAACGGCCATGACGTTGCCGCGCTCGAGGAGGCGCTGCGCGAGCTCGCGGGCGCGGACCGCCCCGTGGTCCTCCACGTCCACACCGAGAAGGGCCGCGGCTACGAGCCCGCGCTCGCGGACCCTGAGGGCTGGCATCACGCCATCCCCTTTGACGTGACGACCGGCAGCCCCGCGCAGGACCTCAGCTCGGAAGACTATGCGAGCATCACGGCGGAGCACCTCGTGCGCCGCATGGGGCAGGACCGCTCCCTCGTGGCCGTGAGCGCAGCCACGCCCTACATCATGGGATTCACGCCCGAGCTGCGCGAGCGCGCGGGCGCTCAGTTTGTTGACGTGGGCATTGCCGAGGAGCACGCCGTCACGTACGTGACCGGGCTCGCGCGCGGCGGGGCACGCCCGGTGCTCGGCATCTACGCGACCTTCCTCCAGCGCTCCTATGACGAGCTCTGGCACGACCTCTGCCTCAACGCGGCGCCCGCCGTCATTCTCGTCTTTGGCGCCTCGGCCTTTGGCACCACGGATGCCACGCACCTTGGCTTCTACGACATCGCCATGCTCGGTGACATGCCCGGCCTCCCCTACCTCGCGCCCACCTGCCGCGAGGAGTACCTCGACATGCTCGACTGGGCGCTCGACCAGACCGCGGGACCCGTTGCCATACGCGTCCCGGTGGCCGGCGTCGAGTCCAGGCCGGACTTCGCGCGCCCCTCCGACTACGCGCGCGGCTATGAGATCGTGCGCAGGGGCTCCAAGGTGGCGCTGCTCGCCCTGGGCGACCTCTTCCCGCTGGGCGAGAGGGTCGCGGACGAGCTCGCCGCGCGCGGCGTGAGCGCAACCCTGGTAAACCCGCGTCTGGCAACGACCGCCGACGAGGGGCTTCTCGCCCACCTTGCCAAGAACCACGAGCTGGTCGTCACCATCGAGGACGGCATCGTGGACGGCGGATTTGGCGAGCGCTGCGCTCGGGTGCTCGCCGAGCGGGGCCACGTGCGCGTGCGCTGCTACGGGTTGCCCCGCGCCTTCCCCGACCGCTATGTGCCCGAGGAGCTTCTCGCCAGCTGCGGCATGACGGCAGAGGGCATCGCCGCGGACGCGCTCGAGGCGCTGGGCAAGGCCGGTGGTCGCACGGCCTAGGCGCCCCCGTGGGCCTTCTCCCCTATCCCTCCTGCTCGTCACGCAACTCGCCGCGCAGGCGCGAGAGCGTGACGGGGGTCATGCCAAGCAGGGACGCCACGTACTTGTTGGGGACCTCGTCGATGAGGCCGGGGTGGGTCTCCAGGAACCAGAGATAGCGATCGCGGGCGCGCATCTGCGAGACGATGCGACGGGCGGTCCAGTGCTCGCGCCACGCCTCGCTCAGAAGGCGAATGTAGAGGTGGTTGGCGGGCAGGCTCGTCTCCAGAAGACGGGCGATGAGCGGCAGCCCCACCGAGACGACGGTGCCGTCCGTGAGCATCTCAACGGTCGCGATGGACGGATCTCCGAGCTCTGGGGTGGGCGCCAGCACGCTTCCCGGCCGCCAGACGATGCAGTCCGTGACCTCATGGCCGTCCGCGTCAAACGAGAAGCTCCGAGCCACGCCGGACGCGAGGAAGTGCACCGTGGTGGGCACCTCCCCACGCGTCAGGGGGCGGTCGCCCTTCTTGAGGGCGGTCTCGCTCGCCGCCTCGGCAAGAACATGAGCGAGGTTTGCGTCAGAGACGCCGACGACCTCGACGAAGAAAGTCTCGAGATTCACGCATAGCCTCCCAGCCTAGCTTGCGGAACGCTTTTTGGGGTCCAACAACTTTACTTCATCTCCCGGGGCATATCACTCCACGTCGTCGGGCTCCACGGGCTTCTCGCTCCGCGCCTCCTCGAACTTCTCACGCATCGTGGGGTTCTTCCACGTGAGCTTGCGGATGGTGAGCTCGTCGGCCTTCTTGTTGGCAAGGCGCAGCTGGTTCTCGGACGAGGTGAGGTTCTCCTTCACCTTCTGGAGGTGCTGAATCGTCTTGTCGATCTCCTCGATCGCGGTCTGGAACTTGCGGCTCGCCGTGTCGTAGTTCTTGCCAAAGCCCTCCTTGAACTTCTCGAGCGCGTCCTCAAAGTGCGTGATGTCAATGTTTTGCTGGCGAATCTCGGCGAGCTCGCGGCGGTAGGAGTGCGCGTTCTCGGCGGCGTTTCTCAGAAGCGTGATCATGGGGATGAAGAACTGCGGGCGGATAACGTACATCTTCTCATACTCGTACGACACGTCGACGATGCCCGAGTTGTAGAGCTCGCTCTCCGGCTCGAGCAGCGAGACCAGCACGGCGTACTCGCAGCCCTTGTTGCGCCGGTCCTGGTCGAGCTTCCTGAAGAAGTCCGAGTTCTTGTGGCGGCTGCGCGCAGCTGAAGCGTCCTCCTCGCTCTTCATCTCAAACATGATGGAGACGATCTCAACGCCGTCCGCGTCCTTCTCGCGAAAGACGTAGTCGCCCTTGGAGCCGTCCACGACCTCGTTGTCCTTGTGGAACTCCGCGTTGCGAAAGCCGAGGCTGCGCCAGCGGTTGAACTCCATCTCGCAGTGCTGCTCGAGCGTCTCTCCGATGAGCTTGGTCGTGAGCTTGGAGCGCTGGTTGCGCAGGCGCTCGATCTCATCCTCGCGGTCGCGGATGGTCTGGTCCTTGAGGTTGGCCTGCTCCGTGAGCTGCTGCTTGAGGGATGCCTCCACCTGCTCGCGCTCGAGCTTGGCGGCGCGCAGGTCGCTCTCAAGGCGCACGATCTGCTTGTCCTGCTCGCCCGTTGCCTCCGTGATGGCGAGCGCCTTCTCCGAGGCAAAGGACGCCTCACGAGTCTTGAGCTGGGCCTCCAGCTCCGCGATGCGGCGCTCCCCCTCCGCAAGGCGCTCCGCGAGGGTCTTCTCGGCATTGGCGCGCTCGAGCGCAAGGGCATCCGAGCCCTCGCGAAGCTGGGCCTTCAGCCGCGCGATCTCCGCGTCGCGCTCCGCGGTGGCCTGGGTGGCCTCTTGGCGAGCGAGGGCCACGGCGGCGTCCACGGCGCTCGCGCGCTCGCGCTCCGCAAGGCGCTCGCGCTCCGCGAGCTCCCGCGTGAACTCGGCGTCTCGGACCTGCCGCACTATCTGGGCATACTCGGACTCGTCTACCTGAAACACCTCGCCGCAGTGCGGGCACTTGATCTCTGCCATGGGGCTCTCCGTCCTTCTCGACTATGACCAGCTTACTCGTACCACCGGACAACAATTGCCGAGAAGTGCGTCGCGCCTTTGGAACGAGAACTGCCATAGTTTGATGTTTTTCATTCGCCCGGAATGCACCTGGCGCACTTTTGCCGTCCCGCGCTCGCGGGGAGACCGTTTCCGTGAGGTTTGAGGTGGTTTTGGGCAACACATTTTATGTGCTCACTGCCTTTGGAAGGCATCGCGGGTCACGTGGTCAACGTTTCCGCAGGTCGTTTTGCTTGGCAGAGGCCCCTTAACGTGCAGGACGGCGTTGGATATCAAATCTTTTGCCCAAAACCGGTCGGTATTACCAGCGCCGAGAAGGACATGGGGGTAGGCTGGTGACAAAGGTGATGGTGACAAGGGTGACAGGGTAGGTTGGTGACAAGGGTGACAGGGTAGGTTGTCAGCATTCGCAGAATGCTGACA
>DXAB01000143.1 GCA_019117265.1 Candidatus Olsenella pullicola
CGCACCGGCAAACGCCGTAGCAAGGAGCTTGGTGTACGTACGCATTCCTTCTCCTTTCCCAACCTTTGGCCAAGGCCCCACCGGCCTCGGCCGATCGTCAAACGAGGTTAGACCCCCTCCCGTACTCTTTCAACTAGTTTTCGGGAGGCGGGCAACAATCTGACTCAAACAATACGAAGCCAAGACGTGGGGTTCTTCGAGGGTTGTCGATGTTTCGTCAAGCGGAGGACGGGGGCATCTATTGAGTCGCATTTTTTCGGTGAGCGGCAGAGCGTGGCGCCGCTGCGCTGGCGCAGATTTGCCGTTCTTCTCGCCGTCCCGCGCCGCCCTTCTCGCTGCACTCCGCTCAAAACCTAGCAGGTAGTGTTTGCTGTGTAAATCACTGGCTTATTTAGTTGTTCTGCGACTTTGCTCAACTTCCACTACCTGCTAGGTTTTGAATCACGCGAGAAGGGCGGGGCCCGTCACCGGACCCCGCCCTGGCAAAACCTATGGGACAGCGCGGTGGCTAGGCGAGGCTCGCCTCATCCGCCGTGAGTGCCTCACGCGCCTCGCCGAGCTGCACCACAACGGCGTCGTGGCCGGTTCCTCCGTATGTCACGCGAGCATTGGCAATGCCCGCCGGGTCCAGGTCCTGCGCTATGTCCGCCTCAAAGAGCGGGCTCGCAGCGGCAAACTCCTCGGCCGTGAGGTCCTCAAGGCCCTTGCCGTGCTTCTCGCAGTAAAGCACGAGCTCGCCCACCACGCGGTGCGCCTCACGGAAGGGCATCCCCTTCTTGGCCAGGTAGTCGGCCACGTCCGTGGCGGCCGAGAAGCCCGTGCCGGCCTGCGCGAGCATGGCGTCGGCGTTGACGGTCCAGGTCTCCACCATGCCCGCGGCAATCTCCATGCAGTCGCTGAGCGTGCGGGCGGCGTCGAGCGGACCCTCCTTGCACTCCTGGAGGTCCTTGTTGTAGGCGAGCGGCAGGGACTTCATCGTGGTGAGAAGCGCCATCAGGTCGCCGTAGACGCGACCGGTCTTGCCACGCGTGAGCTCGGCAAAGTCAGGGTTCTTCTTCTGCGGCATGATGGAGCTGCCCGTGGAGTAGGCGTCCGAGAGCGTGATGAAGCCAAACTCGGTGGAGCTCCACAGCACGATCTCCTCGCAGAGGCGCGAGAGGTGCATCATGCTCACGGCGCAGGCATACTCGAGGTCGAGCAGGTAGTCGCGGTCGGAAACGGCGTCGAGCGAGTTGGGAATCGTGCGCGAGAAGCCCAGGAGCTCCGTGGTGCGCTGACGGTTGAGCGGGTAGGTGGTCCCCGCAAGTGCCGCCGCGCCGAGGGGGTTGGCGTCCGCGGCGTTACGCGCGGCGTCGAGGCGCGTAAAGTCGCGCGTGAACATCCAGAAGTAAGCGAGCAGGTGGTGGGAGAGCAGCACTGGCTGGGCGTGCTGGAGGTGCGTGTAGCCGGGCATCACCACGTCGAGGTTGCTCTCGGCGGCTTCGAGAAGAACACGACGCAGGGCGGCGTTGCCGGCGAGCAGCTGGTCGCAGAGGTCCTTGGCGAGCAGGCGGATATCCGTGGCAACTTGGTCGTTGCGGGAGCGTCCCGTGTGCAAGCGACCACCCGGCGCACCGATGTTTCTGGTGAGCTCACCCTCCACGGCCATGTGGACGTCCTCGTCATTGACGTCCCAGGGGAACATGCCTTGTTCAATTTGGTCGCCTATGTGGGCGAGGCCTTGGTCGATGGCCGATTGGTCGTCCGCAGAGATGATGCCCTGCTCGGCGAGCATGCGCGCGTGGGCGCGGCTGCCTGCGATGTCCTGCTGGGCCATGTTCTTGTCGACTTCAAGGCTTGCGCCAAACTCCTGCGTGAACTGGTCCACGCCCTTCTCGAACCTGCCGCCCCACAGCGCCATCATCGCTCCTTCCTCACGACTTGCCGCGTCTAGCTTACCAAAGCTGGGCTTTGCCATTTGTTTGTTTGAGCACGTTGAAACGCGCTCGTTAGAGGACATTTTTCCACCTTTTACTGTTTTATGTATTGCGTTAATTACTGATTAGGGTTATTGATTTGGTAAGGTAAATAAAGCTTGATTGGTGTTTTATGCATATTTGCGTTAATAAGATGTCCGCTCTTGGACTGTTGAGATGGCTACGGACAGAGGGCAGCGATCTCAACTGGGAAATCTGCGGCATCCCGGACGCTGACCCTTGGCCGCAGAAGCGTTGGAGCGCGCGGATGATACCGTATCATCAGCTCGGGAGAAGTGGTCCGCCGGATAGAACATCGCCGGTAGATGTGATCGTTCCTGAGACGGGCACAGAGCCGCGAGCGTCCTTCTTCTCTGTCAGAACCTACAAGGGTCATCTGCCTTTGGGGTCGTTTCTCAGAGTAACGAGCGAGTTTACGATCCCTTGTCCTGAGCTGCTGTTTCTGGAGCTTGCTGGAATAATGGACCGCGCGGCGCTTGAACTCGTGGGATACGAGCTGTGCGGAACCTATTCGCGCGGTCCAAGCAGCCCTAGAACGGCTGGGGTCACACATGGGCTCAAGCCCCTTACGAGCGTGAGCAACATCCGCTCGTATCTTGACAAATGCTACGGACAACGCGGGTTGAACGCCGCGCGCGCGGCGTTGGAGAACGTCCGAGACAACGCTTGGTCGGCGATGGAGGCGATGGTGTCGCTGTTCCTTGTTCGGGATGTGGGGGACCTTGGATATGGAATCAAGGGGATAACCCTCAACGAGCGAGAGGGGTTTGCTCAAGAGCTAAGGCGCAACAGCTCGGCATCAGGACGCATACCTGACATCTCAGTCGATGACCTGCCCATTGGGTTCAACTATGACGGATATGGACACCTTGATCTTGGCTCCATTGACATCTCTTCGCTCAGCGAGGAAGAGCTCAAGGGCAAGCTTACTGCTGTAAGGGAGAAGTACGTTGATGACCTGCGCCGGAATCGTGAGCTTCTTGCCCAAGGCCGTATCGTTTTACCTGTTGTGGCCGAGGACCTCATTCAACGCGGAGGCCTTGACTCTGCCGTCCTTGAGGCTGTCCTAGCGGCGGAACGCTTTTTGGGCTCAAGTGGCAAGATCGGCATTCAGGTACGGCGCGCGCTGGCAAGTGAGAGCGCGGCAAAGCGTCAGCAGCTCATTTGGTCGCTCTATCCTTGGCTTGGGGGGACCTCTCTTGGCGCCTATTAGCCGCTTCAAATGCGAGCTACTCACCCGCCCCGGAAAATAACGCGGTTTGGGTACCTGAAAGAATTGCTCCAACAGGGGAAACGACGTTGAATACGCAATTTTCAGGTACCCAAACCGCGTTATTTTCCGGGGCGGGTGAGTAGAGGCTGTCCGTAGCGCAAAAACTGCCGGCCGAGGGAACCTCGGCCGGCAGTTCATGACAGTTTACCCTGTCACCTTTGTCAGGTTAGTGGACGGGCTGGAGGCCGGAGCCGGGGCCCTGGACCTTGGACCAGGTCTTGGACTGCAGGCCGTGCAGGACGATGAATCCCTCTGCGGCGGTGTGGTCGAAGGTGTCGCCCTCGTCGTAGGTGGCCAGGTTGTAGTCGTAGAGGCTGTAGGCGGAGCGCACGCCGTCCACGAACAGGCCGCCCTTGCACAGGATGATGCGCACGTCGCCGGTCACGAACTTCTGCGTGTAGGCGTTGTACGCGTCGATGGCGTTGCGGTTCTGCGAGAACCACAGGCCGCGGTACACGGTCGAGGCCCACTCGACGTCCATCTTGGCCTTCTGCTTGAGGGTCTCGGCGTCGAGGCAGAGCTGCTCGAGCGTCTGGTGGGCCTGGATGAGCAGGAGCGCGGCCGGGCACTCGTAGCACTCACGGCTCTTGATGCCCACGACGCGGTCCTCGATCATGTCGATGCGGCCGTAGCCGTTGCGGCCGGCAATCTCGTTGGCCTTGATGATGAGGCTCAGCAGGTCCATCTTCTCGCCGTTGATGGCCGTGGGGATGCCCTCCTCGAAGGAGATCACGACCTCCTCCGGCTCGGCGGGGCAGTCCTCAAGGTTGGCCGTCATCGTCCAGATGTCCGCGGGCGGCTTGTTCCAGGTGTCCTCGAGCACGCCACACTCAATCGCGCGCCCCCAGAGGTTGTCGTCGATGGAGTAGGGCTTCTTCTTAGTTGTGGGCACGGGCACGCCGTTGGCCTCGGCCCACTCCATCTCGGAGTCGCGCGTGGTGAGGTCCCACTCGCGCACCGGGGCGATGATCTCGAGCTCGGGGTCGAGCGCGCGGATGCAGGTCTCAAAGCGCACCTGGTCGTTGCCCTTGCCGGTGCAGCCGTGGGCGATGTACTTGGCGCCGTACTGGTGCGCGATGTCAACGAGGTGCTTGGAAATCAGCGGGCGGGACAGCGCGGAGAGCAGCGGGTAGACACCCTCATACTTGCCGTTGGCCCAAATCGCCTTGGAGAGGATCTTCTCGGCGTACTCGGCGCGCATGTCGATGGCCTCAGAGGCGATGGCGCCCATGTCGAGGGCCTTCTGCTTGATCCAGGAGAGGTCCTTCTCGTCCTGGCCCACGTTGCCGCAGATGGCGATGACATCGAGGTTCTTCTCGACCTGCAGCCACTTGACGATGACGGACGTGTCCAGACCACCGGAATACGCGAGTACGACCTTTTCCTTCTCTGCCATGGTTGCTTCCCTTTCTGGGTTGGTGTTCAGCGACATAAGAAAGCCCCGACGTCGCGGGGCGCTGGAGCTAGACAGGCAACGAGAACCGACAAGCTGAAGCGGCACGCGACATCTAGGGCGTGATTCGTCGGTTCTGGCGTCGGGCGGCGAGGAGGGCAGCGGGCATCTGCGCGCTGTGAACGTTCATAAACGTTAGCCTCCTCAGTAGTTGAGCGGGCGCGGGCTATTGGCTCGCGGCTGTCTGACGTGGCTGACTATATTCCTTGGCGGAAGCAACGGCGAGAAAAGAATCCTTCTTGAAACAAAACGGGCCGGGAGTCGAGAAGGACGTCCGGCCCGCGCGGTTGCGGTGGTGCGCCGTCAGGGCCTCGAACCCTGGACCTTGGGATTAAAAGTCCCCTGCTCTGCCAACTGAGCTAACGGCGCGTGAAGTCGATTCTATCACGGCAGGTGAGGCTACTCCCAGGCCCACTGGCCGTTCACGAAGATAGGCGTCTCGTTGCCCTCGGCGTCAACGCCGTAGATGTTCATGTCGTCCGTGCCGATCATGAAGTCGACGTGCGCGCTGCTCTGGTTGACGCCGCGCGCCTCGAGCTCCTCCTTGCTCATGGACACACCGCCCATGAGGCACTCCGGGAAGCCCATGCCCAAGGCAAGGTGGCAGCTCGCGTTCTCGTCGTAGAGCGTGTCAAAGAAGAGGGTCTCGCTGCGACGGATGGGCGTGTTCTTTGAGACGAGCGCGACCTCGCCGAGGCGGCAGGAGCCCTCGTCCGTCTCGACGATGTGGCGAAGGACCTCGCGGCCCTGCTCGGCACCAAAGTCCACCACGCGTCCACCCTCAAAGCGCAGCCAGAAGTTGCGCACGATCTGCCCGGCGCGAACGAGCGGCAGCGCCGAGTGGACCACGCCGTCAGCGCGCAGGCGGTCGGGCGAGGTGAAGACCTCCTCGGTGGGGATGTTGGGGAAGAAGGTCACGCCATCCTGCGTGCGCCCGGCACCGCCGTCCCACACGTGGCCCGAGGGCAGACCAACCACGAGATTGGTGCCGTTATCGGACTCGTAGCGCAGGGCGTCAAAGCGGTGGCTGTTGAGGAAGCGCTTGGTCTTCTCAAAGGAGGCGTTGTGCGTCTCCCATGCGCTCTCGGGATCCTCGCCGTCGGCGCGGGCGACCTCGAGGATGAGGACCCACAGGCGATAGAGCGCCTCGGCGGCAGAGAGGTCGGGGAAGACCTCCCTTGCCCAGGCCTGCACGGGGACACCGGCGATGCACCAGACGTTGCGGCCGAAGTCCATGCCGTCACGGAACGACTTGCACTCGAGGTTGCGGGCACGCGTTGCCGCGGCGGGCTTGGCAGGGTCGATTCCCTTGAGGGCAGAGGGGTCTGAGCCCTCAAGGAAGAGGAACGCCGCGCCGTCCTCGGCAAGCGAGTTCAGCTGCTCAACCTGCCACGAGGGGGTGTGCTCAAAGAAGGAGAGCTCGCAGTTCTCGTAGGTGAGGCGGCGGACCTCGTCGTCGGTCCACAGCACGGTCACGTGGCCGGCCCCCGCGCGATACGCCGCGCGCACCACGCGGCGGGCAAAGTCGGCGCGCTCAACGGGAACCTGAAGCACGAGCTCCTGCCCGCGGCGCAGCGAGACGCCCTTGCGCACCAGCAGGTTAGCGTAGCGGTCAATTTGCTCGGAGAGCCCGTCGATGGAGACGCGGCACTCCTCGTCGGTCATGGGGATAGGTGACACGGTGGTTCCTTTCAGGTGCTGCAAATGCAAAGGGCCCCTCTCGGGGCCCGTGAGTTCCTGGAGCGGGCAACGGGACTCGAACCCGCGAATGTCAGCTTGGGAAGCTGATGCCTTACCACTTGGCGATGCCCGCGTGCGAGAGCATTCTATCACAGGGCCAGCCAAGCGCAGCGGAGGATGGGTGAGACCGCCCGGTCCCCACAAACGTTAGCCTGCGGGCGCGACGTCTATGTGCGTTCTGTGGTGGTTTTCCCCAAAGGATCGCCCGGCGAGAAGGACGGTCCCGTCGCAACCCCCAGCTCATGGCTCCCACGGCACAAAGCGTGAAAGCTAAGCGATGGCATCGTGGCAGCTGAGGGGAAGCCTCGTGCACGTGTGCCTCCCTACCGTTGAATCATCACGAAGCGCGGACGAGGGAGGCGCGATGGAGCACGAGTCAAGGCACAAAGGGAGAGTACGCAGGCAGAGCTGGTTGGCAGGCGTGCCGAGAAGAGCCGCGCCGCGCTCGAGGATGCGCGGCGGCGACGTGCCCCAGGGCGGGAGACCGCCCGCGGTGGGCCATGCGGGAAGAGAAAGGCTCTCCCTCATGCGCTGAGCCGAGGGAGAGCCTCACGGGAAAGCCTATGGGGACAAATCTAGGAACGACGGATCATCTCGGTCACGATCTCCGTGACGCGCGCGGCCTGGTCGCCACTCACGTTCTCGGGGACGTCCTCGCTCGTGTGGGAGAGCGCCGGCAGGCCGTTCTCGTCCACGCCGCGGATGGTGACGGAGCGCAGCGAGGAGCGCATAGCAGGGGTGGCGTCCGTGCAGGCCCAGTCGAGCGGCTTCTGGTCAAGCTCAACGTGGAGGTCGGCGGCGGCGCTCATGAGCAGGCGAGAGACGCGACGGTCCGCGCGGCGGTTACCCTCAAGGCCCTCGCTCTTGAGGAGCGTGAGCTGGCCCGCGCCGACGCAGTCGAGGTTGACGACAAAGCAGCCGCGGATCTCAGAGCGGTGCTGCCTCAGGAACGCCCGCATACCCGCATGGTCGAGAGAGGAGCCACCAAGGGCGACAAACCAGATGTCGTGAGCGATGAGGGCGTCGTCACCGATGGAGAGGACCGCCTCGCGCAGCTCCTCCTCGCTCGGAGCCTCGCTCGAGGCCTCGTCCTCGCCAACGAGGCGCAGGCCCGCGCGGGGCGCGGCACCGCCGCGCCAGAGGCCGCTCTCGTCATCGGAGGAGTCATCGTCCTCAGCGTCTACCTCGGGCGCCGTGGCGCTGATCTGCTTCTTAAGACGGTCGAGCAGGCCGCTGAAGGGGTTCTTCCTAGCCTTGCGCTCGGCGCGCTCGGAACCGATGGTGGAGATGGGCTCTGGGGCGGCAACGGGCTCGTTATCTTTCGCCTCGACAGCAGGCGCACTCGCGGGAGCCGCGGAGACCATCTTGTCCACGATGGGCTGGACGCGCTTGGCGTTGGGGTCGGTGGCAAAGGGGTCCGCCTCGCTCTGCGAGGGATCGGGCAGATCGAAGAGCGTGGCACGACGGGCAACGCTCGAGAGACTCGGGCGGTAGCTCGACTTGCCCCACTCCGGGTCGCTCGGGGCCTCGGGGCGCGCCGGGCGCTCGGCAGGAATGGTGGCGTCGGGGTCGAGGGCGTCGTCGAAGTTGGAGAGGCCGGAGGTGTCCTTGGGGCCAACCCCGTGGCTGCCGTCGTCCATCACGATGGAGAAGCTGCCGGTGGAGAGGAGGTCGTCCTTGGTGGCCCCGGCGGCGAGCATCACGGGTGCGTCGTCCTGGACCACCTGAATGGGCCTGGTCGAGCTGGCGGGCTCGTCCTGGGCGGACTCGGGCTCGGCGGCCGCAGCGGACGCGGTCTCGAACGCGGCCTCGATCTCCGGCTTGTCAAGCTCATTGGGGGCGGCCGGCGCGGGCGTGGCGGGAACCGTCACAACCCTCGGGGCAACGTACTCGATCTCGCAGTC
The DNA here is from genome assembly GCA_019117265.1 of Candidatus Olsenella pullicola. Taxonomy (GTDB): domain Bacteria; phylum Actinomycetota; class Coriobacteriia; order Coriobacteriales; family Atopobiaceae; genus Thermophilibacter; species Thermophilibacter pullicola. Next base: position 8,347 of record DXAB01000143.1, read on the forward strand.
CTCCGGAAGGATGCCGAGGGAGCGCAAGACCTCCTCGCCGCGGCGAACACCAAGCACTGGCTCAACAACGGTGCGCTCGGCGACCTCGTCGGTGGGCTCGGCCTCGGTGGGCTCGGCCTCCTGCTCCGGGGCAACCTCGGGCTTCACCGGACGCTCACGCGGGACGAGACCGCTCGGGCGGACGTTCTCGAGCACGCCGAGAAGGGCCGCAACGGAGGACTTGTTGTCGTTGGCGCCCAGCGTGCACGAGCCGACGCGCTCGGAGATGGCGCCTGCGGCAACGATCAGCGCGGGCACGCAGGCAAGGATGCCAACGATCCAGAAGACGATGCGCGCGACGCTGGGAATGAAGCCGAGCACCTGCACGAAGGCGCAGAGCGCAACGACATAGGCGCACGGGACGGTAACCTTGTTGATAAGGGCGAGGTAGGGCGCGAGGGGGGTGGTGAGCAGGAAGTTCTCGCGCGGGGTGTCATAGTGCGCCACGAGGACGATCGTGCGGCTGCCGCGCGTCACGAGCGGGCCCGTCGCACGGTGGACGGCCACCACGTTCTGGCTCTGCGCGGACGGGCCAAAGGACGGCGAGAGCTCGCGGCCAAAGAGGCGCATCACGGAGAGCACGGTGGGAATGACGGCGAGCACAAAGCCCACGAGCGTCAGGGCGAGCACCCCAAAGCCCGAGACGAGCGTGCCGATGAACATCACGATGGCAAGAATCGTCGGGAAGAGCGGGGCAAGCGCGGGCGCGGAGAACTCCTCCACCTGCGGCTCAACGTCATGCTGCCCCATGAGGTGGGAGATGACCTCCGCGGCCTGAAGCTCCTCCTGGCTGTTTGCGGGGGAGATGTCGACCTTCTCGTTGAGGTAGTCCAGGTAGTCATGTGTCATGGCCATACTGTGCATCCTTTAGTAATTTGGCTCTCGCTTGCATCCGTAAGGTGTGCATACAATCAAAAGAGTATACGTCTTATGTTGCGTTTTCGCGGGAAAGACGCAGACGGCTCAAACAATTGCGGAAAGGGTGGCCATGCAGCTCACAAGGGATGACGAGCGGGCGAGAAGAATCTGCTCGCTCGCGCTCGAGTTCATGAACGCCGCCGTGCCCATTCCCTCGACGGAGATCGCCCGCTCCTTCTACCCAGACCTCTCCGCGGACAGCTTCCGTCGCGCCTTCTCGCGTGACAGGGAGACCCTTGCCACCTGCGGGGTCTTTGTCGAGGAGCGCCCGTGGGACGGACGCGAATCCGCGTGGGGCGTCAGCGGCGAGAGCTTTGCCGGGGGGCTCGAGCTCGAGCCCCTTGAGGCATCCGCCCTTGAGGTTGCCTGCACGCCGCTGCTCGACGACCCTGGCTTTACCCTCGCCGACGAGCTTCGCCTGGCCCTCGCAAAGATCACGCGCGCCTTCGCCGAGACAAACGTGACGCCGGCGCCCGCGCAGGCCGAGAGCCGGGCCTTCTCCACGCTGCGCTCCTGCCTCATTGAGGGCGTGGCCGCGCGCATCACCTACGAGGACGCTCGTGGCAGAAGGTCCGAGCGCACCGTTGCGCCGTACGGGATGTTTGACCTCAGGGGGCTTCGCTACGTCGTTGCGGGCACGCCCGGCAAGGAGGATGAGGCGCCGATAAGAACCTATCGCATCGACCGCGTGGTCTCCGCCGAGATGCTGCCTGACGTTGCGGCGCACGTTCCCGCGGACTTCTCGGTTGACGACTGGAGACGGCTTCCGTTCCAGCTCGGGGACGAGACGATGACCGCCGTCTTTGAGGTCCCCGCCGGGCGCGAGGACGACGTTCGTCGCGCCGCGGGCGGGCGTGGGTCCTGGCACGGCTCCGGCGGCACGCTCGTGTGGAGCGTCGGCGCAAGCGACGCCCGCGCTGCCGCGAGCTGGGCAATCTCCCAGGGGATACGGCCCGTTGCCCCGGACGGGCTCGTCCTGGCCTGGCGACGCGCGCTCGAGGGGGTGGTCGCCCGTGCCTCGTAGGTCCGCCGCCACAGGACGCCACGGAGCGCTCGAGGAGGCTCGCTCGCTCGTGGCCCTTGTGACCAGCCTCTCGGAGGCGGGTGACGCGCTCACGCCCGAGGCCGTCTCCGCCAAGCTCGGCGTATCCCGGGAGCATGCCGAGAAGCTCATAGAGCTCGTGCTCACCGTCTCCGGCTCCGATGGGAAGACCCTGCCGCTCGTCGAGGAGGGCGGTGGCGTCACCCTCGCCTTCTCACAGGGCATGAGGGGCAGGCGCCTTAGGCTCACCCGCTCCGAGACCATGGCGCTCGTCGCCGCGCTCGAGCGGCTCGGCGTCGCACGGGACGACCCGCTGCGCTCGAGGCTCGAGGAGACGCTTGCCCGCGAGGCCGTTGACGGGGACCTTGTGAGAAGGCTCGTCGGCAGGAGTGAGGACGGCGAGGTGGGGGCGGTCATCACCGCGTGCTCCCAAGCGCTCTCAAGCAGGAACGACCTCGCGTTTCTGTATCGGAAGACCCCGCAGGAGGAGCCGACGCCAAGAAGGGCCGCCCCGCGCAGGCTGCGCCACGAGGAGGGCCTGTGGTACCTCGACGCCCTTGACCTCAACCGCGGCGGAGAGAGGACCTTCCGCCTCGACCGCATGGCTGACGTGCGCGTCGTGGGGCGCGAGGGGTCGCGCGGCAGCCGCCCGCGCCCGGCGCGGCAGGTGCTTATCACCTTCTCCGACGCCCGCTATCTCGACCTGCTCCCCTGGCACGAGCTGCGTGTCGTGGCGCGCGGCAAGAGGGACGGCCTCGTGCGGGCCGAGACGAGCTATTACGGGGGCATGTGGCTCCCCCGCATGATTGCCGCCTGCGCGGGAACCGCAACGACCAACGACCCCGAGGTAAATGCCCTCGTTGAGAGCTACGCGCGCTCGCTTCTCGCGTGACGGGGCCTCAGGGGAGGCGCGGCCTCACTCGTGGGACGCGCGCCACATCCTGATGTAGCGCCCCACGTTGGCGCTCTCCAGGCGAGAGACGTTGCCCGAGGGAAGCGAACTCACGAAGAGGCGACCGTAGCCCTTGCTCACGATCCTCGAGTCCGCGAGCACGAGGACGCCCACGTCCGTTGCCGAGCGGATGAGGCGGCCCGCCGCCTGTTTCACGGAGATGACGGCCTCGGGCAGCGAGTAGCGCCACCAGGCGCGCTCCTCCCGCAGATCGCGCTCGCGCACCAGCGGGTCGTTGGGACTCGCAAAGGGCAGCTTGGGGATGACCACGCAGCGCAGGGTGTCCCCCGTCGCGTCAAAGCCCTCCCAGAACGAGCGCAGGGCTAGCAGCGAGAGGGTCTTCTCGGCCATGAAGCGCATCCTCAGGCGGCGCGGGGACGACCCGCGCTCCTGGCACGCCAGCTCCAGGCCCGCCGCGGCAAGGCGCGGGCGCAGCCCCTCGTAGATGCGCTCCATGTCGCGCCGGTTGGTAAAGAGCGTGAGCACCGAGCCCCCCATGGACACGTGCACGTCGTAGAGCAGGTCCTCGAGCGCGCCCAGGTACGCTCGGTCGTTGGGCGCGGGAAGGTCTCCTGCCACCACCACGGACATGTGCGAGTCATAGTCAAAGCTCGAGGAGAGCCGCACGTCTCTTCGTGCCGCATCCGGCAGCGCGGAGAGGCCGACCGCCCGCTCAAAGTGGGAGAAGTCGTCCCCCACGGCAATGGTGGCCGAGGTGAACACGACGCTCCTCGTCTCGGGGAGCCACCGCTCGGCAAGGTCCGCGCCGACGTCGATCTTCTCGGCAACCAGCCTCTCCGTAGCAAGGCGGCGCTTTGAGCGGGAGAGCTGCGCGGAGTAGACGTAGCGCCTGTCCGTGCCCTCGGCGATGAGGGTAATGCCGGAGAGAAGGTCCTTGAGAAAGCGTGCGGACTCTAAGAGCGAGGCAGCCACCTGGGGAAGCTCTGTGGCGAGCGCGCCCGCGGCATCGGCGAGGGCCCTCACGGACTCGTCGAGCGCGTCCTCGCAAACGCCCGCGGCATTGCGCACCTCGCCCCACTCGGGCGTCGCACGAGCCTGATCGTCAATCCACAGGGTGAGCGTGTCGTAGCCGCCGTCACCGCGGGCTATGGCGGCGAGCCCGTGAACGGCAACGAAGAGGTCCGCCACTGCCGTTGCGGCGCGCGAGGCCACGGCGGCCGCCTTGGTGAGCAGCCCCACGGCGAGCGTTGACCCCTCGAGCGGCATCGCCTGTACCATGGCGGTGTGAATCGCGCCCGAGCGCGTGCCGCCCAGAAGCTCAAAGGCTCCGCGGGCCTCCTCCCCGGAGACCTCGACGGCCCACTGCCGGCGCGCCTCGGCCTCAAAGGCGTGCGCCTCGTCTATCACCCAGTGGCGGACGGGCGGGAGGATCCTGCCCTCAGCCTCAACGTCGCGCAGGAGCAGGGAGTGGTTGGTCACCACCACGTCCGCGCGCGCGGCCCGACGGCGAGCGCCGTGCAGGAGGCACTCGCCCGGAAAGTACGGGCAGCGGCCGCGCAGGCACTCGCCCGAGGTGGTCGTGAGCATCTGCCGCGGCACGTAGCGCCACCTGATTCCCAGCGCGTCGAGGTCCCCCTCCGACGACTGGCACGCAAAGGCGTACGTGACGGCGATGGCCGTGAGCATGTCGCAGGCCACGGCGTTGTCCGAGCGCCCGTCATGGTTGGCCACCGCAAGCGGCAGCTCCTCGAGGGCGGCGCGGTCAAGACGATGGAGGCAGGGGTAGTGGTCGTACCCCTTGAGGCTCGTGAAGGTGAGCCCGCCGGGAAGCGCTGCGGCAAGAGCCGGCAGCTCGTGGGAGACCAGCTGGTCGGTGAGGGCGTTCGTCTTTGTGGCAATGCCCACGGTCACGTTGTTGCGCTGAGCGAAGAGCACCTCCGGCAGGAGGTAGGCCACGGACTTTCCCACGCCCGTGCCCGCCTCGATGGCTCGGTGCGTTGAGGTGGCAAGGGCATCGCGCACCTCGAGGGCCATCTCGACCTGCTCGGGACGGCTCTCCATGTGCTCGTACATGCGCGAGACCACACCACCCGGCTCAAAGGCCGCGCGAATCTCGTCTGCGGAGGGCGCACTCACGCGGTCGAGCTCCATCGCGTCAACGCGCGCCTCGCCCGACTCCGCCCTCACCAGCTGCGCACGATGTGCCTTCAGCGAGAAGGGCTCGGGGTCCCTCTCGCCGGCGAGGTAGGAGAGAAGCGGTCTGAAGGACCAATCGACCTCGGGGTGCATGCCCGCGAGCCGGGCGAGAAGACCCTGCGGCAGGTCAGAGAGCGCGACGAGCAGGATCCGCCACATGCCACAGAGCGCGTCGACGTCGTCCCCGGCGCGGTGCGTGACCGAGGCGCAGCCAAACGCGGTGGCCATGTCCGCGAGACGGTGGGACGAGAGGCGCGGGAGGGCAATCCTTGAGAGGGAGAGTGTGTCGATCCAGGTGTCAGAGACGTCTGCGCCGCCCGGGACGCCCTCAATGAAGGTGCGGTCAAACGTGGCGTTGTGGGCGAGTACTGGTCGGCCCGCCACAAACTCGGCAAGGGCCGCCACGGCGTCGCGCGCGCTGGGCGCATCGGTCACGTCGGCGTTCGAGATGCCCGTGAGCAGCGTGATCTCCGGCGGGATGGGACCTCCGGGATGCACGAACGTCTCGAATCGCTCGACAACCTCGCGACCGCAGAGCAGCGCCGCGGAGATCTCTATGAGGTCACAGTCCTTGAAGGAGAGGCCGGTGGTCTCCGTGTCCAAGACCACCACCTCGTCCTCGAGCGGCCCAAAGTCGCGACCTTGGGCGCGTTCCGCGAGCGAGAGGTACTTCTCGGCAACGTCTTGCGGCGTGCCCGGCAGCAGCGACGGGAGGGTCTTCTCCCCCGCCATCACGCCTCCCCCAGCGCGCACTCGACAAAGCGCGCGCAGAGCTCTGGAAACTCGATGCCACCATGACGCGCGGAGTCCGGAAGCAGACTGTTTGCCGTCATGCCCGGGATGGTGTTGGTCTCAAGGATGACGGGCTCGCCCGCGGCGGTGACGATGAAGTCGCTCCGCGAGCAACCTCGACAGCCGAGCGCCTTGTGGGCACGAACGGCAAGCTCCTGCGCGCGGGCATAGACCCCCGGCTCAAGGCGGGCTGGTATGACATGGTGAAGCGAGGAGGGCTCGTATTTGACCTTGAGGTCATAGAACTCGGCGCCGGTCACGATCTCCACGATCGGGAGCGCGTGGGCGTCCTCGTTGCCAATGACGGGCACGGTGATCTCCATGCCCTCCACGCACTCCTCGACGAGCACCCGGCCTCCCGCGGCGCCGGCAGCGGCGATGGCATCGTTGAGGGCGGCGCGGTCGGTCACGCGTGAGATGCCAAAGCTCGAGCCGTTTGCCGCCGGCTTGACAAAGAGCGGCAGGTCGAGCTCCTCCACAAGCTCGTCGGCCTGCTCGCTCGTGAGCTTTGCTCCAGCGGGGAGGTCAACGCCGCGCGGGGCGCGGATGCCCGCGGAAGCAAAGAGCGCCTTGGCAATCTGCTTCTCCGAGGCTGCGGCCGATGCCGCCACGCCGGAGAAGGTGTAGGGAATGTGCAGTATCTCAAGGAGGCCCTGAATGCAGCCGTCCTCGCCGTAGGCGCCGTGAAGGGCGACAAACGCCACGTCGTAGTTGCCGGCAACAAGCGCGCCCACAAAGTCCTTCTGGGCAAGGTCGAGCAGGTCAACGCTTGTGAAGCCCGCCTCAAGAAGCGCTCCTTTGACCTCGGTGGCAGACTCGAGGGAAATCTCTCGCTCGTCGGACCATCCACCACCAATGACCACGACGCGACGGCTCGTCAGCTGTTCTCTGTCCATCGAAGCTCCTTCGCAGCACATCTCGTGCGCTAGACTCTCACTTGGGTTTTTCCTGATGATGAGGATACTCCACACGCACGCCAGACGCTAAGACAGGGGACAAAATGCCTTCCGATAACAACGCCGCCGCTCCGGTTGACCAGATGGCCGAGAAGCGCGACCTCCACACGCTCACGCGTGGGGAGCTCCAGGAGCTCCTTGCCGCGATGGGCCAACCCAAGTTCAGGGCCAAGCAGGTCGAGGAGTGGGTCTGGGAGAAGAACGCTCAGTCCTTTGACGAGATGACCAACCTCCCCAAGGCGCTGCGCGACGCTCTCGGCGAGCGGCTCACGCTCGGGGGTACCACCGAGGTGGCCCGCCAAGTCTCTGCAGATGGCAGCAGGAAGTACCTGCTCCGCTATCCCGACGGCGTGAGCGTTGAGTGCGTGGGCATGCCCACGAGAAACCGCCTCGCCATCTGCGCCTCAACTCAGGCGGGGTGCGCGATGGGCTGTGCCTTCTGCGCCACGGGTGCGGCGGGCCTCACGCGCTCGCTCACCGCGGCGGAGATATACGAGCAGGTCATGCACGTGCGGGATGACTTTAACGCACGCGTCACGAGCGTGGTCCTCATGGGTCAGGGCGAGCCATTCATGAACTACGACGCCACCCTCGCCGCCCTGAGGCGCCTCAACTCCCCCGAGGGCGCGGGCATTGGCGCGCGGCACCTCACGGTCTCAACCTGCGGCGTCATTCCTCAGATCATGCGGTTTGCCAACGAGCCCGAGCAGTTCACCCTTGCCATTTCGCTTCACTCCGCCGTTCAGAAGACGCGCAACATGCTGATGCCCGGCGTGCGCAAGTATTCCCTGATAAACCTCTATAACGTGATGGGCGAGTATGTAAACAAGACGGGACGGCGCCCCACCTATGAGTACGCGCTCATCGGCGGCGTCAACGACACCGAGAGCGAGCTCCAGGCACTCTGCGACTTCTGCGAGGGCACGCTCGCCCACGTGAACCTCATCCAGCTCAACGAGGTTGAGGGGTCAAAGTTCCGCCCCTCGACGGAGGCGCGCGCGGCCGACTTTGTGAGGCGCCTCGCCAGCGTTGGTGTGGAGGCCACCGTCAGAAACTCGCGCGGCTCGGACATTGATGCCGCATGCGGGCAGCTCAAGCAGCGCCTGCGGTAGGCCTCAAGCCATACGCATGTAAGAGGGTAGGAAGCAAAGAGAACTTCCTACCCTCTATTTCTCTACGTACATGTGTTCTAATACCCGAGATTTGACCACTGTCTCTCGGTTTTCTCCCGGTTGGGAAGATTGTCGTCCATGACAACGCCATAGGACTCGTTGACAACGTCACAGACCTTGTCGCAGGCATCCCTGACCGCTCGCGCACTGTTGCGCAGGCTCTCTTTCGCATGGTCTGAGAGAAGGACGTTGTAGGTTGCCGCCAGTGCAAGAGCAACACCGCCCACCAGAACAAGCGTCGTCTTTATTCTCTTCACTCGGACCACGTCCCTGGACCGGCGAGAAGATCCACGATGTGAGCAAGCTCATCTTCGCTCTTGAACTCAATCTCAATCTTGTTCTTGCCGCGAACGTTCTTGACGCGCACGTTTGTGTCAAGCGCAAGCCGCATCTGTCGCGCCGCACGCTTATATGACTGTGGAAGGGGTGGGCGCACCGGGCGTTCGTCTTGCTCCGTGACAGAGAACAACGGTGCAAGACTTTCTGTCTGACGTACCGACAGATTCTCACGGACAACCTTCTCGGCAAGTCTAATTCTGCCTTCCTCGGAAGAAATGGCGAGAATTGCGCGTGCGTGACCCGCGGTCAGTTTGCCACTCTCAACAAGCTCCTGCACCTCGGTGGGAAGATCGAGCAGTCGCAATGTATTAGCAATCGCGGAACGTGACTTGGAGAGTGCCTGGGCGAGCTCCTCCTGAGTGAGACCCTTGTCCTTGATGAGACGCCTGTAGCCTCGCGCCTCCTCAAGCGGTGTGAGGTCAGAGCGCTGTAGGTTCTCAATGAGTGCGAGCTTGAACACGTCCTCATCGGAAATCTCGCGAATGACAACCGGGACCTCGGTGAGTCCCGCCGCCTTTGCTGCCTGGTAACGACGCTCACCGGCCACGATCTCGTATCCATTGCCCTTCTTGCGCACCAGGATGGGCTGAAGGACACCGTTCTTCTTGACGGAGTCCGTGAGCTCCGCAAGTTCTTCTGGCTTGAAGGTCCTTCTTGGCTGTTCCTCGTTGGGTGTTATCTGATCAAGGGGGAGCGTGGAGTCGGGTCTCATCCCGGCTGTCTCGGCATCAGCCTCGCCAACAAGAAGACCAAGTCCACGACCCAAGCCACTCTTCTTAGCCACGTGCCACCACCTCTCGCGCCAGCTTTGCGTAGGCAAGGGCGCCCTTGCTTACGCGGGCATACTTTGAAACCGGAAGCCCGTGGCTCGGGGCCTCGGACACCTTGACGTTTCTTGGGATAATCGTCTTGAACATCTTCTTGCCAAAGTACGACTGGACCTCGTCAACCACCTGCTTTGAGAGCGTGGTCCTTGTGTCAAACATGGTCATGACTACGCCAAATATCTCAAGCTGTGGGTTCATGCGCTTCTTCACCATCTGCATTGACTCCAGAAGCTTGGCCACGCCCTCGAGTGCGTAGTACTCGCACTGAATGGGAATGAGGAGCGAGTTAGCCGCCACAAGCGCGTTGATGGTCAGAAGGCCAAGCGAGGGAGGGCAATCAATGAAGATGTAGTCAAACTCATCCTTAATGCTGTCAAGGGCGCTCTTGAGCACTGACTCACGAGCCATCTCGGAAACGAGCTCAATCTCCGCCGTGGCGAGCTGAATGGTGGCGGGAACAATGTAGACGTTACTCTCGCATGTTTCCATAATCGTATCCTCAATGGGATACTCATGGAGAATCACATCATAGATATCGTGCTCGAGCTCTTCCTTCTCAACGCCATAGCCGCTTGTTGAGTTACCCTGCGGATCAAAGTCAACGACAAGAACCTTTTTCTTCCGCTCACCAAGACAGGCGGAGAGGTTCACAACGGTTGTGGACTTCCCAACGCCTCCCTTCTGATTAATGACGGCAATCACCTTGCTGTCACGCTGCGGAAGGCCTCTTTTGGTGTCCTTGTAGCTCATATCTCCTCCGTATATGCTGCGTTTCCTCACTAGCATCATACGTGATTGTTTCACGTGAAACAGACTCATTTTCTGACCTGAAAGACTGCATCTGTTTCACGTGAAACAGCTGAGCCATCGTGACCAACCGCATAGCGGGTTGTGTGCTCTCAGGATATTAAGCCTAATCCGTGAAGGGTGGTTCGAACCGTTCGACTCTACGTAAACGGGTCCTCAATCTATCGCTCGCATATGCACCTCACGCCCGTAGCCTCCTCGAGACTGACGGCAGAGTCGCAGCGACCCTCCAACCAGAGTCCCCTGTTGCCGGATTCGTGCGTCTTGTTTGCGTGCCTGTCGGAAACAGTGTGTGCACGTGGTCGGGTATCAGACACCCTTGATGATCTCTGCTTCCTTGTACGAGCAGAGCCTCCCCAGGATCTCACATTCCAGTATCCCGAATGCCCAAACAATCGCCAACATCTGGCGAGGGGAATGGTCATCAAACCGACCGGTTGCCCTTCACCCACACAGCGGGAGGTATTCGATGCCCCGCTGTTTCACGTGAAACAGCGGGGCATGGATGACACCTAGATTCCGAGCGGTTCGTGTTTGGCAACACCAACGCGCCGTGGTAGCTTGAGACGAGGCTTACCAACCTTCTCGAAGACAAGAATCTCACGGTGACCAAGCTCACGGGGGAGCTCAAAACCATGCTGTCTAACAAGTCTCATACCGCAAAGGTCTGCGGCGCGTCGCGCGGCCTCAAGTTCAGAGTCATCGGGACGGCCCTTCTCAACAACTAGCAATCCATGTCTTGCAAGAAGGGGTGACGCATACTCAACGAGCACATTGCTCTGGGCAACGGCACGGGCCAGCACCAGATCGCAAGAACCAGGCTTGCGTGCGGCGTAGTCCTCAACGCGCACGTGCTCGGCATGGAGGTTATCCAACCCAAGGACATCAATGAACTCAGAGACGGCGGCAACCTTCTTGCCCACAGAGTCAATAAGGACGCCAGCAGAGCCGGTCATGATGCCAAAGGGAATGCCTGGGAAGCCCGCGCCCGTTCCAAGATCAAGGAAGGACGAGAAGGACCGGCTAGCCACGCCCTCAACAGCGAGGGGCAGAATTGAGTCAAGGCAGTGCAGGGTGACCGCCTCGGTGGGGTCGGTGATTCTCGTGAGATTGACGACCTTGTTCTTCTCGATGACAAGAAGCAGGTGCCCAATCATGCGCCTTGCAGCGCCTTCGTCGCAGAAAATGCCATAGGAGGCAACCTCTTCAAGGAGCTGGGCAACAAGTGTCTCTTCCATACCATCCAAACCGTTCGTAGACAAAAACTCATGCATCAAGAGAAATTGTCACAGAAAAAGGGAGGATGTCAAAGACACCCTCCCTAAAGCTGCATAGTGACTCACTACTAGCGAACCGCGGTGATAACAACGCGACGCTCGGGATCAATGCCCTCGGAGTGGGTAACAACACCATCGTCATTGCGAAGAGCAAGGTGAATGATGCGGCGCTCGTAGGCGTTCATCGGAGCGAGCGTCACCTTGCCGCCACGCCGCTTGGCACGAGCGGCAGAGCTGAGCGCAATGTCCTCAAGCTTGCGCTTGCGGCGGCTCTTGTAGCCCTCAATGTCCACAACGACGGGATAGTAGAACTTGATGCGACTGCTCAACAGCGAGGTGAGCACCATCTGCAGGGCATCGAGCGTACGGCCGTGGCGACCAATGAGGACGGCAAGATCCCCACCGTTGACGTCGAGGATGAGCTCGCCATTCTCGCCATCGTACTCATCAATGGAGGAGGACGTCTCACCAAAGAGGGCAAGGATGCTCTTGAGGTAGCCAACGGCAAGATCGGCGATCTTGTCCATCTCATCGTCGGCGAGCTGCTCGCCGGCCTCGTAGCGCTCTCTGATGGAGGAGAAGTCGTCAAGCGCGCCACTCTCGAGGGTCACATCCTCCTCGGGCGCGCTGACCTCTGTCATACTATCCTCCGACATGGAATCCTCCTATAAAGAAGTTAAAACTAAATATCGATAATAACGAGCACGTCTTAAGACTTCTTGTGCTGACGCGGCTTCTTCTCGCGGCGGACGACGTCAACCTCGATGGGCTTGTTCGCCGCCTCGGCCTCCGCCTCGGTCTTGGCCTTCTCCATGACGCGCTTGGTGATGACCTGCTGCTGAACAACCTGCCAGAGAGAGGACGTCACGTAGTAGAGAAGAACGGCGGAGGGCACGCCCCAGCCAAACCAGAGCATCATGAGGGCCATGACACCACCCATGAGCATGGTCTGAGAGCGCTGCGCGGAGTCCTGGTTGGCAACGTTCATCACCATGGGGATGAACGTGAGCACGCCAAAGAGCAGGTCAAAGATGATGTAGGGAGCCGCGGCAACCCAGCCGGAGGCCTCGAGGACCTGCTGCACGGACTGGGAGATCGAGGGGAGGATGCCGTAGAAGCAGGCATCAGCGGGAACCTCGCGCACCACCGAGAAGAGGCCAAAGAAGATGGGCATCTGCAGGAAGATGGGCAGGCACCCCCCAAGCGGGTTGAACTTCATGTCCGCATAGACCTTGCGGAGCTCCTCTGCCTGGCGCTCGGGGTCGTCGGCGTAGCGCTCCTGAATCTCCTGAAGCTTGGGCTGCATGACCTGCATGCGTGCCGTCGACTTCGTGGAGTGGGCCATCAGCGGCGTCAGGATGAGACGAACGATAATCGTAAGGACGATGACCGCAAGGCCCCAGTCACCGACAAAGCCCTCGATGCCCGCGAGCACCGTCGTTAGAAAGCCAATAAACCATTCCCACATGGTTCCTCCATGGCCCGCGCCCGTTAGGGAACGGGGTCATAACCGCCAGCATGAAGGGGGTGGCACCGGCAGATCCTTCGGAAGGCGAGGCCGAACCCCCTGACGAAACCGTACCTCTCGATGGCCTGGCGCGCATACTCTGAGCAGGTGGGAACATAGATGCACCGCGCTGACATGAGGGGCGACACGCGTCTCTGATAGAAACGAATAATCGCCAGCGCGCCGCGGGCTGCGGCGCCATGGTGCGCGGAAGGGCCCATCCTTAGATGCCCGCCCGGCCAATCAGCCTTCTCAGCGCACTCGCAACCTGCTCGGGGGAGCTGTCGTGCGTGCTGTGCGTCGAGAAGAGAATCACGTCGTACCCGTCAATCGGAAGCCCGGCGCTTCGAGCGGCCTCCCTGAGGACGCGCTTGCACCTGTTCCGGAAGACGGCGTTTCCAAGGCGCTTCGCTGCAACGAAGGCGACCCTTCCCGGGTCGCCTTCGTCGAGCGGTGCTACTCGGATTCGCAGAAGGGAGTCGTTGTAGCGCCTCCCCCGCGCGAAGACCCTCTCAAAATCTCTCTTGGACTTGATGGTCTTCATGGAACGTCACTAGACGGTGAGGCGCTTGCGACCCTTTGCGCGACGACGGGCGAGAACGGCACGGCCGCCCTTGGTGGCCATGCGGGCACGGAACCCGTGGGTGGTGGCGCGCTTGCGCTTGTTCGGCTGATACGTACGCTTCATAGCTATTCCTCCCGGTTGGGTATGAACTTCCTTCTAGAGCAATAAGCTCAGAGATTGTAAAGGCCCTATCCGCGCGTTGTCAACGAATCCATCAAAGAATCGCCGCATTTCAGCCGCTTGTGCCTCCTATTTCCCTCTCGCTGCCAGCGTTATTTCTTTCAGACCCTTCCGGAATAATGGAACCATATTTTCATATGGATGAAACGCGCGCTGTGCATGGTATGATTTTCCAACAAAGACGGCGAGAAAAACGCACTTTTCAACAACTGTTCTTCTCATGATGAAAAGTTTCGTTCATATCGAATTCTCACTGAAATGTTTTCGACATTCGTTCATCTGATGTCGAAAAAGGGAGGTACGTGGTGGCGCGGGACTTCTATCCCTTTGTTGAGGAGGGAATCACTGCCCCGAAGGGGGACGATCCGGTCTGCGAGGTTCACCACCCCGCGCGCATCGCCGTGTACGATGACGCCTCCGCAGCGCCGCGCGTGGTGGTTGTGGAGCCCTGCGACGTGCGCGAGTACCTCGAGCAGATCACCGCAACCGTAAACCGCCTCTCACACGAGCAGGGGGGAAGCATCCCCTTCATGGTCATACGTGAGATCGTGGAGAACTTCATCCACGCCTACTTTCAGGCGCCCACGATCACCATCCTCGACGGGGGCAACACCATCCGCTTCTCCGACCAAGGCCCGGGCATCAAGTCAAAGTCCCTCGCCCTCGAGTACGGCACCTCCTCGGCAACGGAGGAGATGAAGCGCTACATACGCGGCGTGGGAAGCGGGCTTCCCTACGTGCAGCAGTACATGTCCGACAAGGGCGGAAGCCTTGAGATTGAGGACAACATCGCAGGGGGGACGGTCGTTACCATCTCAACCCACCCCAAGGAGGAGGCGCGCGCACTCTCCGGGGTCGAGGCCGAGGTGCCACAGGAGCCGCAGCCGACGTGGCTACCTCCCCAGCAGACGCCCATGGGGATGCCCGCGTACCCCCAGCAGTCCATGCCCGCCTGGCAGGGCGCGCCCTACCCGCAGGTGCCCTATCAGCAGGCCCCCTATCAGCAGGCTCCCTACCAGCAGATGCCCTACCAGCAGCCGGCGTATCAGCAGCCCTTCACCGTTGACGAGCGGGGGCGGCAGGTCATCGCCTACCTCTCCACGCACGAGAGCGTGGGCCCAAGCGAGCTCACCCGGAGCTACGGCGCCTCGGGCCCCACGTGGTCGCGCGTGCTCTCAAACCTCTCCGCACAGGGCCTCATCATGAAGGTCGGTCAGAAGTACCAGCTCACGGGAATTGGCCGGTCACTCATATAGATGTGATGCCCACGCGCGCGTCCCGAAGCCCAATCAATGAACCGTTCGGCGGGATGGATGGGGGACTTATCAACAATCGCTATACTGAGTCCGTACTTTTCAACAATCGCGAACGTAGGATCACATGGAACTCTCCCTCGAATCAGATGCCGAGGCTCTGTGGCAGGACGCCCTTGACCTTCTCGCCGCGCGCGAGCTGCCCGAGTCCCTTCTCGCCATGCTCAGAAACTGCGAGCCGACAAACCTCTCCGATGGGACCCTCGAGCTCAGGACCTCCATGAGGCTCGTCGTCAAGAACGTCGGCAAGATTCAGCCGCTCGTGGAGGAGTGCGTCTCCCAGGCCGCCTTTGAACCCACGAAGGTCGTCGTCACCTTTGAGCAGGCCGCGTCGGCGGCCGAGCACCCGCGCGGCTCGAGCATGACCCGCGACGAGGCAAACCGCTGGATGGCGGAGACCGAGCACCGCGCGCCCGTACCCCTGGCCATGCCCTCGCGAGCGCTCATGAACGACACCTGGGACGAGGGGGCACAGGCCGCGCGCGAGGAGGAGAACCTTCGCCGCAGGGCGAGAAACCCCCTCGTGGAGGACATATCCCCCACGACGTCAAAGCTCACCTTCGAGCGCTTTGTCCGCGGCGAGGAGAACGACATCGCCTATCAGGCGGCGCTGCAGGTGGCAAACGGCATGAACACCACCTACAACCCGCTTTTCATCTACGGCAAGAGCGGCCTGGGCAAGACCCATCTGCTCCGCGCCGTGCAGAACTACATCGCGCGCAACGACCCGTCGCGCCTGTGCGTCTATCGCGACGCGTCGACGTTCATCACCGACTACACCGAGGCCATGCGCCACACCGAGCGCTCGGCGGCGTCCGTGCTGCGCCAGAACTACGCCGACATTGACGTCCTCATCATCGACGACATCCAGAAGATGGTGGGCAAGGCCGGCACCATCGGGTTCTTCTTCGACACCTTCAACGAGCTCATCTCAAACGGCAAGCAGATCGTCCTTGCCGCCGACCGCACGCCCGCGCAGCTCGGCATGGGAAAGGACGGCTTTGACGAGCGCGTCACGAGCCGTCTGGGCTCGGGCTTCACCGCCCCGATCCAGGTGCCGAGCTACGAGCTCAAGCTGCGTCTCATCGAGACCTTCTGCGAGCGCATGCGAGACGACGCGGCAAACGAGAACGTCACCGGCCTCTCCGGCGTCATCCCCGAGCAGGCGCGCAAATACATGGCCGAGCGCGCGGGTACCAACATCCGCGTCATCGAGGGCTTCTGCCAGCGGTGCCTCTTTGCGGCAACCACGGCGGAGCGCCGCGGCGGCGAGATCTCTCGCGAGGAGATCGAGGCCGTCGCCAAGGAGTGCTGGCCGAGCGCGGGCCGCTCCGTCTCCATCGAGGACGTCCAGCGGGCCGTGGAGAAGTACTACGACATCGACCACTCGAGCCTCATCGG
This sequence comes from Candidatus Olsenella pullicola, assembly GCA_019117265.1. Classification (GTDB taxonomy): domain Bacteria; phylum Actinomycetota; class Coriobacteriia; order Coriobacteriales; family Atopobiaceae; genus Thermophilibacter; species Thermophilibacter pullicola. Next base: position 24,591 of record DXAB01000143.1, read on the forward strand.
GACCAAGCGCCACAAGGCCATCATGGAGGCGCGCCACGTTGCCATCTGGCTCGCGCGCGAGCTCTGCGACCGTACCCTCGCCGACATCGGCAAGCACTTCGGCGGCAGGAGCCACGCCACCGTCATGCACAGCATCAGCGTGGTGGACGAGGCGAGAAAGGATGACAAGGTCTTCTACGATCGCCTCATGCAGATCAGGGAGTCCATCACCGGAAACCTCTAGGATGTAGACAAGTCTGGGAAAAGGATGTCGAAGGGGGGAGAAAAGTCGGCCTTCGTGGTAGAAGAAGTTTTCAACACAGCGCTCGCTGTCAATGGGGAAGAAAAGTCACATGCGACAAAAGAGCGTTGAACAGCGTCTTCTAGCTCGTACTTCTCGGTGTTTTTGTACTTTTCGACAGACCCTATTACTACTACTGTTCTTAGTTCTTTATATAGATTAGAAGAAAGGGACCTCATGAAATTCACCGTCAGCCAGTCCTCCCTCATGAAGGCCCTGTCCGTCGTGGCAAAGGGCATGGGCACAAACTCCACGCTTCCCATCCTCTCTGGCATCTACGTCCGCGCCGAGGCGGGCCAGCTCGAGTTCCAGACGAACAACCTCACCATCTCCATCCGCCACTACATCCCCGCAAACGTTGAGGAGGAGGGCGAGGCGGTCATCTCCGGCAAGGTGCTCACCGGCATCGTGAAGACCCTGCCCGACGCTGCCGTGACCTTTGAGGGGACGGGTCGGACCGTCGTCATCTCCTGTGACAAGTCGACCTTCCGCCTCAACACGCTCAACCCCGCGGACTGGTCGGGCTTCCCCGAGGTGGCCCCCGAGAGGAGCATCGAGCTCCCGAGCGAGCTTCTCTCCCGTATGGTGGACAAGGTGTATCGCGTGACCTCCAAGGAGACCTCGCGCCCCATTCTCCAGGGCATCCTCCTGACCGTTGAGGACAACACCATCCGCCTCGTGGCAACCGACTCGTTCCGCCTCGCCGTCTGCGACTCCTCCGTCGAGGCGGCCCCCGGCGAGGCCTTCAGGGCCATCGTGGGCGGTGCGACCTTCCACGATGTGCTCACCATGCCCTCCATGACGGACACGCTGCTCATCGGCACCACGGAGAGCCAGGTGGTCTTCACCTTTGGCAACACGACCTTCGTGGCGCGCCGCATCGAGGGCAACTTCCCCGACTACAAGCAGCTTCTGCCGCCCACGTGCGCCACGGCGGTCGAGCTCTCCGTGGCCGAGTTCTCCGCGGCCCTCAAGCGCGTCTCCGTCATTGCGCAGCAGAACGCCTCGGTGCGCTTTGACATCGACGCGGACGCCGGCCTCATGCGCCTCTCGGCGAGCTCCCCCGAGCAAGGTGAGTCCTCCGAGGTCATCTCGTGCGGCATAGAGGGGCAGAGCCTTGCCATCGCCCTCAACTACCACTACGTCTTTGACTGCGTGAACGCGGTGTCCGAGAACAGGGACCTGCGCCTCGAGCTCCAGGGCTCCGTCCAGCCGGGTATCTTCAAGTGCAACGGCAAGGTGAACTACCTCTACCTGCTCATGCCGGTCCGCCTCTAGGTGACTCCGCGCGTGGGGCTTTACGTAACAGAGCTCAGGCTTGCGGACTTTCGCAGCTTTGAGAGGCTCGTGGTGCGGCCGTCCTCGGGGGTGACGGTCTTTGTGGGGGCCAACGCCGCCGGGAAGACCAACACCGTCGAGGCGCTGCAGCTCCTCACGGCCGGGCAGTCCTTCCGCCGGCCGACGCCCTCGCAGCTCGTGCGCGAGGGAGCCGAGTCGGCCCGCATCGACGCGCGCCTCGAGGGAGACGGTCGCGTGGTGGACGTTCGCTGCGACGTGGCCCCGGGCAAGCGGCGCTTCTCGCGAAACGGCAAGCGCATCCAGGCGTCTGAGATGCCCGAGAGCCTCATGTCGGTGCTCTTTACCCCAGATGACCTGGCCATTGTCAAGCGCGGTGCCGCAGTGAGAAGGGCCGAGCTCGATGACTTTGGGTGTCAGGCCAACCGCGGCTACGCAAACGTCCTCACCACCTATCAGCGCTCTGTCGAGCAGAGAAACCGCCTGCTCAAGGAGGAGGTCGTGGACACGTCGCTGCTCGCGGCGTGGGACGCCTCCGTGGCTCTGGGCGGCGCCACGCTGCTCGCCGCCCGCCTGAGGCTCTTCTCGCGGCTTGCGGAGAAAGTCGGCGCGGTGTACGCCACGGTCTCGGGCGGCGAGCGCCTGTCGTGCTCCTACGTGTGCACGCTCGGGGAAGACCTCGACGACCTCTCGCGTGACGAGCTGCGCGACCTGTTCCTCGAGCGCCTCGAGGCCGCACGCGCGGACGACCTGCGGCGCGGCCAGACCACGGCGGGGCCGCATCGCGACGACGTGGTCTTCTCCATCGAGGGCCGTGACGCGCGGGCCTACGGCTCCCAGGGACAGCAGCGCTCTGTGGCGCTCGCCCTCAAGATGGCCGAGGTCGAGCTTGCGGCTGAGATCTTGGGGTCAACGCCCCTGCTCCTGCTCGACGACGTGATGAGCGAGCTCGACGAGGCGCGTCGCGAGGCGGCGATGGGGTTTGTGAGCGGCGGCATCCAGACCGTGATCACGACCACCAACCTCGGGTACTTCTCGCCCGCGCTGCTTGACTCCGCCGAGGTGGTGAGCTTTGGTGACAAGTGAGATCGAGCGCGAGCTGCGCCGCCGCGCCGAGGCGCCCGTGGCCCTCGGAGACATCCTGGAGAGCGCCCAAAATGCCCAAGACGTACACGGCGCAAAATGGGCGCCTCGCGTGGCGAGGGTGTGGCACGCGGTGAACGGCGTCACGGAGCGCGCGCACACCGTGGGCATCTTCGTCGAGCGGCCGCGTCGCGCGCGTGCCCTGCCCGTCCTGGTGGTCTACGTTGACTCAAAGTCGTGCGAGGTCGACTTCATGGCCAACCGCGAGGTGTACCTCGCGCGTCTTGCCCAGGCGGGGCTCTCCTTTGCCGAGGTTCGCTTCAGGCAGTCAAAGCGCCCGCCCACCGTGGTGAGAAGGACCGTGGAGGAGAAGACGCCTCAAGAGGAGCTGCCCGAGCTCACCCCCGACGAGGAACGCGAGGCCGCCGCGCTTCTTGAAAAGGTGCCCGCGGCGCTCAAATCAAGCGTTTCTCGGGCGCTGAGAGTGTCGCTCCAGGCAGAAAAGCTTGAGAGTAGCTAAATTCGTGAATCCTACCTCAGAGGGCTTCTCATGGCCTCTGAAACGCTATCATCGTTCCGTCTGCCCTGATTTTGCTCTGGGCCTGACCGTGAATGCACCTAAAACGAGCAAGGGGCCAAGGGCCTCACCGGAAGGATGTGCGCGTGGCAAAGAAGAACGAGTACGGTGCGGGCGAGATCAAGATCCTCGAGGGTCTTGAGGCCGTCCGCAAGCGCCCCGGCATGTACATTGGAACGACGAGCTCCGCGGGCCTGCACCACCTGGTGTGGGAGATCGTGGACAACTCCGTCGACGAGGCGATGGCCGGCTTCTGCACCAAGATCAAGGTGACCGTTCACCCGGACAACTCCATCACCGTGGAGGACAACGGGCGCGGCATCCCCGTGGAGAAGCACCCGGTCAAGAAGATCCCCACGCTGGAGGTCGTTCTCACCATCCTCCACGCCGGCGGCAAGTTTGACAACAACGCCTACAAGGTCTCCGGCGGCCTGCACGGCGTGGGCGTCTCCGTGGTGAACGCCCTCTCCAAGCGCCTGGTGGCGCAGGTCAAGCGCGACGGCAAGATCTACGAGATGGCCTTCGAGCGCGGCAAGACCGTGCAGAAGATGAAGGAGATCGGAACCTCCAAGGCCACGGGCACCACGATCACCTTCTGGCCCGACGAGGAGATCTTCGAGACCACCGTCTACAACTTCGACATCCTGCACACCCACCTGCAGGAGACGGCCTTCCTCAACAAGAACCTCAAGATCGTCCTCACCGACGAGCGCGAGCTCACGCCGCGCGTGGAGGAGTTCTGCTACGCCGGCGGCATCATCGACTTCGTCAAGTTCAGAAACGAGGGCAAGGACGTTCTCCCGGGCCTTTCTCGGCCCATCTACATTGAGGGCCGCTCCGACCCGGACGCCCCCGAGAGCCAGATGGGCGAGGTCGAGGTGGCTCTGCAGTGGAACACCGGCTACTCCGAGGACACCCTCTCCTTTGCCAATGACATCTACACCGAGGAGGGCGGCATGCACCTCGAGGGCTTCCGCACGGCCCTCACCAACGCTATCAACAACTACGGTCGCAGCCATAACATCATCAAGGAGAAGGACCCCAAGCTCGAGGGTGGCGACATCCGCGAGGGCCTGGCGGCGATCATCTCCGTCAAGCTCCCCGACCCGCAGTTTGAGGGCCAGACCAAGGCCAAACTCGGCAGCTCCTACATGCGCACCCTCACCAACCGCATTGTGTCCCAGGGCATGGCCGAGTACCTCGAGGAACACCCCAACCAGGCCAAGGAGATCCTGAAGAAGGCCTCCCAGGCCGCCAAGGGCCGTCTCGCCGCGCAGAAGGCGCGCCAGGCCACGCGCCGCAAGAGCCTGCTCGAGAGCGCGGCGCTTCCCGGCAAGCTGGCCGACTGCTCGGTGCGCGACGCCGAGATGACCGAGCTCTTCATCGTGGAGGGCGACTCCGCAGGCGGCTCCGCCAAGGACGGCCGCCGTCGCGACATCCAGGCCATCCTTCCCCTGCGCGGCAAGATCTTGAACGTCGAGCGCGTGGGCGATCACCGTGCCTTCTCGTCCGACACCATCCAGGCGCTCATCACCGCCATCGGCACCGGTGTGACCACCGGCGCGGGCGATGGCGGCGACTTTGACATCTCCAAGGCGCGCTACCACAAGATCATCATCATGACCGACGCCGACGTTGACGGCGCGCACATCCGCATCCTGCTGATGACCTTCTTCTACAAGTACATGCGCCCGCTCATTGACGCCGGCTACGTCTACATTGCCACGCCGCCGATCTTTGGCGTCAAGGTGCGCAACAAGATCCACTACGTCTACCCCGACGGCAAGACCCCCGAGGACGAGCTGCTGCGCCAGACCATCCGCGACCTTGGCCTCGACCCTGACGAGGAGGACGAGACCGACAAGTCCCAGGCGGCCATCAAGGGATCGGGCCGCAAGCGCAGGGGCTACTCCGTCCAGCGCTACAAGGGCCTGGGCGAGATGGACCCCAAGCAGCTGGCGAGCACCACGATGGACCCCAAGACGCGCATCCTGCAGCGGGTGACCATCGAGGACGCCGCCATGGCCGACCGCGCCGTCCGCGAGCTCATGGGCAACCAGGTCGAGTACCGCCGCAGCTACATAGAGAAGCACGCGCACGACGCCCGCTTCCTCGACGCCTAACGGTCAAAAGGGGACAGTCCCCTTTTGACCGATTGACCCACCCGAAGAGAAAGGCCACACGTGGCAGACGAGAAGAACAACGAGGGCATGCCCGACGACCTCCGCCGCCTGCTCGCCCGCGCCGAGGGCGAGGACGGGGAGGACGTCTACGTCGAGGACGACGCCGAGGGCGAGGACGACGCGGACGACGAGGAGCTCGAGGAGAGCTTCGGCGCCAACACGCGCGGCTCCGACGCCGGCGAGACCGACATCAACGGCGGCCAGCTCCAGGTCAGCGAGTTTGGGTCCGAGATGAAGCAGAGCTTCATCGAGTACTCCATGTCCGTCATC
>DXAB01000144.1 GCA_019117265.1 Candidatus Olsenella pullicola
GCAATGCCGGGCGGCCCCTTCATGACAGTTAACCCTGTCCCCTTTGTCAGGTTTCCTACTCCTCGTCCTCCTGGGTGACCTCGGAGCCCTCGTCCTCCTCCCCGTCGTTGATGACGAGCGGGCGGAACGAGGCGGTGTCGCCGCCCACCAGTCCGCGCATTGCCTCCTCGGCCTGCGCGTCTCGCTCGCCCTTCATCTGGACGGAGAAGATGTCCTCGTCCTCGTCGGAGCCCTCGGACTGGGCGGGCTTTGCAACGAGCTGGGGCGCCACGTCGCTGAGCGGGCGGCGCGTGAGCTTGTGCTGGCGCTTCTTCTTGGAGAAGAGCGGCACGTACTCAAAGATGACGCTCGAGTTCTCGAGGCCGTACCAGCGGGCGGGCGAGCCGCAGATGCCGCGGATGAGGTACTTGAGCTCGATGACGCGCTGGTCAAAGCCTGAGATGTCCGTCTCGGGGGAGAGCAGCTTGCGGATGAGGCAGAAGCGGAAGTCGCCTACGGTGCCGCGCTCGCGGTAGATCGAGTACTTGTGGTTCTGCGGCGCGAGCTGGTTCTTCTCGATGAGGTCGTCGACCACCTGATAGAGGTAGGTGTTGATGCGCTGGTTGACCTTGAAGCCCAGGCGCAGCTGCACCTTGAAGAGGAAGTCCGTGTCAAAGTTGTTGACGATGAACTCGTGGGTGTAGGGCTCGTCGGTGACCTGGACGTTGAGGAAGTAGTAGGCACGGGCGCGCTTGGGGCGCTTGTCCAGGATCGAGTAGAGGATGTCGCGATCGAGCTTGTCGAACGAGGAGTCGTTGGTGAGGAAGACGAGGTTGTCCGCGAGCAGCGGGTAGTCGTCGTCATGGGAGAGGTCAAAGAGCTGGTCGAGGTACTTGTTGACGGGGAGGTAGACCGTCTGGGTGCGCTCGACGGCGGTGCCGCGGCGCCACACATACATGATCACGAAGATGAGGAAGCTGATGATCACGGTGACGTAGCCGCCATGGAAGAACTTCGTGAGGCTCGAGAAGAAGAACATGAACTCGATGGCGCCGAAGAAGATGGCAAACGGCACCGCGAGTCCCGTCTTGCGGCGGATGCGGGAGAGGTAGACCGTGAGCAGGATCGTGGTCATGAGCATGGTGACCGTGATGGCCAGGCCGTAGGCGGCCTCCATGTGCGCGGAGGTCTGGAAGAGCAGGACAACGCAGATGCAGGCGATCCACATGACATTGTTGACCATGGGGATGTAGATCTGGCCCTTGGTCTCGGAGGGGTAGTTGATGCGCATGTGGGGCATGAGGTCCAGGCGCACCGCCTCGGAGACGATGGAGAAGGAGCCGGTGATGAGCGCCTGGGAGGCGATGATCGCGGCAAAGGTGGAGAGCAGGACGGCGAAGGCGCGGATCTGCTCGGGAAGCATCTGGAAGAAGGGGTTGAGGTCGCTCACGGCGGCGAGGTCGACGTTGCCCTGGTTGGCGATGATCCAGGCGCCCTGGCCAAGGTAGTTGAGGATGAGGCACGCCTTCACGAACGGCCAGGTGGCGTAGATGTTGGGCTTGCCCACGTGGCCCATGTCCGAGTAGAGGGCCTCGGCGCCGGTGGTGCAGAGGAACACGTTGCCCAGGACCATGAGGCCGGCGGCGTTGAGGTTGCCGTCAAAGAGGAACGTGATGCCGCGCACGGGGTTGAGGGCGCGAAAGACGCTCAGGTCTAGGCCGATGTTCATGAGGCCGGCGGCGGCGAGGAAGAGAAACCACGCCGTCATCACGGGGCCAAAGAGCTTGCCGATCATGGAGGTTCCCGCCTTCTGCAGGAAGAAGAGCACGCAGAGGATGGCGATGACGATGGCCACCACGATGCTCTGGTTGTCTCCGATCACTCCGTAGATGAAGTCGACGGTGCGCAGGCCCTCGATGGCGGTGGTGACGGTCACGGCGGGCGTGAGGATGCCGTCGGCGAGAAGCGCCGCGCCGCCGATCATGGCGGGGATGATGAGCCAGCGCCCACAGCGCTTGACCAAGCTGTAGAGCGCGAAGATGCCGCCCTCGTTGTGGTTGTCGGCCTTCATGGCCACGAGCACGTACTTGACCGTGGTGATGAGGGTGAGGGTCCAGATGATGAGGGAGAGGGCGCCGAGCACCACGTCCTGGGACATGGTGGGAAGCCCCCCGTTGCCGGAGATGATCGCCTTGAGGGTGTACATGGGGCTCGTGCCGATGTCTCCGTACACGACGCCCAGGGTGACGAGAATCATTCCCGCGGAGAGAGGTATGCCGGAGTTCTTGACCTTGCGAGGGGTCTTTGCCGGCGAGTCGGTCTTCGCTGCCATGATGCTCCAAACTCGAAACCTATAGAAAAGGGGCCGAAGGCCCGATAGCTCAGCCTATCACTTTTGACAACCAATAGAATGGGCATATGAGTAAGGCAACGGAAAGGAGGGCGCTCGTGGCGGAGGAAGAGAGGGCGGCGGTCGAGAAGGGCGGCGCCGCCCAGGCGCAGACAAAGGGGTACGCGATCGTTGCGGCCGGGCGCGCAAGCACGGTCCCGGAGCCGGCCTCGGCGCGGCTTACCTGGACCGATGGCGAGAGGAGCCTCGAGTACGAGGCGCGTGCCGCGCATCTTGAGGTGCGCGACGACGCGGGCGTCCTCATCGGCAGGATGTTCTCGCTCTCGTACGTGGCGGTTGACGGCGAGGGGGCGCCCGACCGCGCCCGCCCGGTGACCTTTGCGTACAACGGCGGCCCGGGCTCGAGCTCGGTGCCCATCAACTTTGGTGGCATTGGCCCCAAGCGGGTGAGCACGGACGGCACGCGCCACGTGCGCGCGGACGCGCCGGTGGTGGACAACCCGCACACGCTGCTCGTTGACTCCGACGTGGTGTTCCTCGACGCGCTGGGCACCGGCTGGTCCGTGCTCGCCGAGGACGCCGACCCCAAGAAGGTCTTCTGCACGGACGGTGACGCCGATGCCTTTGCGCGCGCCATCTGCGCATGGCTCACGGAGAACGGCCGCTGGTCCAGCCCGCTCTACCTCTACGGCGAGTCCTACGGCACGGTGCGCAACTCCGTGCTCATGCGCCTTCTGGGCGAGAGGGGCGTGCAGCTCACGGGCGTGGTCATGCTCTCTGCGGTCTTCAACGTCCCGCAGCTGCTCTGCCCGGGCGACGACCTCTACTACCTGGGCATGATGCCCACTTACGCCGCCACGGCGCAGTTCTTTGGCAAGGCGGGCGCCGGGATGGGCGAGGACGAGTGGTTCGACCGCGCCGCGGAGTTTGCCGAGGACGAGCTTGCGCCGGCGCTCTTGCGGGGCGACCGCCTGGGCGAGGAGCGCGAGCGCGCCGTGGCCGAGCGCATGTCCACGTTCATCGGGCTATCCGCCGAGCACATCCTGGCGCGCCACCTGCGCATTGACCTGCTCGACTTCCGCACGCACCTGCTGGCGGGCGAGGGACGCGTGTGCGGACGCCTTGACACGCGCTTCTGCTCCGACGCCCCCTCTCCGATGCAGAGCTACGACATGTGGCTCGCGGGCGAGGACGCGGCCGACGACGCCCTCGAGGGCGCGTGGGTGCGCGCGTTCAGGCGCTTCTGCGCGGACGAGCTGGGCTACCAGGGCCCGGCTCGCTACCTCTCCAACAACTACGACAAGGTCAACGCAAGCTGGAACTGGGGCCACGAGGAGCCGGGCCTGGGCGAGGTCCCCGCGCCCAACGTCTCGCTCGACGTTGCGGTGGCGCTGAAGCGCAACCCCACGTGCAAGCTGGCAATTCTTGGCGGGCGCTACGACGCGGCGACCACGTGGTGGAACGTCGTGCACGACATGAGCCGTCAGTTCCTCTCGCCCGAGCTCAAGGGCCGCGTGAGCTGGTATCGCTACGGCTGCGGCCACATGGCCTACGTCGACGAGCCCACGCTCGAGGCCATGGGGCGCGATATCCACGAGTTCTACGAGAAGCGCTAGGGCGTGTGGGCCCGGGCCGGCGAGAGGGTCCGGCGCTCAGACAGCTTTGCCGCGCAAAGGGCACGCGGCTGCAGAACTCGCGGCCATTCGGGGTTGGGCCCGGCGTCCT
>DXAB01000145.1 GCA_019117265.1 Candidatus Olsenella pullicola
AGGCGCGCTCTATGCGCCGAAGCTGTCCGAGCGCCGGGCCTTTCCGCCTCCGGCGAACGACGGGGGGTCACGACCTCCCCGTTCTTCTCGCCCGGCGCTTCCGCCAAGCGGGTGGGGCGCGCGGAGGGTCAACGGTCGCTGCACTCGCGCTCTCCGTGGCGCTCCTGGTGGGCGGTGGCGTCCTGTCGGTCTATCAGGGAGAGACCATCTTCGAGGGGACGAACGCAGACGTGAGCGCCAGCGTGAGCCCCGAGGGAGCTGCGGCTGCGCTGGGGGCCAGGAGCGAGCTGGCCTATCTGCCGGCGCTGCTCGAGCGGCTGCGGGCACAGGACGGCATTGACGAGGCGGGCTTTGTCTCCAAGACGCAGGTCTCGTTGGACCTGGATGACAGTGCGGTGGCGTCGTGGGCGGACGAGGAGCTCTGGCGTCCCGATGGCAACGTCTTCGGCACGGTCCTCTACGTCGACGACGCCACATGGGCGCGTCTGTGCGACGAGGTGGGCGCTGCGGTGGACCCGGACGGCTGCATCGTCGTGAACGGGGTGACCGACGCGGACCGCGCGGGGGAGCGTCCGTTTTCCGAGGCGCTTCTCGGGACGCGGCTCTCTGTCGTCGGGGCAGGCGTGTCGTGGAAGGTCGTGGGGCTTCTCGACGGGGTACCGGCGTGGTTCTGGCTCACACGCGGCGAGCTTGAGAGCGTGCTTCCCACGGTGCTCGCGCCGGCGTCTTCCGTTGCGGATCTTGACCAGGAGCTCGTTGGGTACGGCATGGTCACGCTCTATGCCACGGCCGAGGACTCTGCGCGCGCCGCGGAGGAGGTCGAGCTTCTGCTCGAGGAGGACCCTGCGCTCGCTGCCTTGGACGGTGCCGTGGACGAGCGGGCTGAGGCGCATCAGACTCAGGTGTACTACGCGGCGCTGGAGGTTTTGCTCTCGGGCGTTGGCATCGTCGCAGCAGCGGTCGGCCTGGCGAGCGCCTTTAACACCTCCGCCGCGAGCGTGCTGCTGCGCTCGCACGACTTTGCCGTACTGCGCTCCGTGGGCATGGAGGAGCGAGCGCTGCGGCGGATGCTCGCGTACGAGTGCGTGCGGACGGCGGCGTGGGGCCTTGCGCTTGGACTTGCTACGGCGCTCGCGTTTGACCTCTGGGTCTACGCGCGGGGCGGCATTAGCGTGCGGAGCCTGGGCTTCGTTGTTCCCTGGGCACATGTTGCGGGAGCGGTGGCGCTCGCGGCACTCGTTCTTCTTGCCAATTGTGCGTATGCTCTGCGCCGGCTGCGGTCTGTCCCGCTGCTCGACGCGCTCCGTGCATCGTAGCGGCGCTCCGCTGCGTCTCCGTTGTGCATAGCCATCTCCGTTTTCGTCGAGTGTGCATGAGCCGAGAAATACGTCCTCCGGCGGGCCCGTTTTTCTCGATTGGTGCACGCTCGATTTTGACTAGAGCTCCCGTCGCCAGCGGGCTCCGCGCTCGGTGCGCTCGTAGGGCTCAAAGCCGGCGGCCGAGAAGCACCGCTGGGACGCGACGTTCCAGTCGTAGATCTCGCCCACAAGAACCTCGCGCCAGCCGAGGCCGCGCGCGCGCTTGCAGAGCGCCTCGATCACGCGTCGTCCCACGTGGCGCGCTCTCAGGTCCTTCTCGCCTATGACGATGGGGAGGTCTCCCGGGCAGAGCGTGACGTCGCCGACCGCGCGCCAACCGCTACCCGCGCCATCGTCGCGCACCTCGATGTACCAGAGTTCGCCGCGCTCAGAAAGCCAGTCGTACATCCGCGCGAGCCGCTCCGGCGTGTAGGGCTCGCGCTTGCCGTCGACCATCCAGAGCGTCTCGGGGTCCTGGTACCACGAGAGCGCTTCGGCCGGCGGCGCGTCAAGTCGAACGAGCCGCAGTTCAGAAGCTATGTCAAGAACGCCTGGTGTCATCGGATCTCTCCTGAAGCCCCCGCTCGAGGCGGCGAATCTCCTCGGTTGCCTCCTCGACCTTCTCCTCGACGTCCGGAACGTCACAGGGAGGGTCGGGCACGCCTGTGAACCAGATTGATGTCCCGCCGAGCTCGTTGAACTTGAGGTACGGCCTGCGCGGAATGTCCATGGCGCCCCTTTTTGTTAGCCAAGAAGATTATCGCGCATTTTACGGCCTCAGATTGGTTGCTCTGGGGTTCGTACGTTGTTGAACGTTGGCGACGACATCCCAAGTCGCGTTCCTCTGCAACTGAGGGCAACTCCATGGCCACCCTTTGTTATCGGCAGAATAATCATGAGATTTGTTGACTTCTTCGGTGGATAGTTTGCCGATAACGGAAATGGAGAGGGTGGCTCATTCTAGTTTTCTGTCTGGTTGTCACATTTCACGCGTAAGCGTGTGTAGTGGGTGATGGGATGGCGGCCGCATCCCAGAGAAAAAGAGACGGATGTGAGAGGAGGCTGGCCGATGCAGATCCCCCGCGATGCTTTGGACCGCGATCCCGAGCGGCTCGTGCGCGACTACGCCGACCTGGTCCTGCGCGTGTGCTACACCTACCTGCGCTCGACGGCCGACGCCGAGGACGTCTGCCAGGACACCCTCGTGAAGCTCATCTGCCACGAGGAGCCGTTCCGCGACCCCGGCCATGAGCGCGCCTGGGTTGTTCGTGTGGCGGCAAACGCTTGCAAGAACCTGCTGCGCGACCGCGGCGCCCACCCGGAGGTGGCGCTCGACGCCGTGGCGGAGCCGGTTGCGCCGAGGGAGTCGGGCGAGGACGGGATTCTGCGGCGCGACGAGCGCGTGCTCGCGGCGGTGATGGCGCTCCCGCTCCCGCAGCGCGAGGCGGTCTACCTGCACTACTACGAAGGCTACCCCACACGCGAGGTGGCGCGGATCGTGGGTGCCACGGATGCCGCCGTGCGCCAGCGCCTGAGCCGCGCCCGCGCTCGCCTGAGAGAAGACCTGAAGGGAGACTACGATGACTTCCCCGCTTGATAGCTACACCGCCTCGATGGACGTCCTGCGCTTCTCCGACGAGGCAAAGGCGCGCCTGGCCGAGGCCCTCAAAGAGGCCGAGAAGAGCGCGCGGGCCGCGGCTCCCGCCGAGGTCCTGACCATGCCCGCGCGTCGCCCCGTCCGCCGGGTCCGCCGCTGGGCCCGCGTCGCCGCCGGGCTTGCCCTGGCGCTTGCGTTGGGCGGGGGCGGCACCGTCGCCGTGGCGGCGGGCGTGCTGCCCAACCCGGCGGACGTGCTCTCCGACGTCTTTGGCGGCGCGCCGTCCCAGACCGAGCTCCTGAACGACGTGGGTCGGCCGATCGGTGCGAGCGCGACCTCGAACGGCGTCACCGTGACGGCCGAGGCCGTGGCGGGCGACCGGTCCAACTATGCCGTGGCCTACTCGATTGAGTTCGACGATCCCGCCGCGCTCGAGGGGATTGAGTTCCACGAGGGTGGCACGCTGACATACGTGGGGGACGCGTTCCTGCGTGTGGACGGCGCGACGAGCGACGGCGGTCTCGTCCGGCTCTACGATGCCGACCCCGGTGACAACACGCTGCAGCTCGTGCAGGTCATGGGAGTACAGACGTGGAACGACGCGGGCATCGTGGGCCGCACGGCGCGCTTCTCGATGAGCAAGCTCGAGATCTTCACCGATGAGGGGGAGTTCAAGACGCTGGCGGCCGGCAACTGGAACCTCAAGTTCGAGATGAACTACGTGGACACGACCGTCGACCTGCCAGCGGGCCAGAGCACGACGTGGCTGGGCTCGAACGTTACGATCGACGCCGTGGCGGTGTCCTCCCTCGGCGTCGCGGTGGACTACACAATCGACCGGCAGACGCGCGACCTTGCGCTTCCCGGCGAGGTGAGCGACGAGGCCCTGGCCGAGCAGGCTGCTGTGATGGGCCTCCCTGTGATCGTGACCTTCGCTGATGGGGCGACGTTCGACGCCACGGACGCCAACGGCTCTTCGGCGAAGCGCGGTGACGGCACGACCACCGTCTCCAAGGCGACGACCTACGACCGCATCGTGGCCGCGGGCGACGTCGTCAGCGTGATCGTGGGCGACGTGGAGATTCCCGTGAGCGCCGCGTAGAGCTGCGACAACCGTGCGCTGCGGGAGGGGCGAGCCGTCCGAGCGGCCCGCCCCTCCTTGCCGTCTATCCGGGGCGCGTGCGGTCAAGCGCCACCCTTGTGCCGAAGGACCAGCTCGGTCTCCTCCATGGACCCCTCGTCGAAGGTGACCCCGGTCCTCTCGAACCCCATATGCTCGTAGAAGCCGAGCGCGGCGGCGTTCGAGGAGAACGCGCTCAGCACGACGTCTCGCTCGCCGATGCGCGAGAGTGCCGTCTCAAGGAGCGCGCGGCCGACGCCTCGTCCCTGGAACGCCCGGAGGACATAGAGGTTGCCGATCTCGGCCGCGCCGTCGACGCTGAAGTGCTCTCGGCTCCGGTCCGACCAGCTGATGTATCCGACGATTCTCCCGTCAATCTTTGCCACGAGCGTGCGCAGGCTGGTGAGCCGGCGCGTGACGTCCTCGGCGAACTGCGGCGTGATTGTGTCGTTGAGCTCGTCCGGAAGCAGTCCCCGGTATGTCTCCTGCCACGTCTGCGCATGGACTGCCGCCTTTTCCGGGATGTCCTCGGGGGCGAGGGGAAGAATCTGAGTCATGGGAGTCCCTTCGACGCGTCAATCATAGTGAAAGATAGGCGTTTGGTAACGCTTACCGCTGGAAGGTCGCTGTGCGGCCGACACATATGAGTGTCGGCGAGGAGTGTCGGCATATTTGATGCTTTGAAGCGAGAAGTGCCGGGTTCTTCTCGGCGTTTGCCGAGAAGTGTGATCTTGGATGCCCTGACGAGCCGACACTTATAAGTGCCGGCAGGTAGCCTTTTTGTCGCTCGCCTCCGCTGGCCGAGTAAGGCTTGTCAGTGTCGGAGCTGCATTGTAGGGTGGTAACGTACTGCACCCGGCGAAAGGTCGACATGCTCTAGGTCCTTCTCGACATGTCAGTTCCGCCTGATGGGAGAAGACCATGAAGTCGACCATGTCCGCCGCCGCGCGAGACTACGTTCGCGCATTCTAGGCTTATAGGACAAAATGTGTGTCCGGCTAGTCCCAGTCCATCCGGTAGGGCCCCGAGTGGTGGAGCTCCGACCACACGGCGGCGTCGCCCCACCGCGGGATGGTCCCCTCTAGCCTCTGCCGCCCGCCCA
>DXAB01000146.1 GCA_019117265.1 Candidatus Olsenella pullicola
GAGCTCGCCAAGGCGCTCGCCGAGTGCCTCTTCGATGACGAGCGCTCGCTCGTGCGCATCGACATGTCCGAGTACATGGAGAAGTTCAGCGTCCAGCGCCTCATCGGCGCGCCCCCGGGATACGTGGGCTATGACGAGGGCGGCCAGCTCACCGAGGCCGTGCGTCGTCGCCCGTACTCCGTGATCCTGCTCGACGAGATGGAGAAGGCACACCCCGACGTCTTCAACATCCTGCTCCAGGTGCTCGATGACGGCCGCCTCACGGACGGTCAGGGCCGCGTGGTGAGCTTCAAGAACACGATCATCATCATGACGTCCAACGTCGGGTCCCAGTTCATTGCCGGTGCCGACGCATCGAGCGACCCGGACGAGGTTCAGCGCGAGGTCAACGACGCCCTGCGTCAGACCTTCAAGCCGGAGTTTTTGAACCGCATCGACGACGTGGTGGTCTTCCACGCCCTCGGTCTCGAGGACATCGAGAAGATCGTGGACATCCAGCTCAAGGACGTGCGCGAGCGCCTCGAGCGCGACCGCATTCGCCTGGAGCTCACGCCGGCGGCCAAGCAGTCGCTCGCCTTCGACGGGCTCGACCCGGTCTACGGAGCGCGCCCGCTCAAGCGCCTCATCCAGCGCCAGGTGGTGGACAGCGTGGCCAACCTCATCATCGACGGCAGGCTGGGGGAGGGCGACGTGGTTCGCATCGACGTGGGCGACGACGACCGCCTTTACGCCGAGCCGGTGATCCCGGGCGCCGACGAGCCCCTCGAGCCCGACGCCCTCGAGTAGCCCCCTGGGGTGCCCGGCTTGCACTGAGCGCAAACCGGGCACCCCTGAGCTACAATCGAGCTTCAACGAAAGGTTGGAGGCGATATGGCATCGACTGAGGACAACGAGAAGACCGTTGCGGACGAGACCGTCATGATGTCTCCCGAGGAGCTTCCGACCACGATGATGCCGGAAAGCCCCGCGCCCTCTGTCGATCCGGCCCCTGCCGCCGGTCCTGCTCCTGTCACCGGTCCTGCCCCCGCGCCCAACCCCGTCTCGGACCTCACCGCGCCCGACGGCATCGACGCCCTAGACGACCCGTACTTCTCGCCGGTCGTGCCGGAGGACCTCACCACCGCGCACCAGCCCGTCTCCATTCCCTCGCCGGTAGAGAGCCTTCCGGAGCGCAAGCGCCGCCTCCCGCGCTGGGGAATCGCGCTCATCGTCGTGGTTCTTCTCGCCGCGGCGGGAGCCGTGGCCTGCCTTACCTACGAGAGGGAGCTCTGGGGCGGAAAGACCATCCCCAACGTGGTGGGCATGAGCGCCGATCAGGCCGAGGGGGCCCTCACGGACCTGGGCTTTGGCGTGGACGTTGCCTACCAAGCCGCAGACGAGAACCTGGGCGTGGTCGTCTCGTGCGACCCGGTACCCGGCATCCGCACGGACCTCTCCGAGACCGTCACCATCACCGTGACCGCCGAGCGCGTCATCCCCTCTGTCGTGGGCATGAACGTGGACGACGCAACGCACGCCCTCGCGGAGGCGGGCGCGGCCAACGTCTCCCTGACCTATCTCAACTCGGAGCAGGAGAGCGGCACGGTGCTCGACGTGAGCCCTGGCGAGGGGAGCTCCTTCGTCTCATCCGACCAGGTGACGCTCACGGTTGCCCAGGCCTACACGGTCCCCAACATCGCGGGCATGACCACGGAGGAGGCCCTGGCCGCACTCGAGCGCGATGGGCTCGCGGGCAGCGTCACCTACGTCGAGTCCGATGCCGAGCGCGGAACCGTTGTGGCCGCGAACCCTGACGTGGGCTCCGAGGTCTCTGCCGGCAGCACCGTTGAGCTGAGCGTCTCGAGCATCTATCCCTCGTCCCCCACGAGCCTGCTCGAGTACTTTGAGGTGGAGTCCACCGATCTTGCCACCTACCTCGATGACGAGGGCTACACCCTGCGCTACGGGGCAACCTTTGCGGCGGGCGGCAACGCCCACGCGGCGTACGAGGGCAAGGGCGGCGACGTGCTGCAGATCACCGACGCGCCCGAGACGGGCAGCTACGAGGGGGACTCAAAGGCTGACGTGCTCGCGCGCGGCGCGGGCGTTGGGGGCGTGCGCTACGCCTTTGCCGCCGCCTCCGTTCCCGAGGGCGGTTCCGTGGAGAGCGAGAAGGGCCTGCGCGCCGTCATGGAGGCGTGCGGACTCACCGGCCTGCGCAACACCTGCACCCAGGAGGACGTTGAGGCCCCCAACGAGCTCAGGGAGAGCGAGGCGTTCAAGGACGCGCACTTCATCTGCGGCAGCGGCGTTCAGGGTGGATACACCTGGGCGGTGCTCATCGGTGGCACGGGCAGCTCGACGCACGTCGTGGCGCTGGTTGCGCCGTCGAGGCACTTCTCGGAGCTGGACCTCTCCGACTACGGCGGGGATGTCTGCGACTACGTTGCGTGCACGGATTTGTTTGCGGCGATGCTGAGGGGCGACGCGCATGAGTGACGAGAAGGACGAGCGGACAAAGCAGGTCGAGAGGGACGAGTTCGTCCGCGCCGAGAACGAGGACGACGACGGCTACGACCCCTATTCCGACCGTCGGCCCGAGCCCGAGCCGCTCTTTGAGCGCGATCCCTGGGGCTAGCGTCGCGCACCCCTGCCCTACAGCGAGGCCGCGCCCCAGTTGGTCTGCATGTACTCCCAGAGGAAGTAGACGACCACGGCCAGAACCGCAAGGACCACGATGAGCGCGATGGCCGACTTGATGCGGGTCTTGCGCTCGCGCGACGCGAAGATGTCCCTGCGCCCCTTGGGAATCTCGAGGTACTGACCATAGTGGAGGTCACGGCGCAGCTGTGCCCCCTCGGAGCGGGAGCGGCGATAGGCGCCGCCGGAGAGAACGCTGCCGCGCGTGGTGAAGTCGGAGTCGTGCGCGTAGCTCTCGGGCTCCCCCGCCTCGTTGGCAAGGTCGTCGATGGGCTCGACGCTGCGGTGCGCGGGCCGCTGGCGGACGTAGGGGGCGCTCTGCTCGGGCATGCTCTCGGGATCGTGCCCGAGCTCGTTCTCGGTGCTCATGTTTCGTGCCTCCGGTGAGGGTCTCGCACGGCAATGCACTCATGATAGGTCAGGCCCGGACGTGCGCGCGTCCCGCTGGGAAAGACTCTCAAAAATGTAAGGAGTGCGCAACAGGCTGAATCATATCTAAGTCATAGTCACTTAGATATGATGAGTATGTGACGCTAAGAAAAAGTAGCTCTGCGCGTATAAAAGCCGCGGCGCGGGGAACAAATAAGCATGAGCAACAAGGGCGCCGGCCAGACGCCCGCAATCACAAGGGAGTGATCATCATGGCAAGCATGGTTCCTTACGATCGTTACGCACGTGCGCTCCGCAACTGGCCGTTCGAAGAGATCGACCGCTTCTTTGACGCGCCGTTCGCGGCGCTCTCCACCGGCAACGCCGGGTTCAAGATGAACGTCGAGGACGCGGGCGATAGGTACGTGGTCACCGCCGAGCTGCCGGGCGTCACCCGCGACCAGATTGACGTCGAGCTCAACGAGGGCCGCCTCTCCGTCTCCGTTGAGAAGAAGGAGTCCGACGAGGAGAAGGGCAAGAACTACCTCTACAAGGAGTCCGGCGAGTGGAGCGCCACGCGTGGCGTCTACCTCAAGGACGCCGCGGTCTCCGGCCTTTCCGCCAAGCTCGAGGGCGGCATCCTCACGGTGAACGTCCCCAAGCAGGTCGAGAAGGCCAACGTCACCAAGGTCTCCATCGACTAATGATGACAAAGGTGACAGGGTAAACTGTCAGGTTACAGGGTAAACTGTCAGGTTTTGCGACGGGCCGGGGCCTTCGGGCTCCGGCCCGTTTGCGTGCGGCGGCAAGAGAGGCGAGAAGGGCCACGTCGCCCTACCACACGCTCATCGGCCAGTCCTGCGCGGCGCAGCAGATCGTGAGCCGCCCATCTTTCGTGCGCGCCTCAGGACGGCCCTCGTCATCGGCTCCCACCTGCGCGCCCACGGCCTCCGCGAGCGTTCGCACGCAGATGCTCGGTCGGTTGTTCTCCTGCGAGAGGTGCATGGCCACCACCGTTTCGGTGTCCTCTCCCACAAGACGCTCCAACGCCTCCGCCGCCCGGGCGTTTGAGAGGTGGCCGCACGGCCCGCCCACGCGCGCCTTGAGGTAGGCGGGGTAGTCACCGGTTGCGAGCATGCGCTCGTCATGGTTGGACTCAAGCGCGAGGATGCGCGTGCCCGAGAGCGCCTCCAGAGCCTTCTCGCCCAGCTTGCCCGTGTCCGTGCAAAAGCCGAGCGCGTCGTCTTCGGTCGAGAAGCGCAGGCCCACCGGGTCGGCCACGTCATGCGAGGTGGGGAAGGTTCGCACGCGCATCCCCGCGAGCTCAAACTCGTCATCGTGGCCAACCAGCGTAAACGGAAGCTCGGCGAGATAGCGCCTCGCCCCGGCGGTCCCCGCCGTCGCAAAGAGAGGCCCGTCAAAGCGGTTGCAGAACACGCTGAGCCCGCCCACGTGGTCGGAGTGCTCGTGCGTGAGGATGACGCCCACGATGCGGTTTGCGTCCACGCCCAGCTCGTCCGCGCGGGCCAGCAGCGCCTTCCGCGAGATGCCGTCGTCCACGAGTACGATCCCGCCCGGCCCCTCTATCAGGGCGGCGTTGCCCTTTGAGCCGCTGGCCAGCACGTGAAGGTGAATCTCGGGGGTCATTGTGCTCCTCCCGCCGGTGAAAGGTGACCTTTGCCTTTCACCGTTGTCGTACACTTAGGTCCGCCATCTAGGGTAACCGTTGGGAGGTCGCTCATGCCAAGCGTTTCTCGCCGATATGCGGGCGGCAAGTCTCGCTTTGACCGCCCGAGCGGCCGCGCGGACGAGGAGCTTGCGGGTCCGGTGATCCTCATGGTGTCGGGCGGCGCGGACTCCACCGCGCTGCTCGTGCTGGCGGCCACCTCAACCTTGGACATCGATGACGGCCGAGGTCCGGCGCGCATTGCTCGCGAGCGTCTCCACGTGCTGCACGTCAACCATCGCCTGCGCGGCATAGACGCCGAGGAGGACGAGGAGTTTGTGCGCGACCTCTCCGCCCGCTACGGCATCCCCTGCACCATCCGGCGCGTGGACGTTGCCGAGCTTGCCGCACGCACGGGCGACAACGTGGAGAATGCCGGCCGCTCCGTGCGCTACGAGGAGGCGGCGCGCCTTGCGGGCGAGCTCTCCCGCGAGCTTGGCACCCCCAGTTCTGCGGCGCGCATCCTCACGGCCCACACCGCCAACGACCGCGCTGAGACCTTCTTCATGAACGCCATCCGCGGCACGGGCGCCTCGGGCCTCTCGTCCATTCCGCGCCGGCGCAACCGCATCGTGCGGCCCCTTCTCGACCGCACCCACGAGGAGCTCTGCGACCTGCTGCGCATGCGCGGCATCGTGTGGCGCGAGGACGACACCAACTCGGACACCCGCTACCTGCGCGCCTATGTGCGCCACGAGCTCATGCCCGTGGTCGAGCGTCGCAACCCCCGCGTCACGGCGAGCCTTTCCACCACCTGCGACATCCTCTCGGACGAGGACGCCTACCTCACCTCCGTTGCTGCGCGCGCCCTGCGCGACCTCACGCGCCGCGAGGTCGAGGGGCTTCTGGTTCTTGACGCCGCGCGCCTGGCGGCCCTTGACGTTGCCGTCGCGCGCCGCGTGGTGCGCGCCTCCCTTCTGGCCGTCTCGCCCGAGGCCCGCCTTGAGGCGCGCCACGTTGCGGGCACCCTGCGCGCGGTGGCCGCGGGGGAGGGCTCGCTCACGGTGCCCCTTGCGGTTGACGTGCGCGTGGAGCACGGGCTGCTCCTTCTGCGCGCCCGCCGCGACGCGCCCGCGCCGCCCGCCGTCTGGCTTGAGGTCCCCGGCCGGGTGGAGCTCGCCGACGGCCGCGTCCTCACGGCGCGCGTGCGCAAGGTCCCCGTTGGGAGCGACGTGGAGGCTCGTGCCCGAGCGCACGCGCTCGAGTGGGCGGGGGAGTCCGTCCTTCTTGACGCCGAGGCCGCGGGCGTGGACCCGCTGCGCGGCGGGCGCCTCTGGGTGGACGGCCCTCACCCCGGCGACGTGCTGTGCCCCCTCGGCATGCACGGCCAGTCCAAGAAGGTGTCCGACCTTCTGGGCGAGGCGCGCGTGCCGCCTGAGGAGCGCGCGGGCGTGCCCGTGGTGCGGACCTCGCCCACGGGCACCGTGGTGTGGGTCGCGCCCGTTCGCGCGGACGAGCGCGCCCGCTGCACCTCGGCAACCAAGTGGCTGCTAGAATTAACCATCAGCGAGTCATGACAAAAGTGACAGGGTAACTTGTCACGTTCTGCCGCCCGAGCCATCAAGGAGAGGAGAGGGCAATGGAGACGCTGCATCCCGACGTGAAGGAGGTCCTGCTTTCCGAGGAGGACATCCGTGCCATAGTGAGCCGCATGGGCAAGGAGATCTCACGCGACTACGCCGACAAGAACCCGCTGGTCGTGGCCGTCCTGCGCGGGGCGGTGGTCTTCACGGCGGACCTCATGCGCGCCATCAGCTGCCCGCTCTCCATCGACTTCATGGCCGTCTCGAGCTACGGCGAGGCTGCCAAGAGCTCCGGCGTGGTGCGCATCGTCAAGGACCTTGACACCAAGATCGAGGGCCGCGACGTGCTCATCGTTGAGGACATCCTCGACTCTGGCCTCACGCTCTCCTACCTTATCGACCTGCTCAAGGGCCGTGGCCCGGCCTCCGTTGAGGTTGCCGCCTTCCTCGTGAAGGACGTCGAGGGCAACCGCCCCGCCATCAACACACGCTACGTGGGCACCCACGTGCCCGACGAGTTCATCGTGGGCTATGGCCTGGACTACGCGGAGCGCTACCGCAACCTGCCCTACATCGGCATCCTCAAGCCCGAGGTCTACAGCAAGTAAAACGCGTCGCCACGCCGCCGGCGTCAGGCCCGAGCGGCTCGCGTGGCGCGCAACCAGCAAGGAGAAGTACGTGCCCGAGAAGAACAGCCGCTCGGCAAGCATATCGACGCTCATCATCATCGCCATCGTCGTGTACCTGGCGTACTCGATGGGCTCGAGCGTGATGGCCGGCGCCCCGTCACAGGACACGCTCGCCACCAACGAGTTTGTCTCCGCCCTCGAGGACGATCGCATCGACGACGTCACCTATCGCACCAACGACGGCTCCGTCACGGGCTCCTATTGGCGTCAGGACGCCGAGAAGGGCAACGAGGACCAGCTCACGGGCTATAAGAGCGTTTACGTGGGCTCTGACTCGCTCGCCGAGCTCATGGCCGCCCACCCTGACGTCACCTACACCATCGACACGGCGGACTCGAGCCTCATGGAGACCATCCTCGTCTCGGTGGTGCCCACGCTGCTTCTGGTGGGCGTATTCGTGTACTACATGAACCGCATGTCGGGCCAGCAGGACAAGACGATGTCCTTCTCCAAGACCAAGGCGCTCACCACGGAGGCCGAGCGCCCCAAGGTCACGTTTGCCGACGTGGCGGGCATCGACGAGGCCGTCGAGGAGCTCCAGGAGGTGCGTGACTTCCTCACCGACCCCGAGCGCTACCACAAGATGGGCGCGCGCATCCCGCGCGGCGTGCTGCTCGTTGGCCCTCCGGGCACCGGCAAGACGCTGCTCGCCAAGGCAGTTGCCGGCGAGGCGGGCGTGCCGTTCTTCTCGATCTCCGGCTCCGACTTTGTGGAGATGTTCGTGGGTGTGGGCGCCAGCCGCGTGCGCGACCTATTCAAGCAGGCCAAGGAGGCCGCCCCCTGCATCGTCTTCATCGACGAGATTGACGCGGTGGGCCGTCAGCGCGGCGCGGGTCTTGGCGGCGGGCACGACGAGCGCGAGCAGACCCTCAACCAGCTGCTCGTTGAGATGGACGGCTTTGAGGACAACTCCTCCGTCATCCTCATCGCGGCGACCAACCGCCCGGACATCCTGGACCCAGCCCTGCTGCGCCCCGGTCGCTTTGACCGTCGCGTGACCGTGGACCGCCCCGACGTGGTGGGGCGCGAGAAGATCCTGCGCGTCCATGCCGGTGGCAAGCCCTTTGCCGATGGCGTGGACTTTGAGCGCCTGGCCAAGGTGACGCCGGGCTTCACGGGCGCCGACCTCGCTAACCTCAATTTTCTGTAGTTTCAAGCATTTTTTTGTTTTTGCCGGGCTGCGGATGC
>DXAB01000147.1 GCA_019117265.1 Candidatus Olsenella pullicola
GTCATTCCAAGACCTCGGCAGGCCTGTCCCAAAAACTCTGAGAGGAAAAACGCGTCCCCAAATTACCACTCGCGGAGCAGGGCGCGCCAGCGCGCACCGTAGCGGCTGCCGCGCTGCCAGATAAGGCTGAGGTCGTGCTCGATGACAAAGTCCGCGGGCGTGACGTCGGCGAGCTCGCCCGCGCTCAGCTCGCCCTCCACTGCAACGCGGTAGAGGAAGCTCACGCCTGCCCCGGCAGCCACGCAGGCCTTGATGGCCGGGATGCTCGCGAGCTCGATGACGCCGGCAAAGTCTTCCACGGCAAGGTCGCGCGCCGCAAGGTGGCGCTCCAGGATCTCGCGCGTGCCGGAGCCCTTCTCGCGCAGCACCAGGCGCATCCCCAGCAGGTCGGTGATGCGCGCGGGCCGTGCGCCCGTGGCCGCCACCGCCACGAACCGCTCGCGCGAGAACGTCTCGCTCTCAAACAGCGCACGGTCAAACGACCCCTCCACCAGCGCAAGGTCAATCTCGCCACGGTCGAGAAGGTCCACGAGCTCCGCCGTGTTGCCGGTGCGCAAGAGCAGCCGCTCGTCAGGGTGCCGGCGCAGGTGCCCTGCCAGCACACGCGGGGCCACGAAGTCGGCCACAGTGCGCGTGCAGCCCAGGCGCAGCGGCGGGCGCGCGCCCTTGTTTCCGTTGAGCGCGGCAAGCTCCGAGCGCAGGCGCGCCTCGTCGTTCTCCATCGCGCTCAGCTGGCGGTAGAGGAGCTGTCCCGCGGGCGTGGGCTCCACCCCGCGGCCCGTCTTGGCAAAGAGCGGCGTGCCGTAGTGGCGCTCGAGCTGCCGTATGTGCTGCGAGACTGCCGGCTGGGTCACGTGGAGCTCCACCGCGGCGCGTGTGAGACTGCCCGTGCGGCAGACGGTCAGGAACGTGTGCGTGCGATAGTCGAGCATGCGCGTCCTTGTCGACAAATACTTATGGGTCTATAAGCAACTTGGTGCATTTGATTATAACGTCTGGCGGTAGCCTCTTCTGGAACAGCGGGAAGCGAGAAGGGCGGGGCGCATGGGGCTCATCAAGGACTTTGGCAGACTGTGGAAGGGCGTGCTGTTTGCGCTGGTCATCGCCGTGCCGGCGTGGCTTCTGGGCAAGCGGTTTGAGGTCGTGGGCGGCCCGGTCTTTGCCATCCTCATGGGCATGGCACTGGCGCTCGCGATCCCTGCCGAGAAGGGCCAGCCGCTCGCAGACGGCGTCAGGTTCACGTCCAAGAAAGTGCTCCAGTGGGCCGTCATCCTGCTTGGCTTTGGCCTCAACCTGGCACAGATCGCGCAGGTGGGTGCCACGTCTCTGCCCATCATCGTCTCCACGATCGCCACGTCGCTCGTCGTGTCCTTCCTGCTGTGCCGCGCGCTCAAGATCCCCGGCAAGATCTCCGCCCTCATCGGCGTGGGGTCCTCCATCTGCGGCGGCTCGGCCATCGCGGCGACGGCGCCCGTCATCGAGGCGGACGACGAGGAGATAGCCCAGGCCATCAGCGTGATCTTTCTCTTCAACGTGGTCGCGGCCCTGGCGTTCCCCACGCTCGGCGGCGCACTCGGCCTCACCAACGAGGGCTTTGGCCTCTTTGCGGGCACGGCGGTGAACGACACCTCATCCGTCACCGCCGCGGCGGCGGCCTGGGACGGCATGCACCCCGGTGCCAATACGCTCGACGCCGCCACCATCGTCAAGCTCACGCGCACGCTCGCGATCATCCCCATCACGCTCGCGCTCGCGTTCTGGCAGATGCGTCAGGCGCGCCGTGCGGGCGGAGAGGCCCAGAGCACCTTCAGCCTCAGGCGGGCGTTCCCGACCTTCATCGTGTTCTTCGTGCTGGCGAGCGTTGCGACCACGGTCTTCTCGCTGCCCGCGGGCGTGACCGCCCCCATCAAGGAGCTCTCCAAGTTCCTGATCGTGATGGCGATGGCGGCGATTGGCCTCAACACCAACATCGTGCGGCTCGTGCGCACGGGTGGCAAGCCGATCCTCATGGGACTCTGCTGCTGGGTTGCCATCGCCGCGGTCTCGCTCGGCATGCAGCACGCTCTGGGTATCTGGTAGACGTGAATTTGGCGGAATTTGGGGACGGGTTTTTCCTCTCAGAGAATTTGGGACAGGCTGCGTAGCACGACCTGTCCCAAATTCTCTGAGAGGAAAAACCCGTCCCCAAATACGTCCACGAAGTTCGAGGGCGCCCAGGACTATCGCAACGGCATGCCGCAGTACACCAAGGAGGGCTACGAGAGGGACCGCGCTGTCCTCGGCCTTCTCGGCGACATCGCCCGCGAGAAGGGCGCGACGATGGCGCAGGTCTCGCTCGCGTGGATGCTGTGCAAGAGGCCGTTGATCGTGCCGATCCCCGGCAGCCGCAAGCCGGGGCGCCTGCGCGAGAACCTGGGTGCGGTGGACGTCGCGCTGAGCGCCGAGGAGGTCGCGCGCATCGACCGCGCCCTCGACGGGATGGACCTCGCCGTCTTTGGCGGGCACGCTGTCCAGAGGTAGCTCCCGAGACGTCGGCCTGCCGGCGCCTCTCCGACGAGCGCATCGACCCCTTCGCCTCCGATGCGCAAGTGCTGGGGCTCGGTATGCGCCACGTGCATACTGAGCTGCGGCCTCGGCATTGTACTTCTCGCCTGCGTGGCGTGACCATGAGGGTGTGAAATCGCTCGCGAACCAAGGAGGGAACCATGGAGTACCTGGAGCTCAACAATGGCGTCAAGATGCCCGTGGAGGGTCTCGGAACCTTCCTGATGAGCCCGGCCGAGGCCGAGGCTGCGTCGCTCGCGGCGCTCGAGGCCGGCTACGAGCACATCGACACGGCCAACGCCTACATGAACGAGAAGGCCGTGGGCCGCGCCATCGCCAAGAGCGGCGTGGAGCGCGACAAGCTCTTCGTTTCCACCAAGCTCTGGCCGTCCGTCTACGAGGCCGGTGACGCCGCCGTTGACGGCACGCTGGTGCGCCTCGGCCTCGACTACGTTGACATGCTGATCCTGCACCAGCCGGTGGGCAACTACCTGGCCGCCTGGAGGACCATGGAGAAGGCCTACAAGGAGGGCAAGGTCCGCGCGCTCGGCCTCTCCAACTTCCCGCAGGACAAGATCGCCGAGGTCATCAAGCACGCGGAGATCAAGCCGCAGCTTGTGACCGTGGAGTGCCACCCCTACTTCTCCCAGGCAGAGCTGCGCGAGTACCTGAGCGCGTACGGCATCGTGATCGAGGCGTGGTACCCGCTCGGCCACGGCGACGCCGCCCTCCAGGCCGAGCCGGTCTTTGCCAAGCTCGGCGAGAAGTACGGCAAGACGCCCGCCCAGGTCATCCTGCGCTGGCACACCCAGATGGGCACGTCCATCATCCCGGGCTCCAGGAACCCCGCGCACATCGCCGACAACGCCGACATCTTTGACTTCCGCCTGACCGACGAGGAGATGTTCGAGATCGCCAAGCTTGACGGCACCAAGAAGTACTACGAGGCCACCGAGGAGGCCCTTGCCGGCTATGCGGCGATGAAGCCCGACTTCGACGCTCAGGAGTAGCGCCGCCGGGCGCAGGGCCCCGTCAGCCGCGCACGAGCTCCACGATGTCGAGCACGGCGCGCGGGGCGTCGACAAGGGTCACCACGTAGAACGTCGCGTGCGCGTCCGCGTCCCGGATGGGGACGCGGACGCGACACTCGTCCTCGTGCTGCGCGCCGGTGACATCCGTGACGAAGCCGAGCAGGTCAGAGGAGCGAATCATCTGCGAGAGCACGGTGGAGTCCGTCTGCTCGATGATGCGGGCGCTCGGCATCGCGGCACGTACGACGTCACCCCAGAAGCCGACTTCGGCGTTCATGAGGAAGGTCCGCCCGTCGAGCTCCGAGAAGCGCACGCTCGTGCGGCCGGCCAGCTCGTCGCCCCTGGGCACGAAGACCGAGAGGTTCTCGACCATCAGCGGCACGCACGTCACGTTGGGAAGGCCCATCGGGCGTCGAGTGACGACAAGGTCCGCGGAGCGGTCGAAGAGGCGCCGCTCGACCTCGCGCTCGTCGTCGGTGAGCTCGGAGGTAAGGATCGTACCCGGGAAGCGCTCGGTCACCCGCGCGGTGAGGCGCCAGACCGGGGCGGGGGCCACCGACGCGATCCGGATGGTGCGGCTCGTGCGCGTGAGCTCGTCGAAGGCGTCGCGCATGCGCCGCTCCTCCGCGAGGATCGCCCGGGCGTGGCGCAGGGCGACGCGCCCGGCCTCGTTGAGTTCCACGTGGTTGCGGGTCCGCTCAAAGAGCTCGCAGCCCAGCTCGCGCTCGAGCGCGCGCATCGAGCGGCTCACGCTCGGCTGGGACATGTGCAGCTCCTCGGCGGCGGACGAGATGGTTCCCGCGCGGGCGATGGCGTCTAGCCGTCTGAGCTGCTCGAGTTCCATGGGCACCTCCGCGTCCAAGCTGGTTGTAACCCCTGGGTTATCACTATACCCCTGTCGCATGCTGGCATCACAAGCCGGCATTGGAGGTGACAGAGGGGACGGGGGCGTCTGTCAACCCTCTGTACCCATTGTCAGTTCAGGCTAGCGATACCCCACGGTGACAGAGGGTTGACAGACTCCCCCGTCCCCTCTGTCACCCCCTCTGTCACCTTGTCACGCGATAATGGGCGGGAGAGCGTGTCGTCCACGAGGGAGCGCCCATGACCGCAGAGCAGCTGGCCGCCGACATCAACGAGCTCGCCGAGTTTCTCGGGCCGCGCGACGTGCCCGCACTGACGCCCGACGCGCTCGAGGGCGCGGTCGGTACGCGGCGGGCGGACGTGATGGCCCTCTTTGGCGGAAGCATCCTCGCCGGTGGCGACGTGCTTGCCGACGCCATGCGCGCGGGCGCGGCGCGCACGTACGTGATCGTGGGCGGCGCCGGCCACACCACCGAGGCCCTGCGCGCCCGCGTGCGCGAGCTCTGCCCGGACGTGGACTTTGCCGACGACGCGCCCGAGGCGGACGTCTTTGCCGCCTACCTGGGGAGCCGTCACGGTCTGGCGGCGGACCTGCTCGAGCGCGCGTCCACCAACTGCGGGAACAACGTCACCTGCCTGCTGGGGCTTCTCGCCGAGCGGGGCGTGCCGTGCGAGGGCCTCGTCATTGCGCAAGGCGATCTTCGGCGACTTCATCGAGAAGTACCACTTCCTGGACATGTACTCCGGCGGGTTCCACCCGTTCGACTCCCTCGAGGAGCACTGGGCGTACTGGAGTCGCTACATCTGGTGCAACCGGTACGCTCCCGCGCCGGGAACCGCCTACGCCGACCTGCTCGAGCTCGTGCGCGACCGGGACCACTTTGTCCTCACCACTAACGTTGACCACCCGTTCCAGCTCGCCGGGTTTGACCGCCGTCGCCTCTTCTACACGCAGGGTGACTACGGTCTGCTGCAGTGCAGCGTCCCGTGCCATGCGTGCACCTACGACAACGAGCAGCTGGTCAGGGCCATGATTGAGGCGCAGGGATACTCCATTGCCGCCGACGGCTCGCTCGCGCTGCCCCCGGGCGCGCGCCCGGCCATGAGCGTGCCCTCCGAGCTCGTGCCCCATTGCCCGGTGTGCGGGCGGCCCATGGCCATGAACCTCCGCGCCGACGACACCTTCGTGGAGGACGAGGGCTGGCATACGGCGGCCTTGCGCTACCAGGACTTCTCTCGGCGCCACTAGCGCAGGCGCGTGCTCTACCTGGAGCTCGGCGTGGGCTGGAACACGCCGGTCATCGTCAAGTTCCCGTTCCGGCAGGCCGTCGAGCAAAACCCCCGGGCCACGTGCGCCTGCGTGAACCTCGGCGAGGCCGTGGCGCCCGCGGCGATCGAGCGTCGCAGCGTGCTCGTGGACGCCGACATAGCCTCCGCGCTGCGCGCGCTGGCGAGGGCGCGGGCCTGACCGGCGCGCTGCATCGGCGTCGCCGACGGTGTGGCTGTGCGCGATGCCGTGGCGGGCAACGCCTACCTCGTCTGCATCCATGCCTGTCCCGCACGCGCCGTCGAGATGCCGATGGGCGAGAAGAGCCCGGAGGCCCGCTTCCACAACGAGCGCGTGAGCCTGGCGGATCTCGTTGCCGCCAACGGGTAGCGCGGGCCGAACCGGCGCCCCTTGCCGCTCTGCCCCAGGCCCGGGCTCGATGGCGGGCTCGCTTGTGGAGCCGCCTGGCCCCACCCTACGGCGCCGCTCGTGGGCGGGGAAGTTTCCAAAGGTGACGAGTATATAGCCTTGGGGAACAAGCACTCTCGTGGGCGGCGCGACGGCGTCTTCGGAGGCGGCGAAAGACCGAGCCCGACGTCTGGCAGATAGAGTTCGCCGGCCACGAGTTCCCCACCGAGGGCATCCCGATGGGCGCAGTGGTCACGATCTTTGGCACTGGCGCTGAGGTGAACAGCGGCGCGGTCATCATCAACGAGCAGACCAAGCAGAAGAACGGCATGGGCGGCTCGTTCCACAGCCTCTCTGTGTTCGACCCCGCCTACACCCTCTCCGCGCCCATGAGGCAGGCGCTCTCCGGGGCGTTCGACATGCTCAGTCACAGCATGGAGACCCACTTCGGTACGCCCTACGACAACAGCCTGTCCGACCGCATCGCGCTGGCCAGCATGCGCTGCATCATAGACAACGCGCGCCATGATCGCCAGCCCTGACGACCTCGCGCCGCGCGGCGAGCTCTTCTGGGCGAGTGCCATGGCGGAGAACGGCATCCTCAAGATCGGCAAGAAGACGGCGTTCCAGGCGCACATGATCGAGCACCAGCTCAGCGCGTACACAAACTGCAACCACGGCTTCGGTCTGGCGGTGATTCATCCCACGATGTACCGCCACATGATGGGTGGCGCGCCCGAGCAGTTCGCGCGCCGAGTTGCCTGAAGGTGCTCGACGCCGACGAGGTCTACGAGATCCTGGAGGCGTGCAAGTAGGGAGCTCGCCCTGCGTAGCGCCCCGCCTCACATCCCGGTAAAGCCGGTCTGGCGCAGCGCCTCGTAGAGCACGACCGCGGCGGCGTTCGAGAGGTTGAGGGCGCTGATGCGCCAGTCCTCCGGGTCGACGAAGTTCCCGCACACATCCTGCTGGCGCAGGGGAGCGTGGCTCAGCGGCGCGCCCCTGCGCCATTGCTGTGCGTTGGCGAGCGAGACGGCGTCGGGCAGCATGGGAATGCGCTCGCAGCTTCTCGGGCGCTCTGCGAGGAGCTCCTCCGGGAGGCCAACGCTCTCGCAGCCCAGGACGAGGAAGTCGCCGTCTGCGTAGCGCGCCTCCGCGTAGGTGCGCCGCGCCTTCTTGGTGAGGAGGTGCACGCGGCGGTCGCTGGGGTCGGCGAGGCCGTTCTCCTCAACGAAGTCGGTCCAGTTCCCGTAGGTCGTCACGTCGAGGCTCTCCCAGTAGCCAAGGCCCGCGCGATGGAGGGACTTCTCGTCCAGCGAGAAGGCGAGCGGACCCACGAGGTGCAGGCGCGAGCCCGTGACCACACAGGTGCGGCCGATGTTTCCGGTGTTGGCCGGAATCTCCGGTGCCACGAGAACAACGTTGAACATTAGCGTCACCCGCTATTGCACGGGGTAGTTGCCAACGAGGTCGTCGCCAACGGCAACGCGGTCGGTGAGCGCGCAGATCACGATCTCATGCCCGCCAAACCCTACCGAGCCGACGGTGCCCTCGGTGAAGCACGCCACAATGGCGTCGTCGGTGCGGTAGATGAAGGTGCGGTTCTCGAGAAAGAGATCGTCCACCGCGCGGTCGTAATCGATGTCGGTCCCAAGGTCGCTCGGGGTCACGGCAAAGAACGCCTGGAGCCCCTCCTTGGCGGCGAGCTTGAGCTCGTTCTCGCTCATCCCAAGCGCCTCGGTGGCGGGAACCTCCTCGCCGGAGTCCAGGTTGTAGAAGCAGCCGCTCACATAGCGCGTCCCGTGGGCGCCTCCGTAGTAGGAGTAGCGGTCCAGGCGCACGCTTGCGATCGCACCGTCAATCGAGGTCGTTGTGTCGTGGCACCAGAGGGTCTGCTCGGGAACGCCCTGGCTGTCCCCGGCGGCCGCCTCCTCGGTCATGGACTCCTGCGTGGCAAGGCGCTCCTCAAAGTCTGCCTTGATGGACTCGTTGAGCGTCTCCAGCTGATTGGGCACGTCTCCGTTCGAGGTCTCAAACTGTGGGTATGACCAGGTGTTTGTTTCTTCCCATGAGCCAGATCCGGCCTGGTAGGCGTTGACGGTGACCTCCTGGCTCACGTCGTGTGCGGCGTAGGTTGTCTCGCCGGTGGTCTCGTCGGTTGCCCCGCCATCGACAGCCTCCTCGAGCAGCGCAATCACGCGCTGCGCCTCCGCGACGGTCTCGGGAACGGTGTGCAGCGTCACGCCCTCGCCCGGCGTTGCGGCGCCGTAGCCCATGAGCGACCAGTAGTCGCTCACCACGGGGCGCTGCATGGCGGCAAGAAAACCGTCGGCGTCGCTCTTCTCGCCGTCAACCGTGAAGTTGTTCACGGATCCGTCGAAGCTGTAGTCCTGAAGGTAGGAGAGGGTCTGGACAAACGAGCCGTCCCTGAGCGCGTACGCGCCGCCGCCGGACTGCTCGCCCAGCTCCGAGGGCCCATAGATGGTGGTGAGCACCACGGGCTCGCCGTCAAGCGTGGCGTCCTCAAAGCCGGTGAGCACGTCCTGGCCGTGAGAGAAGGCGTCCGGGTCATCGAGCGCGAGCACAAGCCCACCGTCGCGCACCGCCCAGACCTCGATCACGTAGGGGTGCATGTAGTCCGCATCGTCCGCCTTGCGGTGGCCAAGCACGAGCTCCTCAACGCCGTCTTTGTCATAATCGCGGAGAAGCACCAGGTTGAGGCCGGTGCCGGTCTGCGTCTCATAGTCCGAGCTCGCCGGCCCCTCGTATGAGGGCTCGCCGTAGGCGTCAACGTACTCGCGAACCTTTTCCGCATAGAGGGCGTATGCCTCTGCCTTGGGATCTTTCTGAAGCTCTGGTGCGACCTCCTGCTGCGACGTGCCCTCGGGAGAATCGGGCGACTGTGGGGGCGTCCCGGTGCAACCAGCCAGGGAGAGTGCTCCCAGGAGTGCGACGGTCACAAACGTCAGGCCAGCTTGATGGCGCATCTCGCATCACCTCTTGTTGGTTGTCCATGCTCCTGAAAGTGTAACCTCTCCGAGCGGAATGTGGCGCGGGCCACTCTCGCTATAATTGCGTGAGCAACACACCCGATCGAAAGGGAACCACATGATCAAGGACCTGGTTCAGGACGAGGCCGTCCTCTCCGTTCCGTGCGAGCCCGCAACCGCCGATGACGCGCCGGTTGCGCAGGACCTCATCGACACGCTCTCCTCCATCGAGGACGCCACCTGCCTTGCCGCCAACCAGATCGGCGTGACCAAGAACCTCTTTGTCTACCGTGATGACAACGGCCAGGACCACATCATGTACAACGCCAAGATTCTCATGGGCCTCAATGCCGCCAAGACCTACGAGAGCTGCCTCACGCACGATGATCCCGTGATGGTGACGCGTTTTGCCAAGATCAAGGTTGCCTACGACGAGCTCGTCGACGGGCAGCTCAAGAGCCGCCGTCGCGACTTCACCGGTTGGGTTGCCCAGATGATTCAGCACATGGTGGACCACAGCAAGGGCAAGCTGGTCTAGCTGGTCTGGCGGCGCCGTTCTCCGGCGCCCCTAGCACCGGTGCGCGCTCGGGCAGATGTCCTCGAGGACGCAGCCGTCGCACTTTGGGCCGCGCGCCGTGCAGGTGTCGCGGCCGTGCTTTATCCATTGGTGGTTGACCGGCCCCCAGAGCTCGCGCGGGAGCAGGCGCAGCAGGTCCTGCTCGGTCCTGAGGGGCTCCTTCTCATGCGTTTTGGGCGAGAGCGCCAGACGGTGCGCGATGCGGTTGACGTGCGTGTCCACCGCGATGCCCTCCACGATGCCAAACCCCACGTTCATCACGATGTTTGCCGTCTTGCGGCCCACGCCGGGCAGGCGGCAGAGCTCCTCCATCGTGTGCGGCACCTCGCCGCCAAACTCCGAGACGATCATCTGCGCGCACTCCACGCAGTGGCGGGCCTTGGACTTGTAGAACCCGAGGCTGTGGATGTACTCGGCAACCTCCTCGGGCGCGGCGGCAGCCATCGCCTCGGGCGTGGGGAAGCGCTCAAAGAGCGCGGGCGTCACCTTGTTGACCTGCGCGTCGGTGGTCTGCGCGGAGAGCAGCACGGCGATGGTCAGTCTGAAGGGGCTCGCGTGGTCGAGGAAGCACTCGACGGGTCCGTACTTCTCGTCAAGGCGGCGGCAGACCTCCACGGCGCGATCCACCTTGGCCTGCTTGGTCTCTCGTGGCATCGTGGTCCCTTCTCGCGAGTTTGGGTTCATACTACGAGATGATAGGCGAGAAGAACGGGGGCGCGCGTGAACGTGACGTGGGACGCGGCAGGCTATGAGAGGGACTTCTCGTTCGTGCCGTCGTACGGCGAGGGCGTGATCG
This sequence comes from Candidatus Olsenella pullicola, assembly GCA_019117265.1. Taxonomy (GTDB): domain Bacteria; phylum Actinomycetota; class Coriobacteriia; order Coriobacteriales; family Atopobiaceae; genus Thermophilibacter; species Thermophilibacter pullicola. Next base: position 10,475 of record DXAB01000147.1, read on the forward strand.
ACCTCATCGACGCGCGACCCGGCGAGAAATGCCTGGACTTGGGGTGCGGCAACGGCGCGCTCACCGCCGCCCTGTGCGAGCGCGGGCTCGACGCGTTTGGCATGGACGCCTCGCCCGAGATGCTTGCGCTTGCGCGCGAGCGCCACCCCGACCTGCGCTTTGAGGTGGGCGACGCCACGTCCTTCTCGCTGGACGCGCCCGTTGACGTGGTGTTCTCCAACGCGATGCTCCACTGGATCGATGCGCGGCTCCAGCCGGCCGCGCTCGCGTGCGTGGCAGCGGCGCTGCGCACGGGCGGCCAGTTCGTCTTTGAGTGCGGGGGACACGGGTGCGGGGCGCGCATCCACGCGGCGCTGGCGCGGGCGTTTGCGGCACGCGGCCTCGACTACGTGATGCCGTTCTACTTCCCAACGATTGGGGAGTATGCGCCGCTCGTGGAGGCAACCGGCCTGCGCGTGACCCACGCGTTCCTGTTTGACCGGCCGACGGCGCTCAAGGGCCCGGACGGCATGGCGGACTGGATTCGCATGTTCGTGCAGCGGCCGTTCGAGGGGATGGAAGCGGGTCTCGCGGACAAGCTGATTGCCGCTGCGGTGGACGAGCTGCGCGCGGACCCGGAGCTCCTGCGGGACGGCACCTGGTATGCGGACTACGTGCGCCTGCGCATGCGCGCGGTCAAGGTTCACTAGTGTTTCTCTTGAGGTTCAATTTAAGTCTGTGCTAGAGTGTCGATATTGAACTTCTCGCTCTGAGAGTTCAATTTTGTCGATAGATTGAACCTTGAGGAGGCGAGCATGGCCCACGAGATGTTCTCGGAGCGACTGCGCGCTGCCATGGCCGAGAAGGGCCTCAAGCAGGCAGACCTCATCCACGCGGCCGCCGAGCGTGGCGAGAAGCTCGGAAAGAGCCAGGTCAGCCAGTACGTGAGCGGCAAGGTCGTGCCGCGGGCGAACGTGGTGCGCCTGCTCGCCTCCGTGCTCGGGGTGGACGAGGGCTGGCTTGCCGCGGGGGAGGGCGCCCGAGCTGCCGCGCGGCCTGAGACCGCGAACGCGCCCGTCCGTCCCACCGCTACCACGAGGAGCATCACCATGCGAGAGTTCAAGAAGTCTTCCAAGCTCGATAACGTTCTCTATGACGTCCGCGGCCCCGTCGCCGATGAGGCGGCGCGCATGGAGGACGAGGGCCTGCGCATCCTCAAGCTCAACATCGGCAACCCCGCGCCGTTTGGCTTCCGCACGCCCGACGAGGTCGTTCACGACATGCGCCAGCAGCTGCCGGACTGCGAGGGCTACTCGGACAGCCGCGGGCTTTTCTCGGCCCGCAAGGCAATTATGCAGTACGCCCAGCTCAAGCACCTTCCCAACGTGAGCATGGACGGCATCTACACGGGCAACGGCGTCTCCGAGCTCATCCAGCTCTGCATGAACGCCCTCCTGGACACCGGTGACGAGATTCTCATCCCGAGCCCCGACTACCCGCTCTGGACGGCATGCGCCACGCTTGCCGGCGGCACGCCCGTTCACTACCTCTGCGACGAGCAGGCCGAGTGGAACCCCGACCTCGCCGACATTGAGTCCAAGGTCACGAGCAGCACCAAGGCCATCGTCATCATCAACCCCAACAACCCCACAGGTGCCGTCTACCCGCGCGAGGTGCTCGAGCAGATCGTGGAGATCGCCCGCCGCCACCAGCTCATGATCTTCTCGGACGAGATCTACGACCGCCTGTGCATGGACGGCCACGAGCACGTCTCCATTGCGTCGCTTGCGCCCGATCTGCCGTGCGTGACGTTCTCCGGTCTCTCCAAGTCCCACATGATCGCCGGCTACCGTATTGGCTGGATGATCCTCTCTGGCAACAAGCGCAGCATGCGCGACTTCATCTACGGCATCAACATGCTCTCCAACATGCGCCTGTGCTCCAACGTGCCGGCCCAGTCCATCGTTCAGACGGCACTCGGCGGCTACCAGAGCGTGGAGCGCTACGTCGAGCCAGGCGGTCGCGTCTACGAGCAGCGCAACTACGTCTACGAGGCTCTCAACGCCATTGACGGCATCACGGCCGTCAAGCCCAAGGCGGCGTTCTACATCTTCCCCAAGATCGACGTGAAGAAGTTCAACATCACGGATGACGAGCAGTTCGCCCTCGACCTGCTTCACGAGAAGCACATCCTCATCACCCGCGGCGGCGGCTTCAACTGGCCGGAGCCCGACCACTTCCGCATTGTCTACCTGCCGCGCAT
>DXAB01000148.1 GCA_019117265.1 Candidatus Olsenella pullicola
CCTGTCGTGGGGATGCCTCGCCGGCGTCACCACCAACCCGACGCTCTACGCGCGCACGGGCGGCAAGGAGGGCCTGCGGAGCCGAGAAGACCAGCGTCATGTTGACGCGGACGCCCTCGGAGGCGAGCTGGTGCGTCGCGGGCAGGGATGCCTTGCAGATCGGCAGCTTGACCACGATGTTGGGGGCGAGCGCCGCAAGGCGACGGCCGTCCGCGACCATGTCCTCGGTGGTCTTGGCCTGCGACTCGGCGGAGACGGGCAGCCCCTCGCAGATCTCGCAAATCTTGACCATGTGACCATCGAAGTCGGCGAGCCTGCCGCCCGTTCGGGCGTAAAGGCTCGGGTTGGTGGTGACGCCGGAGAGGACGCCCCAGCTCGCCGCCTCGCGGATCTCGTCGAGGTCGGCGGTGTCGATGAAGAACTTCATGTCGAGCTCCCTTCACGTTGAGTTTGACGGCAAGTCAGACTTTCGCCCTTGCCGGCTTCAGTGGGCACCCTGGCCGTAGTAGGCATTGGGGCCGTGCTTGCGCAGGTAGTGCTTGTTGAGCAGGTACTGGGGGGCGGGCTCCACGTCGGCCTTCAGGGCCTCGGTGTCGATGGCCATGCGGGCCACCTCCTCCACCACCACGGCGTGGTAGACAGCCTGGGCGGCATCCTTGCCCCAGGTGAAGGGGCCGTGGTTGCGCACGAGCGCCGCCGGGACGGCCACCGGGTCGATGATCCGCTCGGCAAACCCGTCCACGATCACGTTGCCCGTCTCGAGCTCGTAGGCGCGCTCGATCTCCTCCTCGGTGAGCCCGCGCATGCAGGGCACGGGGCCGTAGAAGTAGTCGGCGTGCGTGGTGCCGTATGCCGGGATGTCGCGTCCGGCCTGGGCCCACGAGCACGCGGAGCGCGAGTGGGTGTGCACCACGCCGCCGACCTTGTCGCCCCACGCGCGGTAGAGCGCCGCGTGGGTGGCCGTGTCGGAGGAGGGGTTGAGCTCGCCCTCGACGACCTTGCCGTCGAGGTCGCAGACGACCATGGACTCGGGAGAGAGGTCCTCGTAGTCAACGCCGGACGGCTTGATCACAAAGAGGCCCCTCTCGCGGTCCAACTCCGAGGCGTTTCCCCAGGTAAAGACAACAAGACCGTGCTTTGGAAGGCCCATGTTGGCCTCGTAGACCTTCTCGCGAAGCTCCTTGAGCATCATGTTCTTCTCCAATCAGTTGGGTGATGAAGCGTGGCTGTCACTTCTCATCAGGTGTTCGAGGGCGGTGGCAACGCCGTCCTCCAAGACGCTATCGGTCACGTAGCCGCCCAGCTCGCGAACGCGCTCGATCACGTGCGCCTGCGCGTTGCCCATGGCCACGCCCACGTCGGCGGCCTCGAGCATGGGCAGGTCGTTCTCGGAGTCCCCAAAGGCATACGTCACGCGCGGCCGCTCGGGGAGCGCGTCCACGAGGGCGTGAAGCCCCGTGCCCTTGTTGATCCCCTCCACGGTGACCTCGTTCATGCCGTCCCCAAGGCGGTAGAGCACAAAGTTCTCGCGCAGAAACGCACTGCCGAGGAACTTGTCCAGCTCGTGGCTGTGAAAGACGATCTTCGAGAAGCGCAGGTCAGGTCGTAGCTCCATGACCTCGCGCGCCGTGCGCACGGTCGCGACGTGCGGGAACCAGTTCTCCCCGCGGTCAAGGGAGACGTTGAGGTCCGCGCTCTCGATGATCATCGAGAGGTCGAGCCGCTCCATCTCCTCGAGCGCGCCGCGCACGAGCTCGGGCGGCATCGCCACGTCGCGCACCACGAGCCCGTCCAGCTCCACGCGGGCGCCGTCCATGAGCACATAACCCGAGAAGGGCAGCGACGCCACCTCCGGGACCACGAGCCCCCGCGGGCGGCCGGTGCACAGCACACACCTACCGCCAGCCTCCACATAGCGCTCGAGCGCAGCGCGCACGCGCGGGGTTGGAACGCCGTTCAGATGCTTCTCGTCCCGATAGACGAGCGTGCCGTCGATGTCGAAGAAGGCGACGGAACCGACAGCGGGCATGCTAGCGGCCCGCCCGGGCAAAGGCAGCGTCGATCTTCTCGCGCACGTAGCGGGCGGCCGCGGCGGTCTCCTCGCGCCAGGTCTGGGAGCCCACATACCAGAACTCCGCCACGTAGCGACGCACGCCCTGGGAGACGAGCTCGTCGAGGGCGCCCTCGTAGTCCGTGGTGCCCGTGCCAAAGGGAACCTCGCGGTACCTCCCGGCCACGGTCTCCTTGCAGTGCGCCGCGAGAATGTGGCCGCGCCCAGTAGCAATGTCGTCCGCGACGCTCTTGCCGTAGAGGAAAGAGGCGTTGGTCAGGTTGCCCATGTCGGGATAGACGCCCAGGTAGGGGCTGTTGATCTTGCTCACGTACGCCATGGACTTCTCGACGGTGTCCATGAAGGGCGTCTCCATGGTCTCAAAGCCCAGAAGCACGCCCACGCGCGAGGCCATCTCCACGGCACGTGCGAGGTTCTCCTCAAAGCGGGCGCGTGTCTCGGGGGAGCCCTGCTCGTAGTAGACGTCGTAGCCGGCGAGCTGAATGGTGCGAACGCCGAGGTCGCAGGCGAGGTCGAGCGCCTTCTTCATGATCTCGAGCGAGCGCCTCACCGTCTCGGGGTCACTCGCGCCAAACGGGTACTTGCGGTGCGCGGACAGGCACATGGAGCGGATGAGCGTGCCGGTGGTCTCCATGTTGCGAACGAGCTGGCGGCGCTGCGCGGGCGTCCAGTCGAGGCGCTCGAGCCGGGCGTCGGACTCGTCGATGCTGATCTCCACGTAGTCAAAGCCGCTCTCGCGCGCCACGTCGAGGCGCTCGATCCACGAGAGCTCCGCGGGGACGGCCTTCTCGTACATGCCGAGCAGGTACTGCTTGGGCATCTTCTCTCCTCTCGTCGGATCTTGGGAAAATGAGTAAGGGTGGCCCACAGGGCCGGTCGCCGATCAAACGACCGACCCTCTGAGCTGCTGTTTCTTCAATTGCTGAGGAAAGCGTTCTATCGCAACGGCGCGAACGGGCCCTTGTGGCTACCCCCTCCCGCCCGCGCCGCTACGGGCAGATGTTGGGTGACGAAAGGCGACGGTCACCTTTCGTCACTAGAGGACGCTGCGGAACGGGACGTTGGGCTCCTCGTCGAAGCAGTCCTCAAAGCCGCGCTGGTACACGAAGTACTTCTTGCCGGCCTCAAAGTCGGTCGGGTAGGTGTAGTGGCCGCCGACCTTCCAGTAGTAGGGCTTGAAGGTGTAGCCCAGGCGCTCCTTGCGCATGTTGTAGAGAACCTCGATCTCGCGCAGGTCGGCCTCGAAGTTGGTCCAGACGTCCCAGTGGATGGGAATGACGACCTTGCACTTGAGGGCCTCGGCCATGCGGATGATGTCGGAGGCCTCCATCTTGTCCTGCATGCCCATGGGGTTGCAGCCATAGGAGCCAAACGCCACGTCAACGCCGCCGTACTCCTTGGCGATGTCCTTGCCGTGCTTGGCGAAGTAGATGGAGTAGTGCGAGTCGCCGCTGTGGTAGATGTTGCCGCCGGGCGTGCGCAGCAGGTAGTTCACGGCCTTCTCGTCCATGTCCATCGGGCACTTGCCCCAGAGGTCCTCGCGGTCGGGGCCGGTGGAGTCGGTGGTGGTGATGCAGGTGCGATCAAAGGAGTCCATGGCGATGATCTCGATGTCGCCCACCTTGATCTTGTCGCCGGGCTTGACGGTGATGCAGCGCTCCTCGGGCACGCCCCACTTGAGCCAGAACTCGACGGACTTCTTGGGGCCGATGAACGGAACGGGAATCTCGTTGCCGTTCTCGTCGGTGGTGGTCATGCCGGACTGGATCACGTGAGCGGCAAACTCCTTGGACATGTGGTCCTGGTGATAGTGCGTGGCGAGAACCGCGTCCACGTGCTTGATCGCAAAGGGATCAAAGACGTAGGGGATGTTGCGCAGGTTGGGCTGCATGGCGCGGCAGCCAGCCATGTTGGCCATCTGGTGGCCCACGGCCATCTTGCCGTTGCCGTGGCTGCGCTTGCCGTTGCCGGTCCAGAGGTCGATGGTGATGGCGGTGTTGCCCGGGGTCTTCATGTAGATGCCGGTGCAGCCGAGCCACCACATCTCAACGGTGCCGGGGGCGGGCTGGGCGGCCTCCATGTCTTCGTTGAGCCACGTGCCCCACTCGGGGAACGTGTTCATGATCCACTTCTCGCGGGTGACCTCGTCAATTGCGGACATACGAACCTCCTCAAAGGGTGATGGGTGAAGGCACCTCCGGGAGGCCGGCCCCGGCGCGGGGCCGGCCCAAGAAGGAGGGGCTACTCGGAAACGTCGTACAGGGCAACCTCGTCCGTCTCGCGGTTGGCGGCCACGATGCGCGTGGCGTCGCCGTCCTTGATAACCCAGCAGTTGGCCGGGCCGCGGTCGTGGTCGATCATCTCGAGCTGGTAGGAGCCGTCGGCGTAGTGGACGCGGAAGAGGTCGCGACCGCCCTTGCGGTTGCCGATGACCGCGCACTTCTCGCCGCAGATCTCGCCGGACCAGATGGCGTGCAGGAAGTCGCGCTTCTCCTGGTCTTCCCAGACCTTGGCGTAGGTGTCCTCGACCTCGCCCTCGTGCCACACGGAGAGGGTGTCGCCGTGGAAGGCGGAGAGGGTGAGGATCTCGTTCTTGCCGTCACCGTCAAAGTCGGCCACGCAGATGTCGCTCGTGGGCTGGACGATCAGGCACGAGACGGACCACTCGTCGGAGTCGTCCGCAGGCGGGACGCAGCGAAACACGCCGGCCGCCGTGGAGACGAGCGCGTAGCTGTGGTCCGGCGCGCACCAGAAGCCGTGGTTCTGCAGCTGGCATCCGGCAAGCTCCGTGAGCTCCACCCGCTCGCTCTCGAGCACGTCGCCGAGCTTGGCCACGTAGACCGCACCGGGCGTGAGCCAGTCGTTCTTGATCTGGCGGCAGGCGCCCTTGATGGTGCAGGCAATGAGCCAGAGCTGGCCGTCAGCTCCGGTGAGCAGGCCAAAGCGGTGCACGTAGGGCAGGTCGCAGATGCGGTTGGAGCTCCAGGTGCCGTCCTCGGCACGCGTGTAGGCCACGATGCCCGCGGTATCGGCGCCGTAGTTGGGCGAGAAGAACTCGCTCGTGGCAAGGAGCTGGTCGTTCCTGCCGGGCACCTGGGCGATGGTCATGACGCCGCCGGGACCCTCGGCCACGGTCTCCATGGGGGTGCCGTCAAGCGCGAAGCGGCGGATGGGACCGTCCTTCTCGACGCCGATGACGAAGCTCCTGGCGTCCGCGCCGTCGAACGTGCCGATGGCGTAAGCCTTGGGCATGCTCGCGATGACCTTCTTGGAGTACTGCATGCGTCTCGCCGTCCCTACGCCTTGTACTTCTCGGCGGCACCGGTGGAGACGAGAGCGTCCTCCATCTCCTTGTCGGAGAGGACGTTGCGCAGGCCGATGACGATCACGCCGGCCTTCTCGGCCTCGTCGTACATGTTCTTGAAGTTGAGCGGGGCAAAGACGATGTCGTACTGGCGCGCGGAAGAGACTCCCTCGGAGAGCGCGCAGTGGTGGATGTCGGCGACGCCCATGCCGAGCTTCTTGGTGACGCGCTCGGCGGTCATCTTCATCATGAGGGAGGTACCGGCTCCGTTGGCGCAGGCAACGAGGATCTTGGCGTTCATGGTGTTCTCCTTTTCTTTTGGGCCGGGGCGGGATGCCCCGGCCGCTTACGTGTGAGGTGGTACGGGCAGAGCTTGGTCTAGGCGGGTGCTACTTGACGCCGTTGGCGCGCATCTCCTTGCACTTCTCCCAGTCCTCGACCTCCATGAAGTAGGTCTCCTTGTGACGACGGTACTGGATCTGCGGGATGGCAATGAGGGCGATGATCACGATGGCGAGGCCCGCGTAGGACAGGAACTTCATGAGGCCGGTCATGATCGGCCAGACCACGGCCCAGTCCCACATGCCGAGGTAGCCGCCGTAGGCCGCCATGCCGACCCAGCCGGCGATGATCGCGGAGCCAAAGACCTGGAGCAGACCGGAGAGGAAGGGCAGGAGCATGCAGGCGCGCAGGCCACCCTTGTGGTTGGCGTAGACGCCAATGGTGGCGTTGTCAAAGAACAGGGGCACGAAGCCGGCCATGACCACGACGGGGCTGCCGAGCAGGATGAGGGCGCCGATGGCGAGGAACTGGCCGAGCGCGCCAAAGAGGAAGCCGATGGTCACGGCGTTGGGGGCGCCAAAGCCGAAGGTGACGGCGCAGTCGACGCCGGGCACGGAGCCCTTGAGGAGCTTCATCGAGATGCCCTGGAAGGAGTTGGTGAGCTCGGTAACGAAGGTGCGGACGCCGAGCTGGAGGATCGAGAGGTACACGGCAAACTCGAAGGACGTTGTCAGGATGTACATGAAGAAGTCCTGCGACTCGGTCATGAAGCCCTGGGCAACGAGGAAGTCGCGGCCGAGGATGACGAGGATGATGCCAAAGAAGAGCGTCATGAGGATGGCCGTGGCCACGAGGTTCTCGTTGAAGATCTTGAGGAAGCCCGGGAGCTTGATGTCGTCGACGTTCTTGGACTTCTTCTTGAAGTGGTCGTTCATCCAGCCGGCTATCTTGGAGGAGACGTAGACGCCGAACATCTGCTGGTGGGCGATCGTGAGGCCGGCGCCGTCAGTGAGCTCCTGCGAGGGGCCGATGCAGAGGTTGGAGCCGACGGCCCAGTAGAGGCCCAGGAGGATCGTCATGATGGCGAGAACCGCCCAGTCCTGGTCCTTGAGCGCGGGGAAGCAGAACAGGATGAGGAAGAACGCCGTGGAGGCCTGCTGAACCTGAACGTGACCGGTGGTGAAGAGCGCGCGGCACTTGGTGTACTTCTTGAACGCCACGAGCACGATGTTCAGGATGAAGGCAAAGAGCAGCAGGAACATGACGAGCGAGAAGGACTTGCCCGAGATGAACGGGAGCGCGGAGGCGGAGGTGTCCTCCATCGCCGCCTGGACGGCGTTCTGGCCAAAGTACGGGTCAATAACCATGGCGGACATGTTGAAGCGCTCCTGCAGACCCACGAGGATGGGGCGGAACGCGTTGGTGAGGCCGCTCGAGCCAACGGCGAGGATCTGGTAGCCGATGACGGCCTTGATGAAGCCGGCGAGGATGTCGTACCACGGCTTCTTGAGAAGGGCGTAGCCGAGGACGACGATCACGCCGATGAAGTACGCGGGCTGCGTGAGGATGTTGTTGGCGATCCACGTCCAGATGCCCATTAGGATGTCCATGGGATTCCTTTCTTACGTGCGGTGCGGGATGGCACTAGGCCTGGTCGTGCGCGAGCTTGTCCTCGTCAACGAGGGCGTCGATGGCGAGAAGGTCCTCGGGGCCGGTGGCCTGCTTGAGCTTCTCGACCACGGCATCATCGGTGAGGATGGCATAGAGGCGCTGCATGTTGGCGAAGTGCTCCTCCTGGTTGGTGGAGCAGAGCGTGAAGAAGATCTGGGCGTCCTTCTCGGGGTCGTCCTCCGCAAAGTGGACGGGCTCGGAGACGCGCATGAAGCCGATGGCGGTGCCGTTGCAGCCGGTGGCATTCTCGGTGGAGTGGGGCATGGCTACGCCGGGGATGAGCACGATGTAGGGACCGTGCTTCTCGACGCACGCCACGATCTCCTCGGCGTAGATGGGCTCGACGGTCCCATCCGCCTCGAGGGGCTTGCAGCAGGCGCGGATGGCGTCGCGCCAGTCTGCGATGGGCTCCTCGACAAACGCGTAGTGCTTCTTCTCGTAGATTTCCTTGAGTAGCATGTCGGAACCTCTCCTTTCCTTTCTGTACTCGCTTTTCTGACTCTTATGAAGCTTGTTTTGCCTCCTCCCTTGTCATTTTAGAACACTCGGAACGTTTACTGAGGTAATAATGACAAAAACGTCCATCTTTTTCGTTCATTTCATTCAGTAATGCGATGAATGGTGGCGATTTGTCCGCGAATGGTTTGCCTAATCGTTCATATCGTTCATAATTATCAGGCGTTAATGGGTTCAACGAAATAGAACGTTCAAACCGTTCTGATTTCTTGTATCTTTGAGACGGGAGGGGCCATTTTGGCCCAAGCGTTGGGAGGCAGCGTCATGGCAAACGGGAAGAGCAGGTCCTTCGTCGAGCAGCGGCGGGCAACGATCAAGGAGATCCTTCGCACCAAGGGACGCGCGAGCGTGGCCGACCTTGCCGAGCAGCTGGGGATCTCTCCGCTCACCGTGCGTCGCGACCTCGACTACCTGGAGGAGCAGGGCATCGCCACCCGCCGCTACGGCGAGGCGATCCTTGCCGAGGAGGGCGAGGTGTCCGTCAGCGAGGCCGACCCGAGGGTGGCGGCGCGCTCCGCAATCGCGCGCGCCGCGGCACAGCTCATAGAGCCTCACGACCTCATCTTCATCAACACGAGCTCGACGGCGCTCGAGATGGTACCGGGTATCGACGCCGAGGGCGTCACCGTTGTCACCAACAGCGCCAAGGCGCAGCGGCTCCCCATCCCGCCGAGTGGGATGATTCTCGTGACCGGTGGTGAGGTGCGACCGCCACGCGGCGTGCTCTCCGGCGAGTTTGCGCTCAACAACATCCGCAGCGTCTCTGCCACGAACGCCTTTCTGGGCTGCGCCGGCATCTCGCTTGCCGCGGGGGTCACGTCAACCACGCAGCAGGAGGCAACGGTCAACTCGCTCATGGTCGAGCGCGCCGACCGCATGGTCCTTCTCGCCGACTCGAGCAAGCTCGGCATTGGCGCGGGATTTACGTATGCCTCGCTTGACCACGTGACCCTGCTCATCACCGACACGGGTGCCACCGACGAGGACGTTGAGGTACTCCTTGAGGCCGGCATCCACGAGATCCGCCGCGTCGAGCCGCTCTCCTGACACTGATGACACCCGCGTCGTGACACTGACGTCTGACACTGACGTCAGAGCTGAGCGTCATGCTTCAGCCGAGAAGGACGCCCACGCCCCGCCCGCGCTACTCGGCAAGAGCGTCGAGCGACTGCATCCAGGCGATGTAGACGCTCGGGTAGTGCCCGTAGAGCACCTGCATGGGATTCACGTCGGAGAGAAGATCGCGGATGAGCGAGGCCACGCCGCCCGCGCTCGACAAGTCATCGGCCGTGGGGATCTCGCGGCTCAGATCCTCCACCAGCCTGTCAACGTGCACGCGGTCCTCAGGCACGTAGGGGCACTCCACGCCCGTGTTGGCCTCGAAGACCTCGCACATCGCCTTGTGCCGCTCGGCAAATCCGCCGTCTCCATAGCCGGGAAGCCAGAGGTCGCGCCCATAGCGTCCGTAACCCCAGGACTCCAGCGGCAGGCGCGGCACCATGTCGCTCGGGTTCATGATGTTGAAGATGTTGTCGTAGAGGCCATCGCGCGCCGTGTCAAAGGTCGTGACCCCAGGCGTGGCAAAGGTGCAGCAATAGATGCTCCCACGCGGCGCCAGCACGCGCATCCCCTGAGACATCTCGTCGGCATACGCGGCGGCGATATTGGCCACGGCAGCACCACGCGAGTGCCCGGTAAAGAGCAGCGCAATGTCATCGGTGCCGCCAAGGCCCGCCTCCTCGGTGATGCGCTCCGCAAGCTCGTCCACGATCTCGCGCGCGGCCCGCTCAAACCCCTCATGCGTGATCTCGTCCATGTCGTATGCCGCAGCGCTGCCCATGTTGAGGTCACTCAGCCACTCGGAGCCATAGCTGCCGCGGACAGACACCAGGAAGAGGGTCTTCTTGTCACCATCCTCGCTGGTCACGCGCTTGGTGGCAACGGAGTAGGCAACCACATCGTCCGTGCCGGCAATGAGATCCACGATCTCATCGAAGATCTCGCTGCGATACTGGTATGAAGCCGTGGAGATCTGCCCAAAGCCCAGCTCAGCCAGGGCGGCGTCCATGTAGGCTGGCGCGTTGGAGCCCGCCTGGTAGTACGCGGACTCCGAGTTGGCCACGGCCGAGAGCACAGAGCACGTGGCGGCAAGATCGTGGTTATATACGGTGGGATCCTGGAAGAACCACCCGTCATCCCAGGCCACCTCGGTAGAGATGGTCTTCGAGCCGGTGGCCATGCTCGTGAAGTCAATGCGCGCGGTAAACGCCCCCGTGCGCCCGGTGGACCCCTCGAGCGTGGCAAACTCGCTCGACGGCTGAACCACGCCCTCCCCCAACCGGCGCTGCTCGAGCCTGCGCCTCACGCCAATCGCCAGCGCCGCACCGGCAACGACCGCAATCGCTAACAGGGCAAGAAGAACGCGCCCCCAGCGCGGGCGTTTCCCCGCAGCCCCCTCCGTCATGCGCTGCCGCCCTCAAACGTGGCGTCGGCGGCGCCCTCGATGAACTCCTCGTCCACCTCGATGTTGGCCGCACGCGCCGCGCCGTCCACGCGCGCGGAGTCGTCCGGGGTGATGGTCATGGACTCAAAGCGGTGCGCCATGTAATCGTTGTCATAGTGCTCCGCGTAGAACTGCTCGACGGGCGTGGTCTGCGGGATACCGGAGAGACGCTCAAACCAGCAGTCCAGCGCCTCGAGCGTCATGACGCCGTTCACCAGCATGAGAACGGCGCAGAGCGTGGTGAAGGAGTAGCGGATCTTCCAGGGGATGAGGTTGATGAGCCTGAGCATCCACGGCAGGCAGAGCTTGATCCACACAAAGCCGAG
>DXAB01000149.1 GCA_019117265.1 Candidatus Olsenella pullicola
GGGCTCCGGGGGGCGGGCCGGGCCCGCGTCTGCCCAGTTGGCGCTGGCGAGAAGCGCGCTCTTCTCGCCGCTTCTGCCGTTGCGCATCAAACGTTTTGCCCAAAACCAAGGGGGTGCGAGCGGGCCCCGGCGCAGCATGGGACTGCGCGCTACCGGTGGCCGTACGTTAGCGGGATCATCACGTCTAGCTTGAAGGCCCCGCCCTCGGCCACGGCCGAGAAGGAGCCCCCGTAGCGCTCGGCGATCTGGCGCATGGAGCGCGTGCCAAAGCCGTGGTTGGCGCGGTCGCCCTTGGTGGTCACGGGCAGGCCGTCGGCACCCATGACCAGCGTGTCGTCGCAGTAGTTCTCCACGTGGATGGCCGCCACGCCCACAACGGATCGAACGGAGAGCGTGATGGAGCGCCGCGTTGGGTCATCGAGCCCGATCACGGCCTCGATGGCGTTGTCGAGCGCGTTGCCAAAGAGCGCGTAGAGGTCGGCGGGCGCCATTCCCGCCAGTGCGCTTCCGTCGGCGATGCACGTGAGGGTGATGCCGCGGCGCTCGCAGAGCAGGCCCTTCTCGGTGAGGATTGTGTCCAGGGCCTCGTTTCCGGTCTTGACCGAGGAGTCGTACACGCTCACCTCGCGCTCGATGTCGTCAAGCACGCGGGCGTCAACGGCGGCGCCACCGCCCGCGAGCGTGCGAATCTGGTGCTTGATGTCGTGGCACTTGACGTTGATGGCCTCGATGTTCTCGCGGCTCATCTGGTACTGGCGCTCCCGCTCGGCGAGCAGCCGCTCCGTTGCCGCCATGTCCTGCTCGAGGTGTCGACGGTAGAGCAGCACGTACTCCATCGAGAGCGTGAAGACGCAGGCGAGCGCGTGGAAGAGGCGCAGCACCACCACAAACCCAACTCGAAGGCCCACCTCCGCCAGCAGCTTGATCGTGAGGTCAAAGCCAATGACCACAAGAGAGACCACCGCCATCATGGCGAGCATCGAGCGGTCCTCAACTTGGGAGAGGCCCTCTTGGTCTATCTTGCGCGCCACGAGCAGGTGGCACGGCACAAAGGTGGCAACGGCCGTCACCACCCAGGTGGCGAGCGCCACCCACGGGCTCGACGCGTCCACCCCGGCAAGCGGCAGCAGCGCAAGCGCGAGCTCGCCGATCCCCGACGCCAGGTTCTGCACGGTATAGCCTGCCGTGGAGCAGAAGAGCGCCACCCACACGCTCGTCTCAAAGAGGACGCTCACCGCCCCCACGCAGGCAAGGAGCACGGCCGAGAAGATCGCGAGCTGCACGAGCGCGGACTCAACGGGGGAGGGCTGCGCCACGTTGAGCCCTGCCGCCACGAAGGCCGTCACGCAAGCCGCCCAGAGAAGCGCGAGTGCCGCAGCGCGCCTCCCAAAGCGAGCCCGATGGGGAAGGTGCCAGGCGAAGAGCGCGATGCCCGCCGCCATTCTCGCCGAGAGCGCGAGGATGTTGACGAGGTCTCCCGGAAGGCCCGCGAGCGTAAAGGCCGTACCCGTGACCATCAGCGGCTTCCTCCCACGTAGCGCGTGAGGGTCTCGAGCGCCTCGCGCCGGCGGCGGCGCGAGATGGTGAGCTCGTCGCCGTTGCTCATGACCACGGAGTCCCCGCGGATGAGGCGAATCTGCCCCATGTTGACGAGGTGGCTGGCGGAGATGCGGCAGAAGCGCTCGGGGGGAAGCTCGGCCTCAACCTTGGTGAGCGAGCCGCGCGCGTGGAGCGGCTCCGCCTCGCCCGCGATGTGCCAGCAGAGGTCGTGGCGGAAGATCTCAACGTAGATGACGTCGTTCTCGGGTATGACGCGCAGGCCCTGGGTGGTGGGGACGGTGACGGCGCGCTCCGAGCGGCGTTCCATCACGCGCATCGCGCGGCCCATGCGCAGGGCAAAGTCCTCGTACTCCACGGGCTTGACCATGAAGTCGAGCGCGTCCACCTGATAGCCTCGCACCGCGTACTGGGCGAGGTCGGTCACAAAGACGATGGGCGTCACGGTGTCCGTCTGGCGCATGACCTCGGCCGCCTCCATGCCGCTGATGCCGGGAAGTCCGATGTCAAGAAACACGATGTCTGCGACGGGGCGGCGCTCGAGAAACTCAAGGGCGGAGGAGAGGGCCTCAACGGTGAAGCTGACCCCGCGCTCCGTCCCAAAGCGGGCGAGGTGCGCGCGCAGGACGTCCGCGGCGGCCGGGTCGTCCTCGACGATGAGCGCTCGATACATGGTCGCCTCCCGGTGTGGAAAAGGGCCGTCCCCTTTTCACAGTCTAGCGGTTATGACGGGCGTCGGAGTTGGCCGTCACGTTGCCTCCGGCCCGTCGCCCTTGTCCAAAGGGGCTGGGTTTTGGGTTTCTCGCCCCTCCGCGCTCCCGGGGGTGCCGCCTCCGGGGCCTCTTGGCGGGTTTTGGGGCAAAGGTTTTATGCCGCGGGGCCCGGGTGGGCTCCGGGGGGCGGGCCGGGCCCGCGTCTGCCCAGTTGGCGCTGGCGAGAAGCGCGCTCTTCTCGCCGCTTCTGCCGTTGCGCA
>DXAB01000150.1 GCA_019117265.1 Candidatus Olsenella pullicola
GTGGCTGAAAACGGAATGGGGATGTGGCACAGCGGCAACTGCGGCGGACTGTAAATCCGCTCCCTCTGGGTTCCTTGGTTCGAGTCCAAGCATCCCCACCATTCGCCCGTGTAGCTCAGTCGGTAGAGCACTTCGTTGGTAACGAAGAGGCCACCGGTTCAAATCCGGTCGCGGGCTCCATTTCCGCCTTTCAGTCGCAAGGCACCATGCCGGTGTAGCTCAGCTGGTTAGAGCACGCGGCTCATACCCGCGATGTCACAGGTTCGAATCCCGTCACCGGTACCAGAGTTCTTAGCGGCGCCTCGGCGCCGCTTGGCATAAGAACGCAGTAGTTAGAGGATTGGCCGCAAGGCCGGTTCCAAAAGGAGGATGGCACATGGCCAAGGAGAAGTTCGATCGTTCCAAGCCGCACGTAAACATCGGTACGATTGGTCACGTCGACCACGGCAAGACCACCACGACCGCGGCCATCACCAAGGTTCTCTCTGAGACCGAGGGCTGCAAGGCCGACTACACCGCCTTCGAGAACATCGACAAGGCTCCCGAGGAGCGTCAGCGCGGCATCACCATCAACGTTGCCCACATCGAGTACGAGACCTGGGAGCGCCACTACGCTCACGTTGACTGCCCGGGCCACGCCGACTACATCAAGAACATGATCTCCGGCGCTGCTCAGATGGACGGTGCCATCCTCGTCATCGCCGCCACCGACGGCCCCATGGCCCAGACCCGCGAGCACATCCTTCTCGCCCGTCAGGTTGGCGTCCCCTACATCATCGTCTTCCTGAACAAGTGCGACATGGTTGACGACGAGGAGCTCATCGACCTTGTTGAGATGGAGACCCGTGACCTCCTCTCTGAGTACGGCTTCCCCGGAGACGACCTCCCCATCATCCGTGGCTCCGGCCTCGGCGCCCTCAACGGCGAGCAGAAGTGGGTCGACTCCATCATCGAGCTCATGCACGCTGTCGACGAGTACATCCCGACCCCGCCGCGTGACAACGACAAGCCGTTCCTCATGGCTATCGAGGACGTCATGACCATCTCCGGCCGCGGCACCGTTGCCACCGGTCGTGTTGAGCGCGGCATGCTCAAGCTCAACGACCCTGTCGAGATCGTCGGCATCCGCGAGAAGCAGACCTCCGTTGCCACCGGCATCGAGATGTTCCGCAAGACCATGGATATGTGCGAGGCTGGCGACAATGTCGGCATCCTGCTCCGCGGCATCAAGCGCGAGGACATCGAGCGCGGCCAGGTCATCTGCAAGCCCGGCTCCGTCACCCCGCACTCCGAGTTCACCGGCGAGATCTACGTTCTCACCAAGGAGGAGGGCGGCCGCCACACGCCGTTCTTCGCCGGCTACCGTCCGCAGTTCTACTTCCGCACCACGGACATCACCGGTGACATCTCCGAGCTCACCGACACCAACGGCACCAAGGTTGAGATGGCCATGCCTGGCGACCACGTGACCGTCAAGTGCAAGCTCATCCACTCCATCGCCATGGAGCAGGGCGACAAGTTCGCCATCCGCGAGGGCGGCCACACCGTCGGCGACGGCCGCGTCTCCACGATCATCGAGTAGCTTCTAGCCCAGCGACTCTTACGGGCCCGACACATCGTGTCGGGCCCGTTTTCTTTCAGCCAGACAATGGGGGGTGCAGGGCGCCCCGGCGCGATGCGCCCCCGCAGGTGTGCTTTTTGTGAGAGAGACGCCATCGTTCTTCTCGACTTGACAATCGCAAGTAATGGATGGTATCGTTTGCCACCGCGACACGTTCGAGGGAAACTCCCTCCAACGAGAAGTATTTCAGGAGGATCTGATTCATGCGTACTCTGGTTACCCTCGCGTGCACTGAGTGCAAGCGCCGCAATTACACCACGGACAAGAACAAGGCTAACAACCCCGACCGCATGGAGTTGAAGAAGTACTGCCCGTGGTGCAAGAAGCACACCGTCCACAGGGAGACCCGCTAACTGGTGGGTTTTCATCACAGGCCAGTAGCTCCAATGGTAGAGCGGCGGTCTCCAAAACCGTTTGTTGAGGGTTCGAGTCCTTCCTGGCCTGCCAGATTTCACCACCGGCTATCCTCTCGGGGTTAGCCGGTTTCCATGTAACGGATACTTTTAGGGAGTTAAGGGATGGCGAACAAGGACCGGAACAAGAGGAGCGTCCGCAAGGCCCGCGCCGAAGAGCGTGCGCGCGTCGAGGCCGCTCAGGCCGCCTCTGTCACTCCCGAGCAGAAGGCTGCCCTTGAGAAGAAGGCAGCCAAGGATGCCAAGCTCGCTGCCAAGCAGGAGGCCAAGGCTGAGAAGAAGGACAAGAAGCCTGGCCTCTTCCGCCGTATTGGCAACTACCTTGGTGATGTCCGCTCTGAGATGCGTCGTGTGGTCTGGCCCTCCAAGGACGAGCTCCGCACGTACTCCGTTGCCATCGTCGCCATGCTCATCGTCTTTGGCGTGGTGATCTGGCTCGTTGACTCCGGTATCGTTGCCGCCCTCGTTGGCTTCACGGGTCTTAGGGGGTAGTCATGGCTAAGCGCTGGTACGTCATCCACACCTACTCTGGTTACGAGAACAAGGTCAAGGCCGATCTTGAGCATCGCATCGAGATGATGGGAATGCAGGACCAGATTGTCGACATCCAGATTCCCACCGAGGAGGTCACGGAGATCAAGGATGGTGGCAAGCGGGAGACCAAGGAGTCGAAGGTTCTCCCCAGCTATGTTCTCGTGCGCATGGAGGGCAACGACGACACGTGGTCCTTCGTCCGCAACACCCCCGGTGTCACGGGCTTTGTGGGTCCCGACGGCAAGCCGTCACCCCTACGTCGCAGCGAGTTCGACAAGATCATGCGTCGCACCGGCGCCCGCGGCACCACGCCCGTGGTTCCCAAGCGCACCTCCACCAACATCGAGGTCGGTCAGTCCGTCAAGGTACTCTCCGGCCCGCTCGCGGACTTCGACGGCATCGTTTCCGAGGTCAACGCCGAGTCCGGCAAGATCAAGGTCATGCTCATGATCTTTGGTCGCGAGACCTCCGTCGAGCTTGGTCTCGACCAGGTTTCCGTCATCGCATAAGAGGGAGATTCCGCCAGCCCGAATCGGTGAGGATTGCTTCTCGGGCACGGCGCATCGATAGTACGAACACAACGCTCTCAAGGAGAACACCATGGCCAAGAAGAAGGTCGTCCACTTCATTAAGCTCCAGATTCCCGCCGGCGCCGCCAACCCCGCGCCTCCCGTCGGCCCCGCCCTCGGTGCCGCCCAGGTCAACATCATGCAGTTCTGCCAGGCCTTCAACGCCGCCACGCAGGACAAGGCCGGTGACATCATCCCCGTCGAGATCTCCGTCTACGAGGACCGCTCCTTCGACTTCGTCTGCAAGACCCCGCCTGCGGCCCAGCTCATCAAGAAGGAGCTCGGCCTCAAGAGCGGCTCCGGTGTGCCCCAGCGCGACAAGGTCGGCCAGCTCACTCAGGAGCAGCTCACCAAGATCGCCGAGATCAAGATGCCGGACCTCAACGCCAACGACCTCGAGGCCGCCAAGAAGATCGTCGCCGGCACCGCCCGCTCCATGGGCGTCACCATCGCCGAGTAACGCGCACTAACGTTACGAAGGGGCCTGTCCCTCGTAACATCGACGTGGGAGGGCGAGAGCCCGATGACCACAGGAGGTAAGTAGCATGCCCAAGCACGGAAAGAACTACAAGGCCGCTGCCGCCAAGGTCGACAGCACCAAGCTCTACTCGCCTAAGGAGGCCATGGAGCTCGCCAAGGAGCTGGCCCCCGCCAAGTTTGACGAGACCGTCGAGGTTGCCGTCCGCCTTGGCGTTGACACCCGCAAGGCCGACCAGAACGTCCGTGGCTCCATCTCCCTGCCCCACGGCACCGGCAAGACCGTCCGCGTTGCCGTCTTTGCCGAGGGCGAGAAGGCCCGCGAGGCCGAGGCCGCTGGCGCCGACGTGATTGGTTCCGATGACCTCGTTGCCCAGATCCAGGCTGGCGAGCTCAACTTTGACGCCGCCATCGCCACCCCCAACATGATGGGCAAGGTCGGCCGCCTCGGCAAGATCCTCGGCCCCCGCGGCCTCATGCCCAACCCCAAGCTCGGCACCGTCACCATGGACGTCGCCAAGATGGTCGGCGAGCTCAAGGCCGGCCGCGTCGAGTACCGCGCCGACCGCTACGGCATCTGCCACGTCCCCATGGGCAAGGTCTCCTTTGACACCCAGAAGCTCGTCGAGAACTACGGCGCGCTTCTCACCGAGCTCCTCCGCGTGAAGCCGTCCAGCGCCAAGGGCAAGTACGTCAAGTCCGTGGTCATCTCCACCACCATGGGCCCTGGCATCAAGGTCGACCCCACCAAGACCCGCAACTTTATGGAGGAGTAGTTCTTCTCGCTTGAAGATGCTCTGACTGCTTGACGGGCGTCCTGCGCAATGGCACAATGTGTCAGCGCAAGACGCCCGTCTTGTGTTTTGCTCATCAGCACGTCCGCTGCCAAAGACAGCCGGTGCCGCAAGGCTCAAAGGGGAAACCCGCCTGCCGAGGTGGTCTCAGAGATTGCATCTTCGAGGACCCCGCTTTGGCTGCGCCATGCGGGGTCTTCTCATGCGGAAGGCCCGCCTGTCGGCGGTTCGTGCCCGACCGCATAGAAAAGGAGGTGTACCCAACATGCCGTCCAAGTCCAATGTTGCCATGCTCGAGAAGGTCGCCAGCTCCCTGGAGGCCTCGAACGGTGTCTTCGTCGTCGACTACCGTGGCCTCTCCGTCAAGGAGACCCAGGAGGTCCGCCGCGCCCTTCGCGAGGCGGGCGCCGAGATGAAGGTCTACAAGAACAACATCGTCAAGCTCGCCCTCGAGAACGCCGGGATGCCCAACGTCGACGATATGCTCGCCGGCACCTGCGCCTACGTGTTCTACGAGAAGGACCCCGTCGATGCCGCCAAGGTCATCAAGGAGCAGTCCGAGAAGCTCAAGAAGATGGAGTTCGTCGGCGCCATCGCCGATGGCAAGGCCCTCTCGGCCGAGGAGGCGAAGGCCTACGCTGACCTGCCCAACCGCGATCAGCTCATGGCTATGCTCGCCGGCCTCATCAACGGCTTCGCCCGCGACATCGCCGTGTGCGTTAAGGAGGTCCCCGCTGGCCTCGCGCGCTCCGTCAACGCCGTCTCCGAGCAGAAGCAGGCCGCCTAGCGGCACCCCGCGGCCCAGCCGCGCAACCAGAGGCGAGAGCCTCAGAAACGCAAAGACCATCCGCACGTCCCGTGCGGGATCGAAAGGAAACCAAAAATGGCTAAGCTTACCACCGAGGAGATCATTGACGCCCTCAAGGAGAT
>DXAB01000151.1 GCA_019117265.1 Candidatus Olsenella pullicola
CCCCGGAAGATACCAAATGGCACTACTATCTGGAAGAAGCCGAGCAGGAGCCGGAAGTGCAGGCACAGCTGGATGAGATTCGCAAGGAATATGCCGCACTGACACCGGATCAGCTAAAAGTCATTGATGCTAATTGCATAGATATGATACAATCACAAAGAGGGTTTTCATCCCGCAAAGTGGCTTAATACAAGGGCTTTCCGGGATGAAGGCTCTTTTTTAATGTTTATATCCTGCCGGACACAGGTGTGCTGACCGAATGGGAATGCTGGTGTCGTTGAGTGGGGGTGTTCACCTTTTAACGATTTATCGTGTGATTGTGTAAGTCCACCGATTCTGTCCATTACCTGCGTGTGTCCCAGATACGTCCCTCACCCTCGTAAATCGTTATTTTGTGCATGACATGATGCTGTCTTATCTGCGCATATCTTGCTTGACGAACTTGATGCAATTTGTACAATCAAAGCGACCTTTAAGCGCGTTAAATGCACGGATGGCATTCGCGCAGGTAGATAGGCATACCAGTTGCCCGCGTTACCCAATTTTACCCAATCAAACCGACTTCGCGGGATGCATCATACCCAGATGGGCCATGGCGCACGTCTCGGCATACACATCAGGCTCCGGGCGGTCGTAGTGCTTCTCGCGGATTCCCTTGGCGTGGCCCATCATGGAGTCCACCATGTCGGCGGGCACCCCGAGCTCCCAGCGCATGAAGGTCTCCCACGACGCCCGGAGGTTCTGCATCGTGATGCGCTCCGCCCCGGTGGGGGAGAAGCGCGACCACGCAGATTTTATCGCCACCCTGGTCACCGGCTCGCCCAGCCCGTTGTCGTTCAGCCACGGCAATCCCTCCGCCATGTTGTCATCCGCTACCTCGCGCAGGCGCAGGCTCCAAGGCTCCGGGACGCACACCGTGCGCACGCTCTGGGGGTTCTTCAGCTTGTCGGACACGCCGCCCTTCAGGAGCTGGCGCGTGATGGGCACGCGGGCGATGCGCATGCCGTGCTCCACCGACACCTCCACCTCGTCGCAGCGGACGGCGCACGCCTCGCCGACGCGGCACGACCCGAAGCCGCAGAGGATGACGGGAACCTCCAGTATCGTCCCCCGTGCGGACTCAGCCGCCGCCGAAAGCTCGGCGAGCGTCCAGATGGACTTGTCGCGGCCCTCAGCCTTCCTTGGGATGCGGTACTTCATCGAGAAGGCGTTCTTCGTCGCCCCGCCCATCCTGACGGCCTCGCCGGCGATCATCGATGCGAGGGACTTTGAGACGGTGGCCGTCCACTTGCTCATTGACAGGAGCCACTCGCGCACGTCCGCAGGTTTCACGGAATCCACCTCCACGTCGGCCCACTTGGGGGCGATGTGGTTCCTCCAGGTGCTCATGTAGAGGTCGTAGGTGTTCTTGGCGAGGTCTCCGTCCTCAAGCCTCTGGTCAGCATCGGGAAGCCACCATCTGGCGAATGCGGCCCGCATCGTGACCGACGCGGAGTCCTCGCCGTACTTTGCCCAGAGGTCGCGCAGGATCTCGAATCCATCCCTCCTGCTGCCCTTCACGGTCATGCACCTCCGGCAGTAGCCCCTGCCGTCGTTCGTGTCCGCCCAGTAGCGCAGGACGCGGTAGCCTTTGCGGCGGGCAGGCGAGTTGCTGCCCCAGCTATTCCGTTGTGTCATAATGAGATTCCTCCAATCATTCGTGATTGGCTGGGTTGAAGCCCCGTCCCCTTTGCGCCGCCAAGCATCAAGGGGCGGGGCAATTTGCGCTATTTCTTCCGTGCGCGGATTCCCAGGAAGATGCAGACGCATCCGGCTATGAATGGTATCGACACGGCTGTACCGGTGACCATATCATTCATCATTGAACCCTTCAGCAATTCATTGATGCCCGCGGCTACGAGGATGAAAAGCGCTCCCATCATGCAGTAGACGATCATCACGCCTTTGCGCCTCGAGTCTTCAGAGTTTCCCGACGCGTACGAGCCCAAGCTGTCGGTGTCCTGGCCGAGCGACGTGCACGGTATGTCACCGTGGTAGATCCAGTCGGGCATGTCATCGATCTCGACACTCTGCGACATGAGCCGCAGGCACTCCCAGCACTGCCACGTGGCAATGGCATCGCTGAGCGCACGATGGTTCCTATCCTTCTTGATATGTAGGTGCTCGCAAAGGTCGGTGATGGAGTCGCGCGACATCGCGCCCATCTTGCCGCCGAGCCATAGCACGTCGCGCCATTTGTTCTCCATCACGACACCGCACGCCTTGAGCGCGTCGCGCTCGATGTACGGCTTTATGAAGCGCGAGTATTTCGCACCTATGAGCGGCATATCTCCGATGAACTCCAAGAGGTTCGTCATGACCTCTTCCAAGGCCGGAGCGTTCGCAAGGTGGAATTCCGTTATGTCGGCGTTGATCCTGAGGTTGTCGATGACATCCTCATCGGTGGCTATGAACGACCTAAAAGCCTCTGTCGCCCTTCCCCCTACGACCTTCACAGCCGCCACCTCGACAAGAGCGGCCATTTTGTCGTAGCCATTGGTGTTGCACGCTATCGCACAGTAATCCTCGGGCAGTCGGCCCACGGAGCTACCAGGCATGGCACACATCCCCTTTCCGGTGTCACGCCGCCCCGGCCTCACGCTGTGGTGAAGCGGCGGCGTGCTCTTTGCTTAAATCGCGTTGATCCCTCACTGCCTCGGCAGCCTTGGACTTGCGCGATGGGGTGCATTCCCTGTAGTCGCTGAGAAGGATGGATTCATCCTTTGAGAGGCCGTGAGTGGCGTCTTCCGGGTGCTCGTCATACCATCCGAGCAGGGTGTTGGGGTCGACTCCGAAGAACTCGCACATGACGCAGATGGCTTCGGCGTTCGGATACGACACCCCGCCCTCCCAAGACTGCACGGTTCCTATCGACTTCTTTATCTCCCTCGCGAACTCCTTCTGGGTCAGACCCATCATGTCGCGGAACTCTCTGATTTTCAGATTCATATCTCCTCCTGACCCTCAATCGCATTGTACCCAGAAATATATGCACACGCAAAAAAATATTGAGTTTTTGATTGCAAAACCTAGAAAACTATGTATCATAAAAAGCGGAACACAGAAAACTGGGTTTTGAACACAGATGGGGCACCAAAACAGAAAGGTGCGACCCAGAAAGATGTGATGCCCATGTGCTGATTGGAGGTGATAGCCGGTGCTTTTCGACAAGAACGTGTTCGCTGCGAACCTCCGCGCAGAGCGTGGACGTCGCGACATCTCCCAAGGGGAGCTGGCCGAGAAGACGGGAATCAACATCGCGACCATCTGCCAGTACGAGGACGGGGCCTACGTCCCGGGCGGAGACAAGCTGTGCGCCCTCGCGAGCGCTTTAGGCTGCACGCCGAACGACCTAATCGGGTGGACTAACTAGCCACCAACCCTTACAACCACCCTCCATCGCCCGGAGCGGCCAGCCGTTACCCATCGTGCAAAAGAGCTGCAATCTGGCCGCTCCGGTCGGGGGGAGGGGGACGTACCTTACAGAAGCATAGCTGTGCGCAGGCGCTCCAAGCGTGCTAGAACCACGCGATAGACCAACGCCGGTGCACGGTGGCGCAGCGCCCTCGCGCAGAGTAAGGGCGTGGAGCCGGTGCGAACCCGGCGATA
The DNA here is from genome assembly GCA_019117265.1 of Candidatus Olsenella pullicola. Taxonomy (GTDB): domain Bacteria; phylum Actinomycetota; class Coriobacteriia; order Coriobacteriales; family Atopobiaceae; genus Thermophilibacter; species Thermophilibacter pullicola. The sequence goes on from DXAB01000151.1 coordinate 3,649, forward strand.
CGGCGGCATGCTTTCGGGCGCACCCGGTCAGCGGGCGCGTCCCTTCTGGCTATGGACTTCCTTTCAGATTCCCTTTTGGCAACGCTTTTTTGGCTGACTCTCCTCTCTGACGAGAACACGCAGACTGACCCATCGCGACCCGTGCCGGGCGCGTCCGCAAGCATGCCGCTGAGAACTATAGATTCCATAGAGAGAAGGTGTTCACATGGGCGTTTTCGATAGATACGAGCGTCCTCTTGAGCTGGTTCACCGTGTCACAAAGATGGATCTAGCGACCGACAGCCTTGATGATGTCATGGCAACGATCGTCATGGCGGCAGACGAGCTGAGGGCCACCGGGCTCTTTGGCTCCGAGAGGCGTGTGTGCGACACGTGCAACCTCATGCGCGAGGTTGCGATGGCCGACGGCACGCGCATCTGCGTGTGCGACGGCGGGTGCGACGAGCTGGAGCAGATCGGTCGTGAAGACCCTGCGTGCGACAAGTACGAGCCGAGATGGTGACCATGAGGGTGCTCGAGCTTTTCAGCGGCACCAGGTCAATCGGGAGGGCCTTCGAGTCGCACGGACACGAGGTGTACAGCATCGACTACTGCGAGAGCTTCGAGGCCGACAGCCACGAGGATATCGGCATCGTCGGAGTGAGCGACATCTTGGAGGCATTCGGACTGCCTGATGTGATATGGGCATCGCCGGACTGCACAACCTACAGCGTCGCAGCCCTGGGACATCACCGCAAGCGCGATCCCGCGACGGGATGGCTCATGCCGATCACCGACTACGCCAAGATCTGCGATGCGGTCAACCAGCATCTGATGCGGCTGATCAATGCCCTGGATCCTGAGTTCTGGTTCATAGAGAACCCGCGGGGGGGGTTGCGCAAGATGCCTTGGATGGAGGGGCTTCCACGCCACACGGTCACGTACTGCCAGTACGGATACAGGTACATGAAGCCAACGGACATTTGGACGAACCATCCAGAACCGAGGTTCAAGCCGCCATGCAAAAACGGCGACCCGTGTCACGAGCCTGCCCCGAGGGGGTCGAGGACGGGCATGCAGGCGACCGGATCGAAAGCCGACCGCGCACGAATCCCTCCGATGCTGTGCGAGCACATCGTTGAGATCTGCGAGGAGGCACACAGGCCATCGAGCCTTTTTTAGAAGAAAAAAGCCGCTGCGACAGGTGAGAGCGTGGCAGCGGCATGACCAAGGAAAGAGGTCAACTATGGATTCTACCACCATCAAACCTGTAGCGCCCGAGAGCAGGGCGCTCGGCATGGCCATCGCCGTGGGCCTCGAGCCGCGCATGGCCTACACAATCCCGCAGACATCCCGCTACTCGGGCATCCCTGAGAGCTGGCTGCGCGTGGCCATCAAGAACGGCGCCCTCGCGGCCAAGACCGCGCGGGGCAACCTCCGCGGGGCGCGAATCCCCGTGACGGAGATGGATCGCTACATGGAGGTGCACGCAGATGAGTGATTTGCTGGCGTGCATCATCAACCCCTCCGCTGAGACGCTTGAGCGTCAGGAGCGCATGTGGAGGGAGCACCCGTGGGCGCTGCTGTCGCTCGCGGCCCTTGTCATCCTCGGCGGCTTCCTCATGGCGGGGGCGATGTGATGCGTACGAACCGCAGCGCGAGACAGGCCGGGGCGAGGTTCGAGTCCGGCATCGCCTACTACCTGCGCAGAATCATCGGGGACGACCGCATCGAGCGCAGGGCGAAGAACGGAAAGAAAGACAGGGGCGACATCACCGGCGTGCTCTTCAGGGGCCGCAGGGTGGTCATCGAGTGCAAGGATTGCGCCCGCCTGACCCTGGCCGAGTGGGTCAAGGAGGCCGAGACGGAGGCCGGGAACGATGACGCCCCCTTCTACATGGTCGTGCACAAGCGCAAGAAGGTCGCAGACCCGGGCGAGCAGTACGTGACCATGCCGCTCAAGGTCGTGGCCGCGATGCTGGCGCTCGACCCGGGTGTCTTGGAGGTGGAGAGAGATGGCAAGTGAAATCGTGAAGTTCAAGGCCGACAGCGGGCAGGAGGTCACCATCACGCCGTCAGACGTGAAGCGCCTCGTGTGCCCGCAGGCCACCGACAAAGAGGTGGCGCTTTTCATGGCGCACTGCGCGTCGCACCGCCTAGACCCCATCGGCGCGAAGGACGCCTACCTCGTGAAGTACGGCGACAAGCCCGCGAGCATCATCACGGGATACCAGGTCTTCAACCGCCGCGCCCGCAAGTGCAAGGACTACGCGGGCATCAAGTCGGGCGTGGTCACACTGATGCCTGATGGAACGGTGCAGCACAAGGCCGGTAGCGCCGTCTACCCGGCTGTGGACGGAATCCTCATAGGTGCATGGGCGGAGGTTCACGTGAAGGGCTGGGAGGCACCGGCCTACGTCGAGGTGGCCCTGAGCGACTACAGCACCGGCAAGAGCAACTGGGCGAAGATGCCTGGGGTGATGATCGAGAAGGTGGCCAAGGCCAGCGCGTGGCGCCTGGCGTACCCCGACGAGTTCAGCGGCATGTACACCCGCGAGGAGATGGATCAGGCCGCTCCGGACGAGCCCGTGGAGGTTCAGGCACAAGTTGAGACTGACCACCTGCAGCCGGTGCGCGACCTCATCAAGCCGTACGCGGCCTGCCTGGGCTACACGATGGCGCAGGCGGTCGGCTCGGTGTGCGACCAGATGGGTGTCGAGAGGATGCAGGACTTGGACGAGGAGGGCGCCCGCCAGGCGTGCGAGTACATGCGCGACGCCATGGAGACGCCCATCATGGAGGTCGAGTAGATGAATCTCAAGCAATCGGTTGCTAGGTACACGCTGCAGAAGCGCGTGCTCAAGCTGCTCAAGGATGAGAACGACATGCTGGGCAACGACATCGGCTCCGCGATGCGCGAGCTGTACGACATGGGCGGCGTGGCCAAGGTCGACGCAGAGCACCAGGGGGTGAAGATCGGAACCGTATCGGCACGCCTCGGAAAGGCGAAGCGCGACCTCAAGATCAAGGATTTGGACAGCTACCGCGCATGGTGCGAGGCGAACGGCTATGTGCTCTGCAAGACCGACGACCAGGGCGTGAAGCGCCACTTCGAGGCCACCGGCGAGGTGCCGGACGGCTGCGAGGTGGTGGATGTGAAGGCCGAGTGGCTCGGCATCACCTGCCGACCTGACCGGAAGGCCATCGACGGGCTGCTGCCCTCCATGATGCCAGGGCTTAAGGGACTGATCGGGGATGAGTAGCAACCTCGGGACTTTGAACGACGTCCTCTTCGAGGAGATCAGGAACGTCATGTCCGTCGACATGACGGACGACGAGGCGGTCGAGCGCGAGATAAAGCGCGCGGAGACCGTGACGCGGCTCGCCCAGGCGACCATCAGCAACGCCAACACCGTCCTCCATGCCGTGAGGGCACGCGACGGCCTCATGGACGCGAAGGCACCGATGCCGAAGATGCTTGGTGTCTGAGAGGCCGCCATGAACAATGTCAGGAGGACGACGATCGTCAGATGGTCGCGGCATCCCGAGATGGTCGAGTGGATGCGCGGCTTCATCCCCGGCCACACCGAATCGGAGATACGCGTCGCCTTCTCTAGACGGTTCGGCATCGACATCAACAGGTCGCAGGTCAAGAACTTCAAGTCCAGGTTCGGCATCCGCTCGGGAACCTTCGGAGGCAGGTTCGAGAAGGGGTGCACCTCATGGAACAAAGGCGTTCCGCAAAGCGAATGGATGCCAGCGGAATCCATAGAGCGCTCTAAGGCCACGCGCTTCAAGAGAGGGTCGCTCCCCGCGAACACCGCCGATATCGGGGCGGAGCGCGTCACGAGGGATGGATACGTCGAGGTCAAGGTTACGGAAAGGCCGACCCCTGGCGGACGTGCGCATGACAACTGGATTTCCAAGCAGAGGATGGTCTGGGAGGCCGAGCACGGCAGGAAGGTTCCCAGCGGCCACAAGGTCATCTTCTGCGACCACGACAAGACGAACCTAGGCCCCGGGAACCTCATGCTGGTCAGCTCCGCCGAGCTTGCTGTCATGAACAAGACCGGTTGCGTGTGGCACGACAGGGAGACGGCGGAGTCCGTGCTTGCGCTTTCCCGGCTCAAGATCGCGAAAGGCTCCATCGAGCGCAGGGAGCGCAGATGCGTCGATTGCGGGGCGGTCTTCACGCCCCGCTTCGCAAAGCAGAGGCGATGCGACGCGTGCATCGCAGTAAGGAGTAGATGATGAGCATCAATCGAGTGAACATATCAGGAAACCTGACCCGAGACACCGAGCTTAGAACCACAAACGGTGGCACCGCCATCCTGAGCTTCGGCGTGGCGGTGAACGACCGCCGCAAGAACCCCCAGACGGGGGAGTGGGAGGACTACCCCAACTTCATCGACTGCATCATGTTCGGCACGCGTGCCGAATCGGTTAGCCGCTTCCTCCACAAGGGCGTGAAGATCGCGGCTGAGGGCAAGCTGCGCTACAGCTCGTGGGAGCGGGACGGCCAGCGCCGCAGCAAGCTCGAGGTCGTGGTGGAGGATATCGAGTTCATGAGCGCCCGCGACGGCCAGCAGGCACCAGCGCAGACCATGCCGCAGACATACCAGCAAAACGTGATGCAAACCCATATGCAAACGCCGCAGCAAACCGCTCAGCAAAACGTGATGCAAAACGCACAGCAAACCATGCAGCAAAGCTACATGCAAGCGCCGCAGCAAAACGTGATGCAGCAACCGCAGCAGGCATACCAGCCATCGATCTATGACGAGGAAATCCCTTTTAGCTAGGGCCACATCCGTGATGGAGACGATAAGTGCTCAGGGTGTGGCCCGAGCATCACGGAGATCAAAGATGACCGAGGGGGTGAGCTAGATGGCGAACGAGATGCACATGAACTTCTACCGCACCTTCTACGACCTCGCATCCCTGCTTCCAGAGACAGAGCGCAGGAAGGTGCTCACGGCGATGCTCGACTACTTCTTTGAAGGCATCGAGCCGGGTGGTCTGAGCGCGAACGGATTGAAGGTTTTCGAGGGCGTCAGGGGACGCATCGATGCGAGCAAGGTGAAAGGCATCAACAGGCGCGGAAAGCGCTTGAACAAAACGAGCATCGAACCAGACAACAAGCAAGGCAATAAAACAAATAACAAAACCGATAACAAAACCGATAACAAAACGAGCATCGAACCAGACAACAAGCAAGGCAATTTTGATGCCCGATTTGATGGGGATAGATATATATCCCCCTCTCCTTCTCCTTCTTATAACTCTTACTTGGAGGGGGTGCAGGGGGAGGAGCCGCCCACTTTGGAGGACGTCCGGGCCTACTTCCAAGCCAACTGCTTGCGTGGAGATCCAGACCTGTTCTGGGCCACCTACGACGCCAAGGGATGGGTCGATGGCAACGGCTTCCCGGTGACGAGATGGACATCCCAGGCGCTCAAGTGGTCGCGGATGCAGGTCGAGCGTGACGCCGACAAGCCCGCGCCGCCGCCGAAACCGGTGAACGCGGAGCCGGAGACCACCCTTGAGGAGGACATCGAGGCCTTCAAGGCGAAGTACGGGTACGACCCATGCGCCTGACGGACGTGCTCAGGAAGCACGCTTTCAAACGCTCCGTGGAGGGCGGCATGGTCGTGGTCAGCGACTGCGCGACCGTGGCCGAGATCCACGCGGCGAACACCGTCACGAGGGCCGAGTGGGAGGAGCTGAGGAGCAGGGCCAAGGTGTCCGAGCGGGCGCGGCTGGAGTCGATGCGCAGGGACGCCGCAGCCGCCGCGAGGGTGGCGCGCCACGACCTCATGGCCGAGGAGTGGGAGGCAGCGCATGCGCAGCCGTGAGTGCAGGGATTTGGAATCGCTTCTGGTCAAGCTGGAGAAGGCGTCACCCAACAGGCGGGTGGACGAGATGCTGGGCGACGCACGCATGTCGGTGCAGGCGCTCGACGCGAAGCTGACGGCTTCCCACGAGGAGGCCAGGGCCGAGCGCCTGAGGCGCGAGCGCGAGCGCTTGGACGCCGAGAAGGCGTACCAGGACGGCTACGCGCAAGGGCTCGCGGACGGGTACGGCGAGTGCCTGGACTGGATGGCGCGCCATGGCTAGGGTCACGACCTTGGCGGAGATGTGGTGGCCGCTCATGGACGCCCCCAGCGTGGACACCCCGTGGTGCGCGGTGTGCGGCAGGACGGGCCACATCGAGCGCCACCACATGGTCAGGAGGTCGGCTGGGAGGCTGTACCGGGGTGGCATCGAGGTTCCCAAGCCCACCATCACGCTCTGCGGCATGGGCAACACCTCGGGGTGCCACGGCTTGGCGCATCAGAACCGGCTGCATTTCGCTTACTGGGACGGGCGCATCTGGTACCGCATCGGCGAGCCGATGCCCTACCAGCAGGCCCTTGAGGAGGGCGGCTGGGTGCCGCTCAGGAGGTGTGGAGATGAATGCTGAGGGGTACCCCGACCCCACCGCCGACAGGGCGGTGCGGAGGGCCGACATGCCGCTTGGGGACTGGAACCTCATGCGCTCCTTCTCGTGCATGAGGTACGCGGACGGCTCGCCCATCGAGAAGGGCCACATGGTCTACCTCCCGGGGGTGCCGACCCCTCCCGGGATATCGGGGGTCTACAAGGTCATCGGCTTCGACCTGAGGGCCGAGCTCGTGATGCTGCAGGCCCCGACCGGGCAGGTCAGGAGGGCAGACCCGAACGAGGTGAGCCGCTGGTGAGCGGCAGGAATCTGTACGACTACAGGCTGGCATCGGATGGGTACGACAGGATCTACCGCAACCGGTGCCGGCAGTACCTCATCCTCCAATGCTTCCCCGACGACCCGAGGCACGGCACCGACATCGGCTACGGCTACGGGTGCAGGTGCGACAGGTGCAGGGAGGCCAGGAGGCTGAGGTACGAGAAGACCAAGGAGGATTGAGATGAAGAGGAGCGCTCTGTCCGAGTGGGAGCTGGCCGAGCGCAGCGCCCGCGTGGAGCACATGGCGCGGCTGATCGCCAGGGGGGCAGCACCTCGACACGTCATCGAGGAGATGCCCGACGCCACGGCTGCGGAGGTCGAGAACGCCCGGGCGAGGGCCAAGAGGGGGCAGGTATGGAAGACGATGTGAGGAAATCGAGCACCGACCGCTACGCGGTGTCGCAGGCCTACCGATGGCGTGCGGAGCGCGACCAGGCGCGGCAGGAGCTAGAGCGTGGCGCACAAGACGCCGAGAACCGCCTCGTCGAGCTGTGCGCCGCGCTCGACGTCGACCCCGGCACGGGGTGGAGCGACGCGATGGAGTGCATGCGCCGTCGCCTCATGCCCGAAGGATACGAGTGGCCTCGCTTCGAGGATGGGGAGCCGGTGCGTATCGGCGACAAGGCGATTCGATACGAAGAGGACTTCGAGGTCAGACACATAGCTACGTATAGCGACGGTAGTTTCCTCCTGAACTTCTGGTCGTATGCGAGTGGCGAGCGCGTCAAGCGCCCCGCGCCCAAGGTGCTCACAGCCGACGGCGAGCCGCTGGAGGTCGGGCAGACGGTGTACGCGCTCAATGACGATAGGCCGTACACCGTAAAGAAGGTTGAGACCAATCGCGTTACCGTCAATGCGGGCGAAGGAGCCTATGACGTCTGGAAGGCACCGACCTATCTAGCCCACCATCGCCCCGTGCTGGACGCCGACGGAGTGCCCATTGAGCTCGGCGATGACCTATACAGCGTTGAGGGCGGTCTGAAGCTCCACGTCTCAAACATCGATAGGGTCAACTGCAAGATAGCAACGTCTGCGATGTTCGCACTCGACAAGTGGGCCGACCCGTCAATGTTCACCCACACCAAGCCCGAGCCCGACAACTGGGAGCGCATCGAGGAGGACGCGGAGAAGGACCCGTGCAGCTACTTCGGCTTCGATGGGGAAGAGACATGTGGCAAATGTCCAGCGTCAGGAAAGAACTGCGAGCAGACGATGGCCCTCGACATCGTGCGCCGCGCCAAGGCGCTGGCCGAGCGAGAGAGGGGCGAGTAATGCCGATGGAGCGCGAGAAGTACCCGGATGACTGGGAGCGCATCGCCCGAGAGGTGAAGGATGAGGCTGGGTGGCGCTGCGAGGAGTGCGGCAAGCAGTGCCGGAAGCCCGGTGAGCCGTTCGACACACACAGGAGGACGCTCACCGTGTCGCACGTCGACCACGACCCGTCCAACTGCTCTCGCGAGAACCTGCGGGCGCTGTGCGCTCCGTGCCACCTGCGCTACGACGCAAGGCACCACGCGGAGACAAGGATGAAGCGCAGGGCGCTGGCGGAGAGGGGCGAGTGATGAGCGGCTGGCTTATCGCAAGCGTCTCGTGGGGCAAGGACAGCACCGCGATGCTCCACCTGCTCATCGAGAGCGGGCACGCGCCTGACGAGGTCGTTTTCTATGACACCGGAGCCGAGTTCGATGCGATATACGCAGAGCGTGATAAGATGCTCCCGATTCTCGCCGAGCACGGCGTCAAGTACACCGAGCTGCACCCGCGCGAGCCGTTTTTCTACTCCATGCTCGCGCGACCGGTCCGAAGCCGCGCGACGGGCAAGGTCCACAAGCACGGGTACGGCTGGTGCGGCGGGCCGTGCCGGTGGGGCACGACCGAGAAGACGCGTGCGCTCGACCGCTACGCCAAAAGCCGTGGCGCGATCGTGTGCGTCGGCATCGCCGCCGACGAGACGCGCCGAATCGAGCGCGAGCGTGCGGAGTGGAAGCGGCTTCCGCTCGTGGAGGCCGGCATGACCGAGGCGGACTGCCTTGAGCTGTGTTACGAGCGAGGACATACGTGGGAGGAATGCGGCGTCAGGCTCTATGACGTGCTCGACCGTGTGAGCTGCTGGTGCTGCCGAAACAAGAACCTGAAGGAGCTGGAGGCGATGCGCGAGCATCTGCCAGATTACTACGAAAGACTGGTCGCCCTTGAGCACGCCATTGGGGAGCCGATGAAGCGCCGCGCGCTGGCTGAGAGGGGCGAGTGATGAGTGGTTCTATCTATCACACCGTGAAGCTTACCGGCATCAAGCCGGGCGAGTGCGTGGTGCTGGTCAGAGACGGCACGATGCATTACCAGATCGGCGGAAGTTGCAAGCTCCACCACTTCGGCGGCGGGGTATTCACCAAACCGCGCGACTCGTGGTCGGCAGAGATAGACGGCTGCGAGACGGTCTACAAGCGCACGAGAGCGGAAGCCGTGAAATACATCGCGGCGTGGTGGGACGTGCATCTCTCCAAGGAGACAGGAAGACCGCTGGACATATACGCTCAGCGAAGGGCAGAGCTGGCGGGGGTTGGCGAGTGATGTTCGAGATGAACGTTTATCCCGCCTGCCTCGAATGCAGGTGGCGCGAGTTCGTGGAGGAAGAGGCTTACGGCTCTAAGGGCACGGTCTACATCTTCGAGTGCAAGAAGCTCCCCGTCTGCAAGCGCATTGAAGGCCAGGAGAAGTTCAAGGCTGAGAGGGGCGAGTGATGGGGCGAATCGACACAAGCGAGATCATCGAGAGGTGCGTCCGGCTGATAAGGGAGGACGGCCCGTACAAGAGCCTCAACGCGTCACCGTACCTCAGCGTCTGCCACGCCCTCGGTGTCGAACCCGATGGCTACAAGCTGCCTGACTGCGCGGACGTGCTGCGGGTGGTCGTGAGGCTCGCCAAGATGGCGGAGAGGGGGCGGTGATGGTCATCAGATGCGACATATGCGGCCGCGACCTAGACGTGATAGGTCAGCGCAACATGAGCCGCGACCCAAAAGTTGCCATTTGCGAGGACTGCGGCCCTAGGTGCGGTGAGTGCTCCCACTTCCTAGGCACAGGAGGGGACTACGGACTCTGTCGCGAAGACAAGTACGGACGCTACCACGTGGAAAGCTATGCGTGCGAGAGGTTCGAGGAGCGTGATGCATGATGGAGCGCCACGACGTCACGGGCCTCACGGACGATGAGGTCATGGCCATGCTCACGCCCGAGATGGCTGAGAAGGGCGAGCGCGACATGGAGCGCCTGCGGGCCGTCATGGGGAGCCTTACGGATGATACCGGCCAGACCGCCTACAGCTCGATGCTCAAGCCCTGCCCCTTCTGCGGCGGGAGGCCGTGGGTGCAGTACTTCGACTACAAGACAGGCCTCGGCATGGAGGCCCGCGTCGTGTGCGGGGAGTGCCACGTGTCCACCTCGCGGGACTGGGAGAGCGGGCGCGTGACCTACCTGCCCACGGGCGAGGACGTGACCAAGGCGCTCGTGATAGAGAAGGCCATCAAGACGTGGAATCGGAGGGTGGAGCCATGAGGGAGCACATCTTCGCCATCCGCGACGATGGAGGCTTGGAGGAGTGCCGCGAGCGCATCGTGAGGTGCCGCAACTGCAAGAACTACCGGCCCGCCGAGGATGACGAGCACGAGGACGGTTGCGCACTTGCATATGCATACCTCTTCGAGACCAGCCCCGACGGCTTCTGCGCGTGGGGCGAGCCAAGGGAAGGAGAACGACGATGATT
>DXAB01000152.1 GCA_019117265.1 Candidatus Olsenella pullicola
ACCACCTCGGTCGCGCGCTCCTTGAGCTTGTCCACGGCCACGAACCACTGCTCGGAGAGCCAGGGCTCGAGCGCGGTGTTGCAGCGGTAGCAGTGCATGACGGAGTGGTCGAGCTCCTCGACCTTCTCGAGAAGACCGTGCTCCTCAAACCACGCCACCACGGCCTCGCGGCACTGGTCGCGGTTCATGCCGGAGAACTCGCCGTAGCCGTCCACCACGACGGCGTGCTCGTCGAAGATGTTGATCTGCTCGAGGTCGTGGGCCTGGCCCATCGCGTAGTCGTTGGGGTCGTGCGCGGGCGTGACCTTCACGAAGCCCGTGCCAAAGCCGGCGTCCACGTGCCAATCGGAGAAGATCTCGATCTCGCGGTTCACGATCGGGAGCATCACCTTGGCGCCCACGAGCTTGGCCTTCTCGGGGTCGCTCGGCGAGACCGCGATGCCGGTGTCACCAAGCATGGTCTCCGGGCGCGTGGTGGCCACGGTCACATACTCCACGCCGTCGATCGGCTCCACGAGCGGGTAGCGCAGGTACCAGAGGTGGCCCTTCTCGTCCTGGTACTCGGCCTCGTCGTCGGAGATGGCCGTGCAGCAGGAGGGGCACCAGTTGACGATGCGCTTTCCGCGGTAGATCAAGCCGTCATGGTACCAGTCGCAGAAGACCTTGCGCACCGCGCGGGAGAACTCGGGGCTCATCGTGAACTTCTCGTCCGAGAAGTCGATCGAGCAGCCCATGCGCTTGATCTGGGAGACGATGGTGCCGCCGTACTCGCGCGTCCAGTCCCAGCAGGCGTCGAGGAACTTCTCGCGCCCGATCTCAAGGCGGGAGATGCCCTCGGACTTGAGCTTCTTGTCGACCTTGGTCTGCGTGGCGATGCCCGCGTGGTCGGTGCCCAGGATCCAACGCGTGGAACGACCGCGCATGCGGCTGTAGCGCACGTAGGTGTCCTGGATGGAGTCGTCCATCGCGTGACCCATGTGCAGGATGCCCGTGACGTTGGGCGGCGGAATGACGACGGTGCAGTCCCCCACTCCCTTGGAGCGCTGGTAGCAGCCGGCGCTCATCCAGCGCTCGATGAGCTCGGGCTCGGCGGTCTGGGGGTCGTAGTTCTTGGGCATCTCTTCCACGGGGCGTTCCTCTCCCGGTTGCGTTCATGTCAAACGTACAGGATAGCACGCCCGGATGAAACGTCTCGGGCGAGGCTTCCAAGCCGCCAAAATCTGGGGCTCGTACCACTCAACGACGAGAAATCGTCCTTCGTGTAGCGTCCCCGGCAGGCGAACTGACAATCTGCTCCTTCGTGTAGCGCGCCATCCTGCCATTTGTCTTGATATGGCTTGGGCGCGGGCGGAAGAACAACTTGAATCCAGGCAAAACGTGATCTGGCACCCTTACCGAGCGCCAGATTAGCGCTGCACGAAGAGCCGTTTTTTCTTTCCGGGACCTCTCGCGCTACACGAGGCGCGATTTTCCCAGATCTCACATAGAATCATCCTGCGGGGCTTCGACGGGTATCGTCAGAGACGCCACAAATATGGTCATTTTGGAAGAGCGGCTACGATGACAGCGACATCGAACATTCCGGCGCACGTCGACATGCACTGCCACCTCGGGTGGTTTTCCAACCGCAGGCAGGTGGCGCGCGAGGTTGGCGTGTTCGCCGTCACGGTGACGCCGCAGGAGTTCCTCTCGCTGCGAGACGAGCTCGCGGGCGAGAAGAACGTGGCGCTCGCAGCGGGGCTTCACCCGTGGTGGGTGCGCGACGCCTCTGATGCCGACGCTCTCTGCGGGCTGCTGCCGGACACGCGCTGGGTGGGAGAGATCGGGCTTGACGCCGCCCCGCGGCACGCCGCAACGTGGGACGCCCAGCTTGCGACGTTTGAGCGCATCTGCACCACCTGCGCCGAGACGAGCGACCATGAGGCGCGCAAGGTGCTCTCCATCCATGCCGTCCGGTCGGCGAGCACGGTTCTTGACGTACTCGAGCGCACGGGCGCGGCGGCGCGCTGCCGCTGCGTGCTCCACTGGTTCTCGGGCTCTACCGATGAGCTTTGGCGAGCGGTGCGCCTGGGCTGCCACTTCTCTCTCGGCGAGCACTCCCTCGCCACCCGTCGCGGCCGTGAGTACGCGCGGATCCTCCCCGCGGAGCGCCTCCTCACGGAGACCGACCTCCCCGAGGGCGAGGACTCTCCCGCCACTGCCGAAGACGTCGTCGCATCCCTCGAGCGCACCATACTGGGCATGGCCGCAGCCCGAGGCATTGCCCCCAGCGAGGCTCGCGCCCTTGTCGCCCGCAACGCCGCGACCCTCCTGCGCTGACGGGCTCGCGGTGCCGCCCGCCCTTCTCGCCAGTTTGTGAGTAACCGCCGGCAATGGTAGAGTTGACAGGTCGGACAGGACGATGAACCGAGGACCCATGAAGCCGCTGCGCAAGACAACGCACGTGAGGAACCCGCTCTCGTCGACGATGCTCGCGAGCTCGTCGGTTGACCTCGACCTTCCCCTTTCCGACGTGGTCATCGTCTTTGCCTGCAGCGAGAACTTTGTCCCGTACCTCTCGGTTGCCACGCAGTCAATCATCGAGAATGCTGCCGCGGACCGCCGCTACGACATCATCGTGCTCACGCGGGATATCTCCCCTGCGAGCATGATCACCCTCACGCGGCAGGTGAAGTCCGAGAACGTGGGCATCGGCTTTCTTGACGTGGACGCTGCGCTTGGGGACATCGAGCTCCCGCACCACGGGCACTTTCGCCCCGAGACCTACTTCCGCCTGCTGGCGCCCCAGCTGCTCCCCAACGTGGACAAGGCCATCTACCTTGACTCCGACCTCATCGTGGACGCGGACATAGCCGAGCTCTTTGACGTTGACGTGACGGGCTACCCGCTGGCGGCCACGCGCGATGCGGACACCATCGGTCAGATTGAGGGTTACGACACAACGGTGGGACCCTACCTCAAAAACGAGCTTGGCATGAGCGACCCGCACGACTACTTCCAGGCCGGCGTTTTGCTCATGAACCTCGCCCACCTGCGCGCGACAGTGACGCCCGACGAGTTTCTTGAGCTCTCCACGCAGCGCATGTGGCGCTGGCTCGATCAGGACGTACTCAACAAGGTCGTGAACGGCAACTACGTGCGCGTTCACATGCGCTGGAACTACCTCATGGACTGGCAGCACCTCCGCCGCACGCACATCATCTCAAACGCGCCGGCCAACGTGCGCGCGGAGTACGAGGAGGCTGCCGAGAAGCCCGCGATCATCCACTTTGCGGGACCCGACAACCGGCCCTGGCTCTATCCGGACGCAGACCGTGCCGACGACTTCTGGCGCTACGCGATGCACTCGCCCTATCTTGACGAGATTCGCGGGCAGCTCGAGGAGTCTCGAGCAACCGTGGCGGGACTTGCCAAGCGCGCTCAGGTCATCGCGCTCTATAAGGGCATCATGCCAGCCTTTGACAAGGTCTTTCCCGTGGGCACGCGCCGTCGCAAAGCCGTAATCCGCACCTACATGGGCCTTGGCGGCGCCAACCTGTAAAACGGGACGTGTTTTTTCTCCCAGAGATTTCGGGACAGGCCTGGGCGACAGAGCTGATGATGACAAAGGTGACAGGGTAGCTTGTCATCATATTTCCCATGATGACAAGCTACCC
>DXAB01000017.1 GCA_019117265.1 Candidatus Olsenella pullicola
ATTCTCCTGGTCCGAAAAACTTAAGAGACATACCCGTCATACTTTCAAACTCTGTATTTGCTGTTCCTGCTCCCTCCACCACCGAGGCCTGCGACGAGGGCACCTTTGAGACCGTGCTTCCCGAGGGCGTCCTTACCGAGGCCACGGACGTGGTGGTCTCCACGGCGGAGTTCATGGACGCCCTGCGCGGCCAGGCCCAGGGGAAGTAGCTTGGCTCGCGCGGCGAGAAAGACCTCGAGGTCGTCAGCGCGCGAGGCGGCGCTTGCCACCGCGGCTGCCGTGAGCGTCCCCGCGCGCTGCGACGTCCTCGTTATCGGCGGCGGGGCGTCGGGCCTTGCCGCCGCCATCTCCGCCGCGGAGGCGGGGGCGGGCGTCATCGTCCTAGAGCGCGCCCTCGAGTGCGGGCGCACGATCCTAGCCACGGGCAACGGGCGATGCAACTTCTCCAACGCGCGCCTGTCGTGGGACCGCTACAACGACCCGGCGTTTGTCGAGGCGGTGTGCGGCGAGCACTTTGGCGCCGACGTGCTCGAGTTCTTCGAGGCATGCGGCCTTGCCTGGGCGGAGGAGAACGGGAGGCTCTACCCCCTCTCGCGCCAGGCGTCCTCCGTGCGCGAGGTCCTTCTTGCCCGCGCGCGGCGCGGCGGCGCGCTCATGGCAAGCGCGCGCGAGGTCACGGGGATCGAGCGCGAGGGCACCGGCTGGCGCGTCACCTATGAGGGGGCAAGCTCGGGCCTCGTGCTTGCGCGCTCGGTCGTGCTTGCCGCGGGCGGCGGCGAGAGGGTCTTGTCGGCAACGGGCCTCGCCTGCGCTCCGTTTGAGCCCGTGCTGTGCTCGCTCGCCTGTGCGGCGCCCGCCGGGATTTCTCTTGACGCGCTCGACGGACGGCGCGCGCACGTGCTCGCCCGCCTTCTGCGAGACGGCTCCGAGGTGGCGCGCGAGACGGGAGAGGCGCTCTTCCGCCCCTACGGAGTCTCCGGCATCGCGATCTTTGACCTCTCGCGCATGGCTCGCAGAGGCGACGTCATCTCGCTTGACCTCACCTGTGGGACAGACCCCGAGCACCTGCGCCGGCTTGCGAAGCGCGCCGGGGGTTGCTCCGGCATTCTTGACCCCGTGATCGCCTCCGCTCTGGGCGACTCCCTTGATCTGGCCCGTGACCTGCGCCTTGTTGTGAGTGGTCCCGCGGACCCAGACCGCGCCCAGGTCACGCGCGGCGGCCTGCTCACGGCGCAGTTTGACCCCGCAACGCTCGAGGCGCACGCGCTGGCCGGGCTCTTTGCCTGCGGCGAGGTGCTCGACGTCGACGGTGCCTGCGGCGGCTTCAACCTTGCCTGGGCCTGGAAGAGCGGGCTCGTTGCGGGACGCGCGGCCGCGCGCGGTTAGGCGATCCCGCGCGCCGCTCTTCTCGACGGCGCGCCGCGTCTTCTCGCGAGTGTACGAAAGTCAGGCCATCTTCCCTGAAAGGCGTCATCTAAACTCGAAAGTACCTGCGGAAACGCCGCCACGCTAAGACGGTTTTGAAAAAGACGCCCCGAGTTTCGTACACTCGGTGTAGACAAGTCTGGAAGGATGCCCATGCTCGAGGTCTCCGGAATCCGCATACCGCTCTCCGCGCTTGACGGCACCGATGCGCGCGAGCTTTCCGCATGCCGCCGCGCCCTCGCCCGCAAGCTCCGCGTTGGCGAGAGGGACCTTGCGCGCGTCGAGCGAAGACGCCGCTCGATTGACGCGCGACGCCGCGACGGCATCCAGCTCACCTTCACGCTGCGCGCCGAGCTCGCGGGCGGAGCCGCCGCGGAGCGCGCGCTTCTCGCCAGGCTTGCCAAGAGGCGCGCGGATAGGAACGTGAGAATCGTCGAGGAAAGGGCGTACGGCTTCCCCGCCCCCGTCTCCACCTCCCGCGGCGCGAGGCCGCGCCCCGTTGTGGTGGGCGCCGGCTGCGCGGGGCTCTTCTGCGCGCTCTCCCTCGCGCGGGCCGGCCTGGAGCCGCTGCTCGTGGAGCGTGGGGACGATGCCTCGCGACGAGGCAGGATCGTGCGGCTCCACAACGAGACGGGCGCGCTCGACCCCGAGAGCAACATACAGTTTGGTGTGGGCGGGGCCGGGACCTTCTCTGACGGCAAGCTCCAGACGGGCACCAGGAGCCCCGCGCACCGCCTCATCCTCGAGGCCTTCGTCGCAGCCGGGGCGCAGCACGAGATCCTCTGGGACGCCAAGCCCCATGTGGGCAGCGACGTGCTCCCGCGCGTGGTGACCGAAATCGTGCGCCAGATCGAGGAGGCGGGCGGCGAGGTGCGCTGCCGCTGCCGCATGACGGACCTGGACCTCGGCAACGGCGCGGTGCGCGGCGTGACCCTTGCGACCACGCACGAGGATGGCACCGTATCCGAGGAGCGCGTTTTGACCGACTGCGTGGTCCTGTGCTGCGGCCACTCCGCGCGCGACGTCTTTGAGCTGCTGCGCGAGCGCGGCGTGCCCATGGAGCGCAAGACCTTTGCCATGGGCGTGCGCATCGAGCACCTCCAGGCCGATATCGACCGCGCGCTCTATGGCGGCGCCGCCGGCAACCCCGCGCTCGGCGCCGCGCCCTACAGCCTCTCCTGCCACCTGCCCTCCGGGCGCAGCGCGTTCTCGTTCTGCATGTGCCCGGGTGGCTATGTGGTCTCCGCCGCCAGCGAGCCGGGCGGCGTCTGCACCAACGGCATGAGCCTCTCCGACCGCGCGGGAGCCAACGCAAACTCCGGGCTTCTCGCCAACGTGTTTCCGGACGATCTGCCCGGTGACGACGTGCTTGCCGGCGTGGAGCTTCAGCGCAGCTGCGAGCGAGCCGCCTTTGCGGCGGGGGGCGGCGGCTACGTGGCGCCCGCCCAGCTCGTGGGAGACTTCCTGCAGGGCGTGGCGAGCACGGGCGCCGGGCGCGTGGCGCCCACCTACCCGCGTGGCGTCGCGTGGGGTGACGTGAGCCCGTGCCTCCCGCCCTACGTTGCGGAGACGCTGCGTGCCGCGATTCCCGTCCTCGGCCGCAGGCTGCACGGATTTGACGCCGCCGACGCCGTGCTCACGGGCGTGGAGACGCGCTCGAGCTCCCCGGTGCGCGTCACGCGCGGGGACGACGGGCAGAGTGCGGGCGTGCGCGGCCTCTGGCCCGTGGGCGAGGGCGCGGGCTATGCGGGCGGCATCATGAGCGCCGCCACCGACGGCATCCTCGCCGCCGAGAAGATCGTGGCAACGTACACGCAGCGGTAGGGCGCGCGGGATTCTCGCCCTTCTCGGCACGCGCCCTACCGCGCCTCCGCCTCCTTGCCCGGCAGGAGCTCTGCCAGGTCGGGAAACTGCGGGAGCTCAAAGTCCGGAAGCTGCGGGAGCTCCACATTGGGCATGAAGGCGCCCACGAGCGCGGAGAGGGCGCGCGTGATGTGGGCGCGCTCCTCCGGCTCGAGCTCGCCAAGGCGCCTGAGCATCGCCGGCACCGACGCATGCCAGTTGCCGCTGAGGTCGGCAAAGGTGTCCTCCCCCGCCGCGTTGAGCACCGAGAAGAGCGTCTCGACAAAGCCCTCGCGCTCCTCTCGCGTCATGCGGCCGATCCACTCGTTGAGGCCCTTGTCGACGAAGCTCGCCCCGCGCCCGAGGTCACTGCACCTCACAAAGTCCTCGCCCTCCACGACCCAGGAGAACGGGTCGTGCTGCGTGAGGCCCATCGTGGCGGAGTCCACCACGGCATAGTCCTCCTGACGCTCGAAGAGCATGCCGATGACCGAGGAGCGCGGCACCGTCTTGGACACAAGGCCCGCGCGCTCCTTCCAGAGCTCGTCGGCGAGCGCCTCCTCGGTGAAGCCCGGCCCGTCGTGCGAGAAGACCCGCTCGATCCGCGCCGCCACCCCGGCAGAGCAGCGCGCCGCCGCGCAGACGGCGAGGTTGCCGCCCTTGGAGTGGCCGCCCAGGAAGATGCGCCCCCCGATGCCCGGTGCCACGCGCTCGAGGTAGCCAATGGCCGCGTACTGGGACGGCACGCCCGTCTCGAAGGCCATGTTGAAGTCTTCCTTCCAGCCCACGAGCGTGTTGTCGGTCCCTCGGTAGGAGACGTAGGCGTCGCCCCCCGGGAGCCGAAGGACGCAGGCGGAGAACTGCTTCTCCGCCGCCTCGTCAAAGTCGTCGACAAAATCACACACGCGCACGTCCCTAAAGCGCGGGCTTGCCGCCACGAGGGCGAGGAGCCTTACGAGGCCCTCGGGGTCCCAGAGGCCATGCGCCATCTCGTTGAGATGCTCGGCGCAGAAGAGGTCCCTCACGCGCGCGCCCTCGCGCGTGCGCACGGCGTCGCCCTGGTAGTGGTAATACGAGAGACACGCCAGCACCAGGCTGTCCACGTCCCCGAGCGGCCGCTCTTCAAAGGTCTGAAACGAGCGCGCGAGGTACCCGAACACGTTCCTGTCATCCGGCGAGAAAAACGATGTCATCGAATCACTCCCTAGCGACGAGAGACGACCGTCGCCCTTCGTCACTTCTTGTGGGGACGGTAGCGACGGCGGGTGGCATGGGCGCTCCCCTTGCGCGCCCCGGCCTTGAGGCGGGCGATGACGTCCTGCGCGGACCCACCCTCCACGCGCGTGCGGATGGCGACGATCTGGTCGCGGATGCGCGCGGCAGTCTCGAAGTCCATGGCCTCGGACGCGGCGGCCATCTCCTCCTCGAGCGCATCCACCACGTCGGCGAGCTCGCTCGCGGAGAGTGCCGCAAGCTCGTCTGCGACGGAGCTCGCCGTGGCCTCGGCGTCCGCGGTGGTAGAGAGGCTCTCAAAGGCGCCGTGGCT
>DXAB01000018.1 GCA_019117265.1 Candidatus Olsenella pullicola
CGTGTACATGAAGCCGATCGAGAAGATGATGGCCGGGACGGAGTTGCCCAGGATGAGGACCAGGATGGCCGCGAGGGCGATGCCCGGGATGGACATGATGACGTCGAGGACGCGCATGATGACCTCGGAGACGGCCTTGCGGGAGACCGCGGCGAGGGCACCGATGATCGAGCCGAGCACGAGCGCAAAGAGCGTGGCGCCAAAGCCGATCACGAGCGAGTACTGGCCGCCGTAAAGCATGCGGGAGAGGATGTCACGGCCGATGTTGTCCGTGCCGAAGATGTGCTCGGCCGAGGGCGGCTGGTAGGCCACCGTGATCTCGAGCGGGTCGTGCGGCGCGAGGACGGGCGCCAGGATGGCGGAGAGCGCCACCAGGACGAGAAGGACGAGCGAGATCTTGCTGGGGACGCTCATCTTCTTGAGGCCACCGAGCTTGAGGCCCTTGGCGGCAGCCTTCTCGAGCGTCTGGGTCTGCTTTTCTCTGATCTTAGTCATGGGGCCTACACCGTCCTAATGCGCGGGTTGATCAGCAGGTACAGCATGTCAACCACGATGTTGATGATGACGAAGGCCAGAGCCACGACCACGACGACGCCCTGGACGAGCATGATCTCGCCGCCGGTGATGCCCCTCTGGATGAGGGTGCCCATGCCGGGAAGGGCGAAGATGACCTCGATGACCACGGCGCCTCCCATGAGGTAGCCGATCTTGAGGCCGAGCGTGGTGATGGGCGTGATGAGCGCGTTGCGCAGAACGTTCTTGGCGATGACGACGTTCTCGGGGATGCCGCTGCCGCGCGCCGTCTGCACGTAGTCCTTGTCGAGCTCCTCGACCATGGCGGTGCGCACGATGCGCGTCATCTGGCCGATGACCGGGAAGGCCAGCGCGATGGCGGGCATGAGCATGCGGCCGAAGTAGCCGCCGGGGTTGGTGAAGAGGTCGGGAAGCGCGCCGGCGGAGGGGAAGACCCTCGTGAGGCCGGCCATGGTCACGAGGAGGATGAGGAGCACCGCCAGCCAGAAGGACGGCGTCGCGATGCCCGCGATAGATATCACTCGGATTATCTGGTCGGGCCATCTGTCTCTGTAGATTGCCGAAATCACGCCCAGGGTGAACGAGAAGACCGCGGCGATCAGGAGACCGAAGAACGTGAGCTGCATGGTGATGGGCAGGGCGGACGCGATGGCGTCGGAGACCGGGGTCTGGCGGGTGCCATAGGTGCCGAGGTCACCCTGGCAAAGGCCGACGATGTAGTCGACGTAGCGGACGGGCCACGGGTCGTTCAGGCCGTGCTCCTCCATGTACTCCTCGACCTGCTCCGGAGACGCGCCCTCGCCAAGTGCCGTGCGCGCGGGGATGGAGGGGTCGGTGAAGGACATGAGGAAGAACACGAGCAGGGTAACGCCCAGGGCCATGATCGGCAGCGCGATGAGGCGCCGGCCGATGAGGCGCAAAAGGTTGTTCATACCCTCTCCTCTCTCATATGCCTGCAGTTAAAAGAGGGGCCCGAGCACTGCCTTGCCCGGGCCCCTCGAACGTCCTTGTGTATCCCCAGCGTCAGAGCGGGGATGGGAACGTTGCTTGAGGCTACGCGGTAACCGTCTTGCAGCCGATGAAGCTCATGCCCGTGGTGCCAATGCCCGCGAAGCCCTCGATGGCAGTGCCAAGCGGGTTCTTGGAGGCGTCGTCCCAAGAAGCCGTGGCGGTCTGGACGTGGATGAGCGGGTAGAGGACGCAGTTGTCGGCGATGAGGTCGTAAACCTGCTTCCAGGTGGCCTGCTGCTCGTCACCGGACTGGCCAAGGGCGGCGTTCATGAGCTCGCGAATCTGGGCGAACTCCTCGGAGGAGCCCCAGCCGGTACGGGTCTGCTGCCAGACGTTGTCACCGTACCACCAGTTGAGGAGCAGGTCGGGATCGGCACCCCAGCAGGACGGGTCGCCCGGGGCGATGAGGATGTCGAAGTCGTCCGAGCCGCCGTCGATGGCAGCGTAGGTGGCCTGCGAGGTCTCCTCGGCGATGGTGGCGTTGAAGCCGAGGGCAGCGAGGTCCTGCTGCGCCTGGGTGGCCATAGCGGACGCCTGGGTGTTGTCCGTGCAGCGAATCTTGAGGTCGCCCGGGGTCACGCCGGCCTCGTCGAGCAGGTTCTTGGCCTTCTCCTGGTCGTAGGTGTAGACCGTCGCGGCCTCCTGATAGTTGGGGAAGTCCTTCGGGATGTAGGAGGAGGCGGTGGCGGCGAGTCCCGCAAAGATGTTCTCGACCATGAGGTCGGTGTTGAGGGCGTACATCACGGCCTGGCGGGCGGTGACGTTATCCCACGGCGCCTTGGCGGTGTTGAACATGATGAAGCGGGTGCCAAAGCCCTGGACCTTGTCGACCTTGCAGCCGGCGGACTCGATGGTGGGGATGGCGTCGGCGGTGACGGACTCCATGACGAGCGTCTGGCCCTGCTGCTGGGCGGTCATGCGCGCGGTGGCGTCAACGAGGATGTCATAGTGCAGGCCAGCGTCCTCGGCCGGGTAGGAGCCGTTGTAGTTGGGGTTGGGAACGAGGTCGACGGTGTCGTCGGTGATCTCGCTGTACATCCAGGGGCCGGAGCCGACGGGCTGGTTGGAGAGCTCCTCGTCAGAGGTGCCGGCGGGGAAGACGCGAACGAGCGCCAGGCGCTCCTTGAGCAGCGAGAAGTTGGCGATGGCGGTCTTCACGGTGATGGTGGTGTCGTCGGTGGCCTCGAGCGCGTCGATCGGGGCGAGGAACGCGGAGTAGGTGGCGTCAGCCTTGGTGCGGTCGAAGGACTCGACGACGTCGGCGGTGGTCACCGCGTTGCCGTTGGAGAACGCGGCGCCCTCGCGCAGGGTGACGGTGAAGGTGGTCTCGTCGACCTGCTCCGGGTCACCGGTGGCGAGCTCGGGGAAGGTGGAGTAGTCGTGCGGGTCGGTGCCGTAGAGACCCTCGAGGACGTGCCAGTTGGAGCCCAGGCAGAAGGCCGAGGAGGTCTTCGTCGGGTTGTACTCGGAGGGAGCGTAGGCGGAGCCGGCGGTGATGGTGCCGCCACCAGAGGTGGTCTCGCCACCCTCGCCCTCGCCACCGGACGGGGTGTCGTTGCCACCGCACGCGGCCAGGCCGAGCGCGCTCACCGCGGCCGCACCGCCGAGGAACGAGCGGCGAGACACGGCGCTGTCAAATAGCTTCTTCATGGTGCTTCCTTTTCTCCTCCTGCGACCGCCTCCAGACGGCGGCCGTCCCTTTGTCCCCTTACATTACTAATGTGAGATTGATTCCATGCCGGGAAAGCCGACCAACGGCACCAACAAGTGCCCCGGGCGGTACAGGCTTGCAGGGGAATTGTTATCTGGTATGCTGGTTATAAATGGTTTTCACGCGCGTTTGACACTCTTAATTTTCCATCTATGTTCAAATGCCGACCAGCTCATTGATTCTATAATAGAAATTTTCTCAACCACATCATCAGATTATTCAGCTACTGGTATCTATTCTGTGGACCTCAGGGTCTCATAAATCGATTCAGCAATGGCCCGCGTCACCCCGGGCACCTCAGCAATCTCCTCCACCGAGGCGGCGCGGAGCCTCTTGAGCGAGCCAAACTTCTTCATGAGGGCGCGCTTGCGCTTGGGCCCCACGCCAGGAATCTCGTCGAGCGCCGAGACCGTCATCGCCTTGTCGCGAAGCTCCCGGTGGAACGTGATGGCAAAGCGGTGCGACTCGTCTCGAACCTGCTTGATGAGGTAGAGCGAGGGCGAGCCCGAGGGCAGCACCACGGGCGTCTCGTCCCAGGGGACGAAGATCTCCTCGTCTGACTTGGCGAGTCCGCAGACCGGGATGTTAAGCCCCAGCTCGCCAAGCTGCTTCATGGCAGCCGTGAGCTGGGGCTTGCCCCCGTCCACAACGAGAAGGTCCGGTCGTGAGCCAAAGCGCTCGTCTGCCATGCGCTCTGGGGCGTAGCGCCTCCCCAGCACCTCGGACATGGAGACGAAGTCGTTTGCCTCGTCGAGCTCGGCCCTGATCTTGAAGCGACGGTACTGGGACTTGTCGGGCCTTCCGTTGGTGAAGACCACCATCGAGGCCACCGTGAAGCGCCCGTGCAGCGTGGATATGTCGAAGCACTCTATCCTCATGGGGGGCGCGTCCAGGGCGAGCGCGCTCTCGAGCTGCAGCAGCGCCTGGTTGGTGCGCTCGTCGGCATAGCCCGTGCGCACCATGTAGCGCATGAGGGCGTGTCGGGCGTTGGAGGAGGCCATGTCGAGCAGGTGGCGCTTCTCGCCGCGCTGAGGTCGGTGCAGGCGCACGCCGTGCCCTCGCTTCTCGGTGAGCCATCCCGAGATGACGTCGGCATCGGAGAGCTCGCTGTCCAGATCGACCTCGGCGGGAATGTCTGCCGTCTCGTCGTAGTAGCGCTTGACAAAGCCCGAGACGAGCTCCTCCTCCCCCACGTCGAGGCCCTTGTCGAGAACAAACTCGACCGAGCGCACCGTGCGGCCCTCGCGCACCACGAAGACGCAGGCGCAGCTGATGGTCTCCTCTCGGTAGAAGCCGATGAGGTCTAGGTTCACGTTGGAGGAGAAGACCACCTGCTGGCGATCGTCAAGGGCGTCGAGGCTGTCGAGACGCGCCTTGATGCGGCCGGCCTTCTCGAAGTCGAGGTCGGCGGCAGCCTCGCGCATCTGCTCGGTGAGCTCGCCCACGATCTCGGAGCGGTTGCCCTGGAGGAAGCGCTCGACCTGTCGGACGTGGCGCGCGTACTCCACCGTGTCGATCATGCCCGCGCACACGCCGGGGCCGCGCCCCACGTGGTAGTCAAAGCAGGGGCGGCAGCGCTTGGCGAGCAGCAGGTTGGCCACCGCGGCCTGGTCGGGCTCGCGCTCGAGGATGCGACGGGCGCGCTTCCACTCGGCGCAGGTGGCCATGCAGATGGGCGCCACCTTGCGCAGGGTGTCTATGGTCTCGCGGGCGGCGCGCGCGTCGGTGTAGGGACCAAAGTAGCGCGTGCCCTTGCGATGCTTCTCGCGCGTGTACTTGATCGCAGGAAAGACGTCGGACTCCGTGATGGCAATGAAGGGGTAGGACTTGTCGTCCTTGTAGTCCACGTTGAAGTAGGGGTGGTACTGGGCGATGAGGTTGCGCTCCAGGACGAGCGCCTCGTGCTCGGAGCCCACGACCACGTAGTCAAAGGACGTGACCACCTGCATCATGAGGGGGATCTTCTCGCGGTCGTCCTGAAGCGTCACGTACTGGCGCATGCGGGCGCGCAGGTTCTTGGCCTTGCCCACGTAGACGACCTCGCCCTTGGCGTCCTTCCAGAGGTAGCAGCCGGGGTCGGTGGGGACGAGCGCCACCTGCTCGGCGAGCGTGGGCTCGACATGCGGCGAGAGGGGCGGCCTCTGCGCGCCCCCCTCAAGAGCGTCTCTCTCCCCCGCCGTCACGGATGGCCCTCGCGGCGCTACTGGTCGAGCACCTTGCGCCCGGCCTCGTAGATGCTGTAGCGGAGCTTCTTCAGCGGCTTCTCCCACGTGCCGAGGTAGTGGCGGCGCGCGCCGCCAAAGGCCATCTTGAACTTGGAGAAGCCGGCCCAGGGGTGGTCGGGGCCCGCGTCCTCGGGCGCGATGCCGTAGAAGTCAACGCGGCTCTTGCCGAGGTCATGGGCGTCGAGCACGATCTGCACCTGCATGATGACGTTGGCACCGAGCTTATAGAAGTCGCGGTCGGTGCCGTTGTGCATGAGGTAGCAGGTGTCCTCGTCGTAGCAGACGAGGTCGGCGGCAACCACGCGCCTCTCGCCAGTGGGGTTGCCCTCCTCGTCCTTGAGCGCGGCCTCGGCAAGGTAGAGCGCGGCGGTACCGGAGGGCATGAGGGAGGCCGCAAACGCCTGGATGTAGTCGTCGGGGCGCAGCTCCACGTCATCGCGCTCCTCGACGTCGTCCATGAAGGTGGTGAGGTAGTGGATGTCCGCCGGATCGTGGCTCACGCGAATCGTCACGCCGCGCTTCTCGGCGCCGCGGTAGCGACGGCGGTGGTTGGCATCCATGCCCTTGAGGAGCTCTTCCTTCTCGGGCGTGACGTCCAGGACCCAGGTGTCCTCGGCCTGGAGATGACGCGCCTTGTGATAGCCCGCACGCTCGAGGAGCTCCTCGGCGCCCTCCTCCGCCTCGGGCGTGTCGCCCACCGGCTCAACGCGAACGTAGACGTCGCCATGTGCCGCGGCGATCTTCTCGGCCGCGGCGAGCGCCTCCCCGAGGGCGGAGAGACTCGAGAAGCCGGGGCCATACGGGACGTAGAGGCGGGTCGTCTTGGCCGCGCCCGTCTCCTCGACGCCCATGACCACCCAGCCGTCGCCGCTCGCGCGCTCGGTCTCGAGCCCGAGGTCCCTCTGGAAGGCCTCCCACTCGGGCGACTGCAGGAAATGGCTCATATGTGTCTCCGTTCTCTAGGGTCGTCCTAGAACGAGGTGTCGCTAACCTTGGGATAGTAGCGCCTAAACTTCCTGAAGTGGTTCATCTCCGTGAGTTCCACATCAACCCTGCGACGAACCCCCATGTCCGCCGCATAGCGCTGCGGGTCAAAGACGCTGCCCGCCGAGACGAGCGCGCCCACCTCCTCAAGCAGCCTCCCGCTCAGGTAGCGGCGCAGGAGCGCCCAGGGCACGAGCGTGTAGAGGGCCCTTCTCGTGGCGCGCGCGGGCACCAGGGGCCGCCGGTCAACGAGGTCTGCCACCATCACCCGCATGGGGTTGACGCCGCCCGCCACCAGATAGTAGGAGTTGCGCCCAATGCGCGGGTTCACCTCGAAGAAGAGCCACTCGCCGGTGCGCGGGTCGAGCTTGATGTCCACCTCGGCAAAGCCGCGGTACCCGACGGAGCGCAGCAGCTCAACGGACTTATCGACAAGCTCCGGGAAGTCGCGCGTGACCATGGCGACGGCGTTGCCCTTGAGCGAGGGCGCGTGGTCCTCGAGCAGCGTCTGCGCGCAGCCGGAGCCGGGCCTTCGGTTTCCGGGCTTTCTTCCCGGGTGGTGAGTAATTCCCTACGGCGTAAGGAGATATTTAAAAGGAGATGTGCCGCAAATATAGGC
>DXAB01000019.1 GCA_019117265.1 Candidatus Olsenella pullicola
CACCAACTGGAAGGAGGTGGGCGGCGAGGACCGCAAGATAGTGGTCTACTCCCGCGAGACATCCTCCTTACCCTGTCACCTTTGTCATCACCTCTGTCGGCCCTTGTCAGCCCCGTGACCTCTGCCATGGCCCCGCCGTCCCCGTCGGCAAATGGTTAATCGCGGCCGTTCCAGCAGTAGGTGCAGACCTTCTTGCGGTCGATGCCGATGGCCTCGAGCATGCCATCGAGGCTCTGGAACTCCAGGGAGTCGAAGCCCATCTCCTCGCAGATGGAGCGCAGCAGGCAGCGACCGCGTTCGGTGCGCCCGTCGGAGTACTCGTCGAGGTGCTTCTCGCCCTCGTCACCCTCAAGCTCGCGGACCTTGCGACGGGCGATGAGCTCGTACTCGGAGCGGCTGCGGGAGAACGAGAGGAACTTGCAGCCGTACATGATGGGCGGGCAGGCGGAGCGCATGTGCACCTCGGCGGCACCGGTATCGCGCAGGAAGTCGATCGTCTCGCGCATCTGGGTGCCGCGGACGATGGAGTCGTCAACGAGCAGCAGGCGCTTGTCGCGAATAAGCTCGGGCACCGGAATCTGCTTCATCTTGGCAACGCGGTTGCGCACCTCCTGGTTGGCCGGCATGAACGAGCGCGGCCAGGTGGGGGTGTACTTCACAAACGGACGGGCGAGCGGCACGCCGGACTCCGTCGCATAGCCAATGCCATGAGGCAGGCCCGAGTCGGGCATGCCAGCCACGTAGTCGACCTCGGGGAGAAGCCCCTGCTCACGCTCGTCGCGCGCCATGATGGCGCCGTTGCGGTAGCGCATGACCTCAACGTTGACGCCCTCGTAGTTGGAGTTGGGATAGCCGTAGTAGACCCAGAGGAACGCACAGATGCGCATCTCGTCGCGCGCCGGGGAAAGGGTCTCGTAGCCGTCCGCGGTGATACGCACGATCTCCGCGGAGCCCAGCTCATACTCGTCGGCATAGCCGAGCTTGCCGTAGGCAAAGGACTCAAAGGTCACGCAGTAGCCGTCGTCGTCCTTGCCAATGAGAACGGGCAGGCGGCCCATCTTGTCACGCGCGGCGATGAGCGTGCCGTCCTCCGTCATGATGAGCAGCGTGAGCGATCCCTCGATCTGGTCCTGGGCGTAGCGAATGCCCTCGACGATGCTGGCCTGGGAGTTGATGAGCGCGGCAACAAGCTCGTTGACGTTGACGGCACCGGAGCCCATGGCGCCAAACTGGTGGCCCGCATTCTCAAAGCGCTCCACGAGCGCATCCTGGTTGATGACGGCGCCCACCGTGGAGATGGCATAGACGCCCAGGTGGGAGCGGACGAGCAGCGGCTGCGGGTCGTTGTCCGAAATGCAACCCATGCCGCAGGTGCCCGTGAGGCCGGGCAGGTCGTGCTCGAACTTGGTGCGGAACGGGGTGTTCTCAATAGAGTGGATCTGACGGTTGAAGCCGCCGTCCTCGCGGCAGGTGACCATGCCCGCGCGACGAGTTCCGAGGTGAGAGTGGTAGTCGACGCCAAAGAACACGTCCAGAGCAACGTCACGATGAGAAACAGCGCCGAAGAACGCTCCCATGATACCTCCGTTTACGAGCGGGTTTGCCGGGTGGCAGGACCATTCGAGTATAGCCGCACGCTCTTCTCGGCAGGGTCCTGAAAGAGGACTGTCGCATTTTGACACATTGTGCAACATGATGCCGGAGTTGGGGCGGCTCCTCTCGAGGGTATGTATGCCGTCAAGAAACTGATGCGGTTTACGCGACGCCATGAGCTAGGGCTTTGCACATCCGCATCCCCTGAAAAACTTTTAATTGTGTACCTACCCTCGCCACAGCGTCGTCGTGCGATATGCTGTTGCAAGCAGAACCCCAAACAGAGGAGGCGCCATGTCGCGCGAGAAGTGCGTGCTGGTTGGACAGTCGGGCGGGCCCACGGCCGCCATCAACTCGAGCCTTGCCGGCGTCATTGCCGCGGGCATTCTGGAGGGCGCTCGCGTGGAGGGCATGCGCTACGGCATCCAGGGCTTCCTCGACGGCAACTCCGTCCGCCTGGACGAGGCCTTCGTGAGCAGGGTCGACCTCGAGCTGCTGAGAAACACCCCCGCGAGCTGGCTGGGGAGCTGCCGCTTCAAGCTGCCCGACCCCTCCCAGGACGATTCCGTCTACCAGCGCCTCTTCGAGCGCTTTGACGAGGTTGGCGCCACGGCCGTCCTCTACATCGGCGGCAATGACTCCATGGATACCATCGCCAAGCTGGGCGCATACGGCAGCGCCCACGGGAGTGACATCCGCTTCATCGGCGTGCCCAAGACCATTGACAACGACCTCGTTGGCACCGACCACACGCCCGGATACGGCAGCGCCGCGCGCTTTGTTGCCACGGCCATGAACGAGATCGCCTATGACGCCGACGTCTACAACCTAAAGAGCGTCACCTTTGTTGAGATCATGGGACGCGACGCCGGCTGGCTCGCCGCTTCGAGCGCGCTCTCCTTCGTGGAGCCGGACGTGGTGCTCCTCCCCGAGGTTCCACTTGACGAGGAGGCGCTCCTGGAGCGCATCTCCACGACGCTTGGCGAGAAGAACACTGTAATGGTGGGCGTGAGCGAGGGCGTTCGCGCCGCCGACGGCAGCCTCATCTGCGAGCGTGCCGCATCGGGTGCCGGGGTTGACGAGTTTGGCCACCTTGCCATGCTCTCCGGTGCAAGCCGTTACCTCGCTGCGCTCACGAAGCAGCGTCTTGGCTGCAAGACGCGTGCCGTGGAGCTCTCAACGCTCCAGCGCTGCGCGAGCTACATGGCGAGCAGGACCGACCTCAACGAGGCATATGACGTTGGCCACGCCGCCGTTGAGGCCGCCTTTGCGGGCGAGACCACCAAGATGTGCGCAATCGAGCGCGTCTCGGACAAGCCCTACGAGTCCCGCACGAAGCTGGTGGACGTGCTCTCCGTTGCCAACCAGGTGAGAAATGTCCCGCGCGAGTGGATCTCTGCCGACGGCATGGGCGTGATGCCCGAGCTGATCGGGTACATGAGGCCGCTCGCCGGGGAGCTCCCCGCCCAACTCGCCACACTGGACTAACGGAGAGCGCGCCAGTACAGGTGCTAGGGGCAGGCTGTGGTGACAAAGGTGACAGGGTAGGTTGGTGACAAAGGTGACAGGGTAGGTTGTCATGAAATGTTTTTCATGACAACCTACCC
>DXAB01000153.1 GCA_019117265.1 Candidatus Olsenella pullicola
GTTGCACTCGATGAGCGCGAGGATCTTGTCGTCGGTGGTGTTCTTCTGGCGCTTCTGGTTCTGCACGTAGCGATAGATGATGTACTTGCGGGCCACCTCAAAGTGGTCGAGGGCCATGAGCTGGTCCTCGACGAGGTCCTGGACCTCCTCGACGGTGACGGTGTGACCGGCCTCCATGCACTCGTCCGTGACGTTCAGGGAGGCGAACTTGATCTCGCGCTCGGTGAGGCGCTCGCTGGCGGGCACCTCGTTGTTGGCGGCACGGATGGCGTTCTCGATCTTGGAGATGTCGAAGGTGACCTCCGAGCCGTTGCGCTTGATGATCTTCATGTGTCCGACCCCTTTTCCGTTATAAGGCACGCCTGCCAACGTGCCCGTCGTGTTTGTCATCTGGGTGCGCCCGCTTGTGCGCAAGAACAACTATGGCACAACTGGTTGTGGTTTGAGTCGACAAAATACACTAGATATTGTTGATAACGTGCTGAAATGCGTGTTGATAAGCCATATCGGCGCAGGTAGTCCCAATGCGTCGAGATAATAGCTTTTTCTCAATTACCCGTTGACGAATGTGTGGGAGGCGTGGGGGCGTCGGCGGATGGTTGAGGCGCCGAGAAGCGTGGACGCGGAGGTGCGCCCAAGGTTTCCACATGGGCACAGCTCGGCGCCGGCGGCGCCCGGAGCGCTACAGTGAGTACAAAACCGCTTGAAAGGAGCGAACGTGGAGTTCTCTAAGCGACTCGACCTCTTTGGCGACGAGGTGTTTGCCGCGCTCAACGCGCGCCGACGCGATCTGGAGGCGGCGGGCAGGCGGGTGTACGACCTCTCCGTGGGCACGCCCGACTTTGAGCCCGCGCCGCACGTGGTCGAGGCGCTGCGGGAGAGCGCCGCGGACCCGACCAACTGGAGGTACTCGCTTCACGACAAGGACGAGCTGCTCGCCGCCGTCTGCGCCTACTATGCCGAGCGCTACGGCGTGGAGGGCATCACGCCGGACATGGTCATGAGCTGTCGCGGCACGCAGGAGGGCCTCGTCCACGTGTGCTCCGCGCTCGCGGACGCGGGGGACGTGGCCCTCGTGCCCGACCCGTGCTACCCGGTCTTTCAGAACGCGACGCTGCTCGCCGGCGCCCGCCCGCACTACTACCGGCTCACCGCCGAGCACGATTTCCTGCCATGCCTGGCGGACGTGCCCTCTGAGGTTGCGGACGCGGCCAAGTACCTCATCGTCTCCCTGCCGGCAAACCCCGTGGGCTCGGTGGGAACGCCTGAGGTCTACGAGGGGGTCATCGCCTTCGCGCGCGAGCACGACCTCGTGGTGATCCATGACAACGCGTACTCCGACATCGTCTTCGACGGCCCCGCGGGCGGCTCGTTCCTCTCGTACCCCGGGGCGCTCGACGTGGGCGTGGAGTTCCTCTCGCTCTCCAAGTCCTTCAACGTCACGGGCGCGCGCCTGTCCTTCTTGGTGGGCCGTCCCGACGTGGTGGCAGCCGCGCGCAAGCTGCGCTCTCAGATTGACTTTGGCATGTTCTACCCCGAGCAGGACGCCGCCATCGCGGCGCTCACGGGCCCGCGCAACCAGGTGGAGCGCCAGCGCCTACTCTACCAGGAGCGTCGTGACGCGCTCTGCGACGGCCTGGAGTCGATAGGCTGGGAGCGCCCCAACGCGCACGGCTCCATGTTCGTGTGGGCCAAGCTCCCCGGCGGGCGCACGGACTCGGCGGCCTTCGTGCTCGAGCTCATGGAGCGCGCGGGCGTGATCGTGACGCCGGGCTCGAGCTTTGGCCCGTCGGGCGAGGGCTACGTGCGCATGGCGCTCGTCATGCCGCCCGACCAGCTCCGCGAGGTCGTCGCGGCCATCGCCGCCGCGGGGATGTAGGGGTGCGCATGGGCAGGGAGGACCTCGGCGCCGGCCGCGCCGCGACGGACACCGCGCCGGGCTCTTGGGCCACGCCGGCCCCCATCCGCGCCGCCTTCTTCGACGTGGACGGCACCATGCTGAGCCACGCGCTCGGCACCGAGCCCGCCTCCACGCGCGAGGCCGTCTCTCGGCTCGTGGCGGCGGGCGTGACGCCGATCTTGGCAACCGGGCGCACGAGCTATCTTCTGGACCTCGTGGACCTCACGGACTTTGGCGGCTTCGTGACCTTCAACGGGCAGCTCGTGGAGGTGGGTGGGCGCACGATTCACTCCAACCCCATGGACCCCGCCGACGTGGCCGTGGCCGTGCGCCAGTCGCTCGAGGGCCGCTATGCGTGCCTGTTCATGGAGCGCGAGGGCATGTACGTCAACCGGATCGACCAGCGCGTGCGCGACCTCGCCGAGCTCGCGCACAACCACTACGAGACGGACGACGTGCGCCGCGCGCTTACGCACGACGTCTACCAGCTCAACCTCTTCGTGGGGCCCGGCGACGAGCGCCTGCTTCTGGACGAGTGCCGCCACAGCAAGGTCACGCGCTGGTGCGACATCTTCTGTGACGTCATGCCCGACACCGGCGGCAAGGACGCGGGCGTGCGCCTGGTGATGAGGGAGCTGGGGCTTTCACCCGAGGAGTGCGTGGCCTTTGGCGACGGCGGCAACGACGTCGGCATGTTCGGCGCGGTGGGCACGTCGGTCGCCATGGGCAACGGCAACCCCGAGGCCAAGGCCGCCGCGACGTACGTGACCGACCACGTGGACGACGACGGCATCTGGAACGCCTGCGTTCGGCTTGGTCTCATCGACGCTCCACTGTGGGCGGAGTGAGCGGCAGAAAGGGGAGTCACATGAACGGGATGGAGTTCCAGGACCTGGTGGCGGCCTCGCGCACCTACCGGCGCTACAGCGACAAGCGCGTGGGCACGACGGTGCTGAAAGGGCTCGTTGACGCGGCGCGGCTGGCGCCGTGCGGCAACAACATGCAGCTGCTGCGCTTTCGCGTGGTGGGGGAGCGCGAGGCCTGCGACGCGGTCTTCGGGCACCTGCGCTGGGCGGCGCTCTACAGGGACTGGGACGGGCCGGAGGAGGGCGAGCGCCCGCACGGCTACGTGGTGATCTGCGTGCCGGAGGGGATGGCCGACAACCCCATCCGCCTCATCGACGTTGGGATCGCCGCGCAGACGATGGCGCTGGCGGCCTGCTCGCGCGGCCTGGGGTGCTGCATGCTACGCAGCTTTGACGCCGGGCTCGCGCGCGAGCTCGCACTGCCCGACGGGCTCGTGCCCGCGCTCGTGCTCGCCGTGGGCGGCCGCGGGGAGCGCGTCGTCCTCGAGGGCGCCGACACCGAGCACGGCCTGGCGTACTGGCGCGAGCCTGACGGGACGCACTGCGTGCCCAAGCTGCGGCTGGAGGACCTGCTCGTCTAGCGGGCGCGCCCGGGTCGCCCACCCGTCCCCCTCACGAGCCGCTCCTCGAGGACCGGCCAGAGCGCGACCGGCGTCATGAGGAGCATGGTGCCGAGAAGGGCGAGAACCGCGTAGATCTGGTCGAACATCGCTGACCCCTTTCGTTGTCGTCTGGGGCCATTCTCGCGCGCCGGCCGGGGAGGCGCCATCGCCCAAGCTTGCGCCCGCCTTACGACTATGAAAGGCGCCGGCGCGGGGACCGTCCCCCGCGCCGGAGCCGGAGGGTCACGCGAAGGCGCGGTGGAGGCGCGCGCGTCCCTCGTGGTCCGTGAAGGCGATGATCTTGTCTCCCGCCGCAAAGCGCGTGTCGCCCTTGGGGACGATGATGTCCCCGTCGCGGTCGACGGCGACCAGGATCGTGGCGCCGGGGAGCTCGACGTCGCGCAGCGCCTCGCCGATCACGCGCGAGCCGGGGCGAACCTCCACGCGAACGACGGCGTGGCCGTCCTTGCCCAGCCGCAAGATCGTGAAGACGTCCTTGAGGTCGAGCCCCTCCTGCACGGAGCGGGCGAGAAGCTCGGCCTGGTTGATCCCCACGTCGACCCCCATGCCCTCGTTGAACATCCAGGAGTTGGCAGGGTTGTTCACGCGCGCGACCACGCGCCCCACGCTGTACTCCATCTTCGCGAGCGTGGAGACCACGAGGTTGACCTCGTCGGAGCCCGTCGCCGCCACCACGACGTCCGCGTGAAGGATCCCCGCGCGCTCGAGCGCGAGCGGGTCGGCCCCGTTGCCGAGGATGACGTCGCGCTCCCCGAACTGCTCGCGCAGGGAGGCCATGCGGTCCTTGCGGCTCTCGATGACGCGGATGCGATAGCCGTCCTCGGAGAGCAGCGACGCCAGGTACGTGCCGGTCTTGCCGCCACCGACGATGATGATGTCCATGCGGGCCTCCCTACTCGCTCTTGCCGATCATGTAGCGGAACTTGCGCGAGGCGCTCGACGCCACGGCGACGTAGACCACGTCCCCGTGCTCCAGCACGGTGCCGAGCGTGGGGATGAAGGTCTCGTTGTTGCGCGAGACGGCGACGACGCCCACCTCCCCGACGGCCGTCAGCTCGCGGACCGGGCGGCCCTCGAGCAGCGCGGGCACGTCGGTGCGGACGAGCTGCACGTCACCGGAGCCCACCTCGTAGACGGTGTCCATCTCCTGGTAGGTCAGCAGCTCGCAGGCGTAGCGGATGCCCCAGTCGGTGGTCGAGATGGTCTGGATGCCTAGGCGGCGGTACGCCTCGGCCTTGCTGATGTCGTAGAGGCGCGCGATGACGCGGGGCACGCGGTAGGTTCCGCGCGCCACGCGGGCGATGACGATGTTGGCCTCGTCCGACGAGGTGCAGGCGATGACGGCGCTCGCGCGCTCGACGCCCGCCTCGGACAGCACGGCGCGGTCGAACCCCACGCCCACGACGCGCCTGCCGGAAAACTCCTCGCCCAGCTCCTCGAGCTCCTCGCGATCGCGGTCGACGACGGTGACGTCGTGCCCCTGGCGGCAGAGCCTGAGCGCCAGGCCGCGCCCCATGTGACCGGCTCCCACAACGATGACGTTCATGGTGACCTACCTTCCCTCGGCGCCCGCGCGCTCGGCGCGACGCCGTTTGACTAGACGGAACAGGGCCTTGCGAGCCTCCTCGACCACAAGGACGAGCGGGGGCAGGCAGCACAGAAACGCGTAGTCCCAGACCCCGAGCGGACTCGTGTGGAAGACGTGCTGGAAGGGCGGGAAGAGCGTTATGAACACGATAAGGCAGACCTCGAAGACGATGCCGACGTTGACGTGGCGGTTGGAGAGCAGGCCGCGCGAGAAGACCGAGGCGGTCTCGGTGCGGCAGTTCAGGACCTGGCCGATCTGGGCGAACACG
The DNA here is from genome assembly GCA_019117265.1 of Candidatus Olsenella pullicola. Lineage (GTDB taxonomy): Bacteria > Actinomycetota > Coriobacteriia > Coriobacteriales > Atopobiaceae > Thermophilibacter > Thermophilibacter pullicola. Next base: position 5,246 of record DXAB01000153.1, read on the forward strand.
ATCGCCGCGAGGCACATGGTCGTCGCGCGCACGTAGACGGGGTCGAGGTCGGCGCCCACGCCAAACATCGGGAGCCCTGGCGCCCACCCGGCCTCGAGCTGGGCGAAGACGTAGGCCGCCATCGAGACGACGGCCCCCATGAGACCGTAGCCGAGGAAGGCCTTGCGCATGAGGGCGCCGGTGAGCAGCGGCTCGGACGGGTTGCGCGGAGGCCGGTCCATGACGTCGTCCTCGGGCGGCTCGCAGCCCAGGCCCAGCGCCGGCAGCATGTCGGTGCCGAGGTCGATCGTGAGGATCTGCATCGTGGTGAGCGGCAGCGGCACGGCGCCGCCGGAGAGCAGGTAGACGGCGGAGGGCACGGCCTCGGGCATGTTGGAGTTCAGGATGTAGAGCATGAACTTGCGGATGTTGGCGTAGACCGCGCGCCCCTCCTCGATGGCGTGCACGATCGAGGCGAAGTTGTCGTCGGTGAGCACCATGTCGGCCGCCTCCTTGGCGACGTCGGTGCCCGTGATGCCCATCGCGACGCCGATGTCGGCCTTCTTGAGGGCGGGGGAGTCGTTCACGCCGTCGCCGGTGACGGCGACGATCTCGCCCATCTGCTGGAGGTTCTCCACCACGCGTAGCTTCTGCTCGGGGGCCATGCGGGCAAAGACCACCTCGCCGCGCAGGGCCTCCTTGAGCTCGTCGTCGCTCGTGCGCTCGAGCTCGACGCCCGAGAGGATCCGCGGGTGCTCGCCGCGGACGATGCCGATCTTGCGGGCGATCGAGACCGCGGTGAGGCCGTAGTCGCCCGTGATCATGATGACGCGGATGCCCGCGCGCCGGCACTTCTCCACCGCCTCGGCGACCTCGGGCCTCGGCGGGTCCTGCATGACCTCGAGCCCTACGAAGGTGAGGTCGCGCTCTATCGCGTCGGGCGTGTAGTCGCGCATGGAGCGCGGCAGCGACGCGTCGTCCGCGGGGAGCGGGCGGTACGCCACGGCGAGCACGCGCAGCCCCTCGGCGGCGTAGGCGTCGTTGGCCTCGCGGATGCTCTCGAGCAGCTCGTCGGTCATCGGCACGGTCTCGCCGTCCTGGCGGATGC
>DXAB01000154.1 GCA_019117265.1 Candidatus Olsenella pullicola
TTCTGATCCTGGTTCTCACTGTGCTCGGCAGTGATGGTCAGGATGCCGTCCTTCACGTTCACCACACCATGATAGCGGCGTTTAACTAAGACGGGCCCGCGCGACGGCAACGGGCGCACGACCTTCTCGCCGCATGCGCTCGCATCGGCTACAATGACGTGTGGAAAATCAGCCCAAGAGAAAGGTCCGCATGAAACCTCGACCTTGTCGTCGATAACCCTGCGGCGCGCTCCCACGCGCGTCCGCCGACGCAAACGCACGTAAGGAGCGCACATGATCTACCTGTCCCAGCTCTTGGGCAACCCCGTTCTTGACGCCGACGGCGAGAAGGTCGGCACGGTCTCCGACCTCGGCATCGCCACGGGCGAGGTCTTTCCCCGCATCACGAGCCTGGCCTTCATGGGCCCCGGTCGCACGCCGATCATGATCTCTTGGCGCAAGTTCGTGGACACCTATGACGAGAACGAGGTCCATCTCAAGGTCATAGCCACCGACCTGCGCTTCTCGTACCTGCAGCCGGACGAGGTCCTTCTCGCCCGCGACATCTTGAACAAGCAGATCGTGGACACCCACGGCATGCGCGTCGTGCGCGTGAACGACCTCAAGCTCTCGGACACCAGCTCCACCCAGCTGCGCCTGCTCGGCGCCGAGGTGGGCGCGCGCGGCCTTCTCCGCAGCCTCCACCCCGCCCTGGAGCGCGTGGCGCTGCGCGTGTGCCGCACCTTCGGCCACCCCCTGCCCGAGAAGATCATCGCGTGGAGCTACATGGACCTCGTGGAGCGCGACCTCTCCAACGTCAAGCTCTCCGTCTCCCACAAGACGCTCGACGACATGCACCCCGCCGACATCGCAGACATCATCGAGCGGCTTGACCCGCGCCTGCGCGGCCAGGTCTTTGCGCAGTTGGACGACGAGCAGCGCGCCGGCGCGATGGCCGAGTTTGACGACGACGCCATGGCCGCCGAGCTCATGGGCAACCTCACCGAGACGGACGCCTCGCGCATGCTCTCCGAGATGGACCCGGACGACGCCGCCGAGCTGGTGAGCGAGCTCGACTACGACAAGGCCGAGAAGCTCCTGCGCCTGATGGGCGTCCAGGAGCAGCGCGCCATCCGCCAGCTCCTGGGCTACCGCGAGAACACCGCGGGCCGCATCATGACCTCCGAGGTAGCGAGCATCAGCGAGACCGCCACCGTGGCCGACGCCGTTGAGCTGCTGCGCGGCCTGGACGAGGACTTTGAGTCCGTGCGCTACGTCTACCTCACAGACGAGGACGGCAAGCTCTCCGGCGTGGTGACGCTCAACGCCCTCATTGTGGCGCCCGCCGAGACGCGCCTCTCCGAGCTTGCCACCGAGGACCTGGTCACGGCCAGCCCCGAGGACGACCAGGAGGACGTGGCCGAGGACATTGCGAAGTACAACCTGCTGGCCATGCCCGTCGTCAACGACGAGGGGCGGCTTCTGGGCATCGTCACCGTTGACGACGCGCTCGACGTCCTGGAGGAGGAGCACGCCGAGGACCTGCGCGTGGCCGGCGGCGCCGAGGGCGACGACTCCGGACGCGCGAGCGCGCTCATCTGGCTCGTTCGCCGCAACGCGTGGGTGGCGCTCTGGGCCCTGGGCGTGGTGGCGGTCGCGCTGGCCGTGGGCGGCAGGCTGGGCCTGCAGGAGACGCTCGCCGTCTCCGTCCCCCTCGCCGTGGCACTTGTCCTGGCGGACGACTCCGTGAGCTACGTCACCAACTTCTTCCTGGAGAACGACCCGGACGACGAGGACTCGCCCTCGATGATTGGCTTCACGTTCCGCGGCATCGGCATCGGCGCGGTTCTCGGGGCGCTCGTGGCGCTCATCGTGCTCGCGCTCGAGAGCGTCATGGCGTCTCCCGCCGTGCCCACCATCGAGGCGTCGCTCGAGGGCCTTGGCGCGGCGCTCACCACGGGCGGCGTCGCAGCGGCGGTCTCCACGTTCCTCTCGTTTGCGCTTACACCCATCTACCTGGCCGTTCTTCGAAACCGAGATGCCAACAACAAGGAGACCTCGGGCTTCACCCTCTCCGCCGTGGCCATGATCGTGGCCGTGGTGGTGTTCACCCTCGTCGTTCTGGTCGCATTATGACAAAGGGTGACGGTCGCCTTTCATCGCTAAAGCCGAGGCTCATCCTTGCAGCTATGGGTCCGGGCCTGGTTGCGGCTCTTGCCGGCGCGGACGCGGGCGGCGTGGCAACCTACTCCAACGCCGGCGCGCTCTTTGGGTTCATGCAGCTCTGGACCGTGCCGGTAATGTGCTTCCTGCTCATCGTTGCGCAGGAGACCGCGGCGCGCATGGGCTGCGTCACGGGCAAGGGCCTGGCGTCGCTCATCCGCGAGCAGTTTGGCGTGCGCCTCTCTGCCGTGGCCATGCTCGCGCTTCTTGTCTCAAACACCACGGTCACGCTGTCCGAGTTTGCTGGCATTGCCTCTGCGCTCGCGCTCTTTGACGTGCCCGTCTACGTGAGCGTGCCGGTGGCGGCGCTCGCCATCTGGCTGCTCACGATGAGCGGCTCGTATCGGCGCATAGAGAAGGTGCTCCTGGCCATTGCATGCGTGTTTGTGACCTACATCGTGGCGGGCGTGATGGTGGGCCCCAACTGGGGAGACGCGCTCCTGCACACCGTGGTGCCGCACGTTGAGGCCACGCCGCGCTACCTCTCGCTGCTGGTGGCGAGCGTGGGCACGGCCATCGCGCCCTGGATGCTCTTTCTGGCGCAGTCCAACGTGGTCGAGAAGAACGCGCGCGCCGAAGACCTCCCCTACCAGCGCATCGACACGGTGACCGGCGCCGTGGCCGCAAGCGTCATCTCGTGGTTCATCATCCTCACCACCGGCGCCGTCCTGCATCCCGCCGGCGTTGTCGTGAGCGGTGCCGAGGACGCGGCCGCCGCGCTTGCGCCCCTGGTGGGCGACTACGCCGAGGCCCTCTTTGGCGCGGGCCTCACGGGCGCGTCCTTCTTGGCGGCGTGCGTGCTTCCCGGCATCACCTCGAGCGCGATCTGCGAGGCCTTTGGCTGGGAGCGCGGCGCGGATCGCAGCTGGGCCGAGGCGCCCGCCTACCGCGGCATCATCACGGGCGTTATCGCAATCTCTGCCGTGGTGGTCATGCTGCCCAACGTCAACCTCTTTGGCATCATGATGGTCGCCCAGGTCATCAACGGCGTGCTGCTGCCCGTGCTTCTCGTCTTCATGGTGCTCATTGCCAGCGACAAGCACGTGATGGGACGCTTTGCCAACGGTCGCGTGTGGAACGCGCTCACGTGGTTCACCATCGTGGCCGTGACCGTGCTCACCGTAATCATGTTTGTGATGCAGGCGATGGGTCTGTAGGCACCTGGCCGGCCTTTGGCACGCTGCCGTTATGATTTCCCGTCTCGTGTAGCGCCCGGCGCCGCCAGCGAGGAATCCGCCGCTTCGTGTAGCGTGATTTCAGGGGGTGGCAAAGTAGCGAACTGGGTCTTCTCTATTTGATACTCGGGCGAACGGCCAAATCACCCCATTTTGACGCTACACGAAGCGGCAGATTCCCCAACAGAGAGATCGGGCGCTACACGAAGAGCCTTTTTTCGATTTCAATCGTGCGTGCCACGGCCTTTTGCCCCGCCCAACCTCCGCTATCATCAAATGAGGCGGGCGAGGAGCATGTGATGGACAAGCGGCAGATCACAGCATGGGTTGACGACAAGCGGTCAAAGCTTGTCCACACCCTGCCCACGATCCTGTTCTTCATCGCTCTCTTCTGGGTGGTCAGCCTCGCCTTTGGCGACACCTACCTCCTGGTGGTCTCCCCCTACACCACCCTCTTTGAGGTGCGATTTGGCAAGTACAACCCGCCTGGCCAGTTCGCGCGTTTCTTCCTTGTGAGCGCCCTTGCGCTGGTGGCGGCCCGGCTTGCCGTGGCAAATCCCGCGCTCTGCGTGCTCGTCAACCTGTGCATGCCCTTCATCCTGGTATACATGCGCTCCTCGCAGCTCAACCCGCGCCGATACTTCCCCTACACCATGCTCTTTGCCTTCCTCGAGCTGCGACCGGAGAATCTTATCGAGACGTTTGCCACCCAGGCGGCGGTCCTCGCCGTGAGCTGCGCCCTGCTCTCGGCCGTGCTGCTCGTTGCGGGCCTGGTCGCACGCCCCGCGCGGGCGGCGCGCGAGTCCCTCCATGCCAACGTCCGCCGCCTCGCTGACGACCTCGACCGCATTGCCAGCGGGGGCGTTGGCCCCATCCTCAGCCAGGAGTTGCTCGACGTTCGTCGTGAGCTGGCCGAGCTTGCCTACACCGCCCGCGAGGACTCCTCCGCGCCCGCGCGCACCACGAACCTGCTCGACATGCTTGCCACGCTCGCGCAGCGCACGGCCTACCTCACGGGAAACCTGGACTGGTCTGCCCACGGCTCGGAGCTGCACGCCACCTGTCTGCGCGAGCTCGCCACCCTCACGCGCGAGCTCGACGTCGCCCTCAAGGACGGGGGCGATCAAAAAGCCTGCCAGCACCTTCTCCCCCGCGCCCGCGCGCTTCTCTCCAATGCCCACATCCCGGAGGACCGCTTCCGCATCTTCTACCAGAGCTACCTCAACATGGTCGTTCTCATCCTGCGCACCGCGGCAGATCCGTACCAGCGCGTCTGGCATCTCACGCCCTCGGGCCGCGCCCGCGTGGCGCTCTTTCGCAAGCGGCCGAGCCTGGACTCCTTTGAGATGCGCTTCTCGCTGCGCTGCGGCGCCGTGCTGGCCGTGAGCTGCCTCTCCAACCTGCTCCTGCCCCTGGACCACCTCTACTGGTACGTGCTCCACGCGTTCCTGCTGCTGCAACCCTTCCCGGACGAGAGCTCGCGCCGCATGCGCACCCGCATGATCGGCACCGCCATCGGCTGCGTCTTTGTGCACGCGCTCGCGCTGCTCAACCTGGGGCCCGCCGCCGTCACCGTGCTGGGCATGGTGCTCATCGCGCCGCTCTACGCCTCTACCCCGGGCAGCGTGACCTCGGCGTTCTTTGCCACCGCCTACGCCGTGAGCATGGCCTCCGTCTCCATTGACGACGCCTACGCCACCTCAATGCGCCTCGGCAGCCTGGTCCTGGCCATCCTTACCGTGGCGCTGGTCAACCGGCTGGTGTTCCCCACCTCGGACCGCCGGCTCTTTGTGGCCAACATGCGCCAGATGGTCGACATGGTGCGTCGCTCGTGGGAGCTCGTGCGCACCACGCTGGACGAGCGCGTGGACACGGTGGTCTCATCCGAGACGCTGCTACACTTTCAGATGGTGCACTCGCGGGCCGCGGGGTTTGTGGAGGAGCTCGGCACTGACGGTGAGAAGAACCCGGAGATCGCGGAGCTCGCCCAGTACCGGCAGGCAGCCGAGCGAATGCTCTTCTGCCTGTGGGCGCTCATGTGCGAGCTGGAGCAGCTGGAGCTGCTGGTGCGCCTGCGCGAGGTGAGGGACGACGAGCGCCGCACTTTTGAGCGAATCGTCGACCTCGCCGAGGCGAGCTGCAAGCCGGAGCGCTTTGGGACCAACGTGGACGCCGTCGAGGAGCTACTCTTCAAGCTGGCCGAGCCCGACCTGCGCTACGTGCTGCAGCAGTACGTAGACCGCGCGGGCGAGCTGCGCCTGGCCATCGACGACGCGCAGGGCGCCCTCGTGGAGCGGCCGTCCTACGTGGACGAGGTGCGGGGCTAGGGGCGGCACCGTCGTGACCTCGGCCGCCCGCGCTCAGACGTTGCCGAGAAACACGTGGCAAAGATGCCTCCGCGAGACGTCTGCCAGGGCGCGCAGCGTCTCGACCGGCGTGGGAGCGGCGTCCGCCATTCGCCAGCGCGGGAAGAAGCGGGTCACGTGATGCACGATCTCCCCGGCGCCACGCCCGCCGTTGAGCCCGGCCAGCCACGCGGCGATGGCGCCCACCTCGTCCTCGGAGTCGTTCATGCCCGGCACCACCAGCGTGGTCACCTCAAGATGACAGCCGGGCTCCTCAGCCAGCCGCTCGATCGTCGCGCGCACGGCACTCAGCGCCGCGGTCCCGTCAGGCATGCCGCACGCCTGGTAAAACGCCGGCGAGAAGCCCTTGAGGTCAATGTTGGCGGCGTCGATCAGCGGTGCCAGCTCGTCAATGACGCCCGGCTCGGCACACCCGTTTGAAACCAGAACGCTCACGAGGCCCCGCTCGCGGGCGGCGCTTGCTGCGTCCCGCACAAACTCCCAGCCCACGAGGGGCTCGTTGTACGTAAGCGCCACGCCCGCCACGCGCGGGTCGCGCGCCGCCGCGTCCGCCGCGAGCGCGGCCAGCCCCTCGGGCGAGACCTCGCGCCAACCCGCGCCGCCCTCGCCCACCTGCGAGATCTCAAAGTTCTGACAGAACGGGCACGAGAGGTTGCAGCCGTAGCTGCCCACAGACACCACCAGCGACCCAGGCCTAAAGCGCGAGAGGGGCTTCTTCTCCATGGGATCCAGCGCAAGCGAGGTCACGCGACCGTAATTCTCGGCCACCACCGCGCCTCCCACGTTGCGCCGCGCGCGGCACGCGCCAAGCGCCCCCAACGCCAGCCTGCAGTGGCGCGGGCAGACCCCGCACGTTGCCGCGCCCCCGTCGCGCCCGCTTCGTGCCGGGGCGCTCATAGGTGGCGCACCACCTCAAAGCGCTCCAGGCTCACGTTCTTCTCGCCCAGAGAGATGCCGCCTTTGCGCGCCGCAATCTCCAGCTGCTCGTCAACGGTGTCCACGCCGTCAAGCGCCGGCAGCAGCAGGCCGCGACGGCCGTCCGGCGTGCTCACGATAACGCCATAGCGCGCCGGGTCGAGCTCCGAGCGGCTTGCCACCTGCTCCGACTCCCCCAGAACGTCCACGTCGTAGACCAGCTCGGGAAGCTCCTCCTCGCGCACGGGAGAGAAGCGCGGGTCATGGCAGCCGGCTGAGACCGCGTTCTCCACGATCTCCTCCGCGAGGCTCGCGCGCACGGGCGCGATGGTGCCAATGCAGCCGCGCAGGCGGCCGTCCTTCTTGATGGAGACGAACGCCCCCGCGCGACGCCCGGCAAGCTCCGCCGGCAAATCGTCCGGAACGGGCAGATGGGTGCGCGTTCTCACGTAATGCTCAAGCGAGGCCCGGGCCAGCCGCACGTACGGGTCTTCCGCGGCGCGCGTCTGCGCGAGCGAGCTCTCGTGCCACGCACGGTAGGCCCCCTCAAAGCGACGCGACGGTTCCGACCCCGCCACTCCCGTGGGCGTGAAGGCCGCCACACCATAACCCACGCCAAACGGGCCCTCGTGCGAGAGCAGCTCCGCGCGCACCGGCGTGCCGTCGAGCGCACCCGCCATGATCTGGAACGAGCGCAGCCCGCACTCCGCCGCACGCTCGCAGAGGCCGGGGTCCATCGTGAGCAGCGAGAGAAAGTCCCCGCTTGCCAGCGCCTCGCACACGGCCTCGTCAAAGACGGGCCCGTCGGGCGAGAAGCCATACGGGCCGTCCGTGGCCAGCTTGTGCGAGAGGTCGCCGGACGCAACGTAGACCACGCGCCGGCCCAGCCGCTCCGCCGTCTGCTGAACCAGGCGCCCCAGCCGATAGTGCTCGAGCGGCGAAAAGCCCGCGAGCCCCATGCGCACCACCTGATAGCCGCTGGAGCGCGCCTGGATGAAGTGGAGCGGGACGAGCACGCCCCAGTCGAGGGCACGGTCCCTCTCGCCGCGCGTTCCCGCCGGGATGCCTGCAGTCTCCGCAGCGCGCGCCAGCTCGCGAACAAACTCCTGGTCATAGGCCACATCAGAGCCATCCGCAGCGTCACCGAAGTCCCCAAAGTCCCCATGCGCGCCCGCCCCCGGCGAGATGTGCAGGTAGTCCAGATAGGACGTGGTATGCGGGCTCGAGATGACGATGGTCTGCGGCGCGAGGTCGGCCACGCGACGCGCGACCTCATCGTACGCCGCCAGCGTGTCGGCAATGCCTGCCTCCCGGCCATGGCCCACCCCCGGCACGGCTAGCGGCGGGTGCGGAACGGCAAACGCGGCAAGAACGGACATGGCAGCCTCCTAACCGCGGCTACGAGCTGCTGTAACCGTACCAGGCCACGCCCTCGTCACGCCAGCCGAGCCTCACAAGCGCGTCGCGCTCCTCGGCGCTCGCCGTGTAGTTGTGAGTGCCCGTGCTGGCATAGGGGTTGAACTGCCGATAGATGGGCATCTCGCCGCCGGAGTACCAACCAACGCCCTCGCGATGCCAGCCGAGGCTGCCGAGCGTGTTGTACTCCTCGAGGCTCATCGTGTAGTGGTGGTCCCCGCCCGCAACGTAGGGGTTATAGAGACGGTATACCGGCTTGCCGTACTCGGAATCGGGGCCCACCCAGCCCACGCCCTCATCGGTCCAGCCAATCTTGACCAGGCCCAAGCGCTCGGAGGGATCGGACGTGTAAAAGTGCTCGCCACTCCACTGGTTGTAGAGACGATACATCGTCACCGTATCTGCGGAGGTGCGCATTGTGATGCGGTAGTCCTCAAACTCCACAAACTCCGTCGGCACAACCTTGACGTAATACGTCCCCTTGGCGAGGCGCTTGGTCTCCAGCAGGGTGGTGCCGTCCGCGCTGTCATGATCAAAGGTGGCCACGACATCGTCTGCCTGCGCCGTTGGCGAGTCGTAGAGCGTCACGCGCCACTTTCCCGTGCCGGGGTCCCAGGCGCCCGGCTCTCCCCCCACTATGATGGTTGAGGTGTTCATGAGCATCTGGACGTTCTCGTCTGCCTCGAGGGTGATCTTGTACCAGTCCACGTCCGAGGCAGAGAGGGTGCTCCCCCCGAGGTCGTTGCCCAGCAGCATCACGTCCGCCGTTGCGGGGGTGTTGTTTCGCTCGGTCTCCTCATAGGGATTCTCGCTGTAATGCGCCTGGAACGTGTAGATGAAGCTCTCCGCCTGCTTGCCGTAGGTCACCCTAATGCGCAGGTAGTACGTACCGGCCTCGTAGCCCAGATACGGAATGCCGTATCCGAGCGCAGACACGTCCTGCGCGCCGGGACTATAGATGAGCTCTCCGGAGGCATCGTAGAGGCCAATCTCCCAGCTCGCGCCCTCCCTCGGTGCGCTTGAGAAAGAAAAGTGCATGCTTCCGGTCTTGGGCACGGAGAAGGTGTACCAGACGTCCCCGCTGGCATCCGGAGCGTAAGCGCTGTGGGACTCGCTGGTGGTTATGTCGATCTTCTCGGCCGTTGCCATGGTGGAGTGGTCCTCCGGCGCGGCAAGCGCGGGAGCGGGCGCAACGCAGAGGAGACAGGTCAGAACGACACAAACAAGCGAGAGGAACAGGGCTCTTCTTCTCATCACGCACCTCCGGAGACACATGGGCTACCCACCCGGGCCTGTCATGCCTTTCAGTTTGGCGCGTTGCATGATGACCGCGCGGCTGATTGCGCGGCAACGCATTGTACGGAGGTTTTTTCTGGGTAAATGGCGGCTCTAGGGCAACCGACCTCGCGCGTCGCCCATTTTTGACGCCAAATCACACGCCAAAATGGCCGTCGCGCGAGGCTGGAAAAGCGAAAGGGCCTCTTACAGGTACGCGTCCGGGCCCTCGGTCTTGAGCTCGCGGCCCATGAGGAGCGCCGTGGCGTCCTGGGGCTTGATCTTGCCCGAGACGACGAGGCCCACCATCTCGCAGATGGGCATCTCCACGCCGAGCTTCTCCGAGAGCTCGAGCACCGCGGGCAGCGCGTTCAGGCCCTCGACCACGGCGCCCACCTTGGCCACCGCCTCGTTCACGGGCACGCCCTCGCCGAGCATCTTGCCGCAGCGCAGGTTGCGGCTGTGCAGGCTGCCGGCGGTGACCACCAGGTCACCGGTGCAGGCGAGGCCGAAGAAGGTCTCCGGGTCGCAGCCAAGGGCGGTGCCCAGGCGGCGCATCTCGGCCAGGCCGCGCGTGACGAGCGCCGCCGACGAGTTGTCGCCAAAGCCCAGGCCGCGCGCGATGCCGCACGCGAGGGCGATCACGTTCTTGAGGGCGCCGCAGAGCTCGACGCCGCGCACGTCAGAGCTGGTGTAGACGCGCAGGGTCTCGTTTGAGAAGAGGCGCTGGACGAGCAGGGCCGCCGCCTCGTCCTCGCTCGCCGCCACAATGGCGGTGGGCATGTCAAACGCGACCTCCTCGGCGTGGCTGGGGCCGGAGAGCGCCACCACGGCGGGGCGGGCGTCCGGGCGCGCCTTGGCAAGCTCGTCGGCAATGACCTCGGTCATCGTGTCCATCGAGCTCTCCTCGAGGCCCTTCGTGGCGCAGACGAGAACCGCGTCCTGCCGCACGTGCGGCGCAACCTGGGCGGCCATCGGGCGCACGAAGCGCGACGAGGTCACAAACACGATGATGTCCTTATCGGCCGCCGCATCCCTAACATCGGTGGTGAGGGCAATCTCCGCGGGGAGGACCGGATCTCCGGGCAGGGGGATGGTGCGCGATGAGCCCAGACGCTCGACGGTCTGCGCGGACTCCGACCACACCGTCACGTGATGACCCTGGAGCGAGAAGAGCCGCGCGAGCGCAAGGCCCCACGCACCGCTGCCAAAGACGCCCACCTCGGCACGCCGGTCCGCGCCGTTGCTGCAAGAGTTGATCACGCCGTCCTCCCCGTTCTTCTCGTAAGCTGCCTGTAAGTTTATGCCATACTCCGCAAAAAGGGGACGTGCCGAAGCCGTCTTCGACACGTCCCCATCACTTGACGACCGCGCGGGCGGCCGGAGGCGCTACTCGTTGGCGTACCAGCCGACCCCCTCGGCAACCCAGCCAAGGGCAACGAGCGAGTCGTTCTCGGCCTTGCTCGTGGTGTAGTGATGCGTGCAGGCCCGCACAAATGGGTTGTACAGGCGATACACGGGCGTGGAGCCGCCGGAGCGCCAGCCCTCGCCCTCCTGCTTCCACCCAATGCGCCCGAGCTCAACGTACTCGTCGTAGTTCGTCGTGTAGTGGTGGTCGCTCGTATAGGGGTTGAACAGACGATACACGGGCTTGCCCTCGGTGGGCGCCACCCAGCCGGTTCCCTCGTCGGTCCATCCGATGCTCACGAGCGCCTTCTGCTCAACGTTGCTCGAGGTGTAGAAGTGCTCGCCGGTCCACTGGTTGTAGAGGCGATACATCCGCTCGCCGTTGACGGGCTCGGGACTCTGTCCCTGGTTCTGGCCCTGGTTCTGGCCCGAGGAGGAGCCGGTGCGCAGCTCGAGCGAGTACGACGCGCCGCTCGTCCCCACGTTGGGGTCAACCTTCACGTAGTAGGTGCCGGCGCCCAGGGTCAGCTGCTTGCTCTCAAAGCCGGTCTCGCTGGCGTGGTGGCGCTCGGCAAGAAGGGCACGGGAGCTGCGGAAGTCACGCTCGCTGAAGAGCTGGACGTTCCAGCCGCCACGGCTGCGCTGGGCGTTGGAGAAGGTCAGACGGACGTCCGTGGAGCCGGAGAGCGTGAACTTGAACCAGTCCTCGTCCTCGTCGTCATCGTCGTCGTCCCAGTCGTCATCGTCGTCAAAGTCGTCACGGTCGTCGTCATCGTCGTCCACGTGGGTGGTCGTGGCCTTGATCGCGGAGTTCAGGCGCAGCTCGTCGGCGAGGCGCGGCCCGTCGTTTGTCTCGGTCTCCCATGAGCCGCTTGCGGTATGCGAGACCAGCAGGCCGTACGTGGCGCCGCGGCGGTCGTCGTCATCGTCGCCCTCGACCTCGAGGTAGTACGTTCCCGCGGCAAGGCCGATCTCCGCCGTCTCGAAGCTGCCTTTTCTCGCGCGCGCCTCGTACTCGAGGATGTCATCGTCGTCGCGGCGCGAGGCGTCGTAGAGGCTGACCTCCCACTCGCCCCACGAGGCAACGGAGCTCGTGAGCTTGATCTTCACCGGGCCGGCCTGCGTCAGGTCAAAGCGATACCACGCGTCATCGCTCGCCTCATGCGCGCTTGCCGTGTAGGTTTGGTTGACCGCGATGGTCCTCGCTCTGCGGTAATCGTCATCGTCGGCCGCGGCGGTCGCGGGCGCCAGGCAGAGCGCCCCCATCACAAGCGCAGCGAGAAGCGCTGCGATGCGCGGGAGGCGCCTGTGGTCGGACTCGTGCCGTCTCATGGTCCTGCCTTTCTCTCGTTGGCTGAAACTAACCTTGTGAGAAAGGGTACCCAGAGGGTGTCACTTTTATCAATGCGGAAACTAGAACCCACTGTTATGGTTTTGTAAGCTTTATAGATATACCCCCGTCCCTCTTTTATGTGCGAGCGCTCCGGCAGAACGCCTGCCGGAGCACTCGCGCCGAGCTCATGCGCGGTCAAATATCGGGCTGCTCAGGTTGCCAAAGTCTATGGGCTCTACGCTCTCAAGGTCAACTTGGCCCGTGTCCGCCGTCGGGCACGCCTGGAAGGTGTACTCCGTGCCCTGATAGACGCACTTGCAGAGGTAGTGCGTGTACTGCCACTCAAGCGAGCCGCGCGGGTAGTCGCCGTAGCAATTGTGGATGCTCGAGAAGCCTCCCACGCGCTCCGCGATCTGACACAAGACTGCCGGCGAGGTTGCAGAATCCCAGCGCTTGGTTACAAAGAACGGGTTGTTGGGCTCAGACGCCAGAAAGACAAGATTCTCGCCGTCAACGTGCAGGTAGGAAAACTCCTGGAGCAGGCCGGCGCAGATCTTGCGCATCTTCTCGGGCGGGGTCATGTCCGTGGTGGTATAGCGCGCGATCTGCTCGTCAATCCACGCGTCCACGGTGGCGTCATAGCTCTTGAAGTCTGCCGTGAAGGTTGCCGCCACCGCCCCCTGGTAGTACGGGTCGTTCGGGTCGGTCTCCCTTATCTCGATCGTGTGCGCCCCCGTGGCCTCCGTGTCAAAGCGATACTGCACCACGTAGCCCCCGGGAACCTTGAGGAAGTTGCTGTTCTGTGCGCGACCGCTGTCCTTTACGTCGAGAAACTCGCCCGACTGCAGGCCCATGACCCAGGTCTCGGTTGCCTGGGCGTCAGCGAGCCGGAAGCTACCGGTCGGATTGTCCGTCTTGATGTAGAGCGTGCGACTCGAGCCGTCATACCACGTTGAGCCAAGACCGTCGATGTAGTACGCCTCGTAATGGTACGCAACGTTCTTCTCCCACAGGGCATAGAGGTTCATGGCCTCCGTCACGGGCGCGGAGAAGTCATACGGGACCTTCTTCTCAAAGTCGCTGTACCAGCCCTTGAAGGTGTAGCCCGCACGCGTTGGGTCCGCCGGCCTGGTCACGCGCTCGCCCATGAGGATGCTCTGGGAGGGGACCTCACTGCCGCCCTCGCTGTTAAAGGAAACCGTCTTATAGCTGTGCACGAGCGTTGCGTTGGGGTCCCCAAGCCCCTCGGCGTACCATGCCACGCCTTCGCCGCGCCACCCAAGACGGACCAGCGCGTCGTTCTCCTCCTTGCTCGTGGTGTAGTTGTGCGTGCCCGTGGTGACGTACGGGTTAAACTGCCGATAGAGCGGCACCGTGCCGCCCGAGTACCAGCCCACGCCCTCGTAGGACCAGCCGATCTTCTTGAGCGTGTCGCGCTCTTCGGCGCTCATCGTGTAGTGGTGGTCGTCGGTGTAGGGGTTGAAGAGGCGGTAGACCGGCTTGCCCTCGGAGGGAGCCTCCCATCCAGTGCCCTCAAAGGACCAGCCGATCCACCACAGATTGCTGCACTCCTTGGAATTTGACGTATAGAGGTGCTCACCGGTGTAGGGGTTGTACAGGCGATACATGGGCAGCGTTGCCGCGCGTGCCGCCATCGGCACCAACAAAACCGCAAACGCCGCGGCGAGAAGCGCGACTGCCGCCAACCTGCCAGGTCTTTGACGCATGGCTGACCACACCCTCCCTTTCTACGAAAAGGGGACGCGCCGGCAGGTCCCAGCGCGTCCCCGCAATGACCGTGCGCGTGGCGCTACTTCGCGCTCACCGCGTACCAGCCGGTGCCCTCTTCCCTCCAGCCGAGGGAGACGAGCTTGTCGTTCTCCTCCCTGCTCACGGTGTAGTTGTGGGTGGCCGTCCGGACGTAGGGGTTGAACTGGCGCAGCACCGGGACCGACCCGCCCGAGCGCCAGCCCACGCCCTCGTAGCGCCAGCCGATGGACTTGAGCGTGTCGCGCTCGCTCGCGCTCGTCGTGTAGTGGTGGTCGTCGGTGTAGGGGTTGAAGAGACGGTAGACCGGGTCGCCCTCGAGCGGCGCCACCCAGCCCACGCCCTCGTAGGTCCAGCCGATGGACTTGAGCGTGTCGCGCTCGCCCGCGTTGGCCGTGTAGAAGTGCTCGCCGGTGTAGGGGTTGTACAGGCGGTACATGGTCTGGGTCTGGGGGGAATCGGAGACGGTGAGGGTGTACTCATGACCCGACGTGTTCGAATACGGCGACACCTCAAACGTGTAGGTGCCCGCATCAAGGCGAATCGCGGAGCTTGAGTGACTGGTCTGATCGGCGCCACAGTCATAGTTCACAATCGCATTGTTGTTGATGTCGCGCAGGTAAACGCGCCATCCGCCGCGTGAGTACTGAGCGTTGGTGAGCCTCAGATAGACAGTCGAGCTCTTGGAGAGGACAAGGCGATAAAAGTCATCGTCGGAAGAGTCAATCGACGAACCGTTGATAGTCTTGCCCAGGGTAATCGTGTCGGCGGTTGAGAGGTTGTCGTTGAACTCGGTCTCCCAGTTCGAGGCCGCCGTAAAGCCTGCAGTCAAGGTGTACTCCTGGCCACTTGTGTTTGAGTAAGGAGACACCTCAACGGTATAGGTGCCCTTGGGCAGGCCGATGCGCGTGCCGGAGTGGCTCGTGGCGCTGGCTTCCCAGCCAAAACTGGCGATGGTCTCGTCTGACTGATCGCGCAGGCGGACGTTCCAGCCACCCCTCGAGTTCTGGGCGTTGCTGAGGCTGAGCTGGACGATGCCGTCCGACGGCGTGGTGAAGCGGTAGAAGTCATCGTCACCGGAGTCGATGGTCGAGCCCTTGACCGCGCTGTTCACGGCAAGCGGGTCGGCCGTCTCCAGTCCATCGTTGAACTCGGTCTCCCAGTTCGAGGCAGCCGAAAAGCCAACCGTAAGGCTGTAGCGCTGACCGCTTGTGTTGCTGTAGGGGGACACCTCAACCACATACGTTCCCTTGGGAAGACCAACGCGCGTGCCCGAGTGGCTCGTGGCGCTGGATTCCCAGCCAAAACTGGCGATGGCATCATCGTCGAGGTTGCGCAGGCGGACGTTCCAGCCGCCCCTCGAGTTCTGGGCGTTGCTGAGGCTGAGCTGGACGATGCCGTCCGACGGCGTGGTGAAGCGGTAGAAATCGTCATCGGACGTGCTGAGCGTTGTGCCGGACACCGTTTGGTTGACCTGCACGGTCGTAGCCGTCTCAAGCTCATCGTTGCCTGGATCGGCCCACGCGGGCGTAACGCAGACCAGACTGAGCGCCGCGGCTGCGACGAACGAGAGGAGCAGGGCGGGGCCCCTCCTTACAATACTTCGTCTTATCATTTATCAATCCTTTCATCGAAGCCAACATAACCCGTTAGCAGCGATGATATGCTCCAGATACGGTTTGGGACGTTAAATCTTCCAAACGGCCCCATCTTTCGGTGGGCGCGAGGGCGCGCCGGGCGAGAAGGACGGGCCGCCCGCCGCAGCTACGTCACACGATGCGGCCGAGCACCGGCACGCGCTTGAGCAGCCAGGTGAGGGCGGAGCCAACGGCCAGGCTCACCAGGCACCACAGCGCGGAAACCACCAGCATGGGAAGCACGGGGTCAAGAAGGTCGCGCAACGGGGGCCAGAGGTAGCACTTGAGGATGGGGTCAAAGAGGTACACTCCAAACGTGAGCGGACCCAGCGTCGTTACCGCGCGGCAGAGCCCCGGCAGGCGCTCGCTCAGCGCGGGCGCGCCGTCGAGGGCCCTTCTCGCCAGCAGAAACACCGCAATCGCGCTCACCCAGTCAAAGAGCGAGACGAAGTCCTCCGTATAACCCGTGGTCACGCCCTGGTGGTACGTGAGCGCGCTCGAGGCCGCAATGCCAAGGAGCGCCGCCAGCCCCAGCTTTGCCAGAAGACTTCCCGTTATCTGCCGCACATCAACCACCCGTCCCAGGTAGTAGCCCACGAGCGGGTAGAACAGCTGACGCTCGACGGCGATCGGAAGCGTGAGGTTGAGCGTGATGCCGCTGCCCGTGAGCGCGCCGGCGGCGTAGCTCGCCATCGGCACGACGGCCGTCATGATGGTGTGCAGCACCAGCAGGTAGACGAACTCGACCCGTCCCATCCGGGAGGCCACGGCGCGCAGAAACGGGAGAAGCAGGATCATGCCCGCGTAGGCGTAGAGGAACCAATACGATCCCTCGGTGTCCCCGGAGAGGATTCCGCGCACGATCCCGGCCGTCCCGCCAAACCTGATGACGTAGCAGGTGCCGCCAAAGACCGCAATGGCGCCGAGAATCCTGGGGAGACGATGGCCCACCGCGCGGGCGATGGGTTCTTCTCGGCCCAGGAGCAGCGCGCCGGAGACCATGAGAAACAGCGGCACGTTAACGCGCGTGAGCATGGTCACAAAGAGATATGCCCAGGCTGTGGGGCCGGAGCTGGTTTGGTACAGCGCATAGCCGGGAGTGTGGTTGAAGACAACGAGAAGCACCGCGAGCACGCGCAGCGCGTCAATCCAGACGCTTCTGGGACTGCGCCTAAAGTGCTTTCCGCCCGACCTTCTCACGTTGCCCCCAGTGCTCGTTGCAGGACCATTGGGGATGAGTATACGTCGGCATCGGGCGGAGCAGGCGCCTCGGCACCGGCAACGCAACCACGCAGGCAAGAAGTGCGGCGAGAACTACCGGCATCAGTCCTCTGCGAAGCCCCCTTTTCGCCCGCCCGACGCCCACCTTGCCAATAGCAGCCTCCTATCGCACGGCCTCTCTCGCCTGATCGTAACCTGAAAGACCGGCGCATGCCCAAGGCGGCCGCGCCGGTCGGCAGGTCTTACCGGTAAACGTTAGGAGCGCTCACGTCATGCTCATCGCGGGCGATTCATGACAGTTTACCCTGTCACCTCTGTCAACCCCCTACTGCCCCTGGGCGGCGTACTTTGCCTCGGTGGCCTCCTTGGCGGGGCGCCACCAGGCCTCGTTCTCGCGGTACCACTCGATGGTGGCGGCGAGGCCCTCGGCGAAGTCGGTGTGGCGCGGGCGCCAGCCCAGCTCGGTCCTGAGCTTCGTGGGGTCGATCGCGTAGCGGCGGTCGTGGCCGGGGCGGTCGCGCACCCAGTCGAAGGCGTCCTCGGGCCGGCCCATGGCCGTGAGGATCGCGCGGAGCACGTCGATGTTGCTCCTCTCGCCGTCCGCGCCGATCAGGTAGGTCTCGCCCACGCGCCCCCTGGTGAGGACGGCCCAGACGGCCGAGGAGTGGTCCTCGGTGTGGATCCAGTCGCGGACGTTCCTCCCGTCGCCGTAGAGCTTCGGGCGGGTGCCGCACAGGACGTTGGTCACCTGACGCGGGATGAACTTCTCCACGTGCTGGTAGGGGCCGTAGTTGTTGGAGCAGTTGGAGATCGTGGCGCGGACGCCGTAGGTGCGGTGCCAGGCGCGCACGAGCATGTCCGAGCTCGCCTTGGTGGAGCTGTAGGGGCTGCTCGGGCGGTAGGGGGTCTCCTCGGTGAAGCGCGCCGGGTCGTCGAGGGCGAGGTCGCCGTAGACCTCGTCGGTGGAGACGTGGTGGCAGCGGACATCGAACTTCCGGCAGGCCTCCAGCAGGCGGTAGGTGCCGTAGACGTTCGTCCGCACGAAGGGCTCGGGGTCGGCGATGGAGTTGTCGTTGTGGGACTCCGCGGCGAAGTGGACGATCGCGTCGTGGCCGGGGACCAGGCGGTCCAGCAGCGCCTCGTCGCAGACGTCGCCCACCACGAGCTCCACGCGGTCCTCCGGCAGCCCCGCGATGTTCTCGGGGTTGCCCGCGTAGGTGAGCTTGTCGAGCACGGTCACGTGCGTGCCGGGGTGGTTGTTCACCACGTGGTGCACGAAGTTGGAGCCGATGAAGCCGCACCCGCCGGTGACGATGATGTTGGTGGGCTCGAAGGTGTCGGACATGCTATGCCTCCCTATATACCGGTATACGAGCAGAAATCAAACAACAGAGGGGCCATAGACGAGCGCGAGCACGTCAACCACCCGACCATCGTAGCGATATACGATAAGAAACGTTGAAATGGGAATCTGACGAAGTTCTTCTCCATATTGATCGGTCAGACAGCGCCTCACCCGGGCCGAACCCATCTCGGGAAACGACTGGAGATTGTTCAGAGCGTCCCAGATTCTCCCAAGAACCCTCTCGGAGTAGATGTCGGCCAGGCCCGCAGAGAATTCCTCAGAGATGCGCAGCTCGACGTTAGGCACGCTTTCTCCTCAACTCCTCCGCGCGCGCAAACGCCCCCTCAACCGAGGTCGTATAACGCCCCGCCTCGATATCCGCCGCGCCGCGACCAACCGCCTCCATGAGACGAGCCTCAAACGCGGCGTCCTCACGCTCTGCGGCGATTCGCCTCTCAAAGGCCTCTTCGCTGCAGAACACATAGGCGCCGGCTCCCTGCTCGGTAATCCGAACAACCGAGTCGCGCGCAGCCTCCTTTACCTGCGAGGGATTACGCTGAAGCGTTGTCATCGAGTAAATCGGCTCCATCTCCACCACATCCCTGTTCATCGGACAGCAGATGATACTCTGCTATTTTATCAGATAGTCATCTGATATTCGATTGAGTTAATCCTGCAGCCCCGCAACGTACTCGCGCAGCTCGTCCTCCCAGTCGCGGGGCGAGAAGCCCGCGGCACGGATCTTGGAGAGGTCGAGGTCGGAGTGCTCGGGGCGCGGCGCCACCGGGCCGTCGGCGCGCGCGTAGTACTCGGCGGTGGTCACGGGGGTGACGGCGTCACCGTTGCCGCAGGCGAGCTCGAAGACCTCGCGGGCGACCTCAGCCCAGGAGGCCACGCGTCCGGAGCCGGTGAGGTTGTAGGTGCCGTACGGCGCGCGGGCGTCGAGAAGCGCGAAGATCCCCTCGGCCATCTGGTCGGTGAAGGTGAGCCGTCCCAGCTGGTCGTCCACAAC
>DXAB01000155.1 GCA_019117265.1 Candidatus Olsenella pullicola
CGCGAGATGCGCTACGCGTTCTGCAGCTGCGACGGGCTCGTGAAGATCGACCTGTCCGGCTTCCCGACCGGCGAGCTGGAGGACGTGTTCTACTGTTTCTCCGGATGCGGCTCGCTCACGACGATCTGGGCGGACGCCGATTGGGCGCTTCCCGCCGGATGCACGGGGTCGGGCGCGTTCTACAACTGCACGTCCCTCGTAGGAGGCGCGGGGACGACGTACTCGAGCTCGCGGATCTCGGCGACGTACATGCGCATCGACGGCGTGGGCGGCGCCGGGTACCTCACCGCGAAGAGCTCTTAACATGCGCCGGAGGGGTGGACGCGCCGTCGCATGGGCTTGGGACGAACCTGCCGTGCGGGCGGCGCGAGGGGGCGGGTCCTTACTTTCGTCCTTTAGTAAATATCGACTCCGCCTCATCAATGTCTCTGGGAACCAGCTCGTCTTTCGCTCCCGCGCGTAGCGCCCCTTCGGCTGCGGCGAGTATTGCCCTATTGGCGTCTGCTCCGTAAGCGACGTTGAGGAGTTCGAGTTCTGACTCCGTCCTTTGAATATAGTATTTAATCAGCTCTGAGCACTCATCGTCGTACGACCTAATCGTCTCTCGGATTTTGAGTGCGTGCTTCGCCACCAAATCTTGCTCGTACTTTTCGAGGTTTCCCCTTGCGATCTCGTATGCGAGCATTCCAGCCGCGTTTCCAACCAGTGCGCCTATCACTGGTACCGGTATTGTGACTTGACCGACAATCGATGACAGTGCGCTTATTGTGCTCTCCAGACACAGAACCTCGCTCGCCTCGCAGAATTCCGAAGCCGATATCTCTCCTTCCTTGAGTCGAGCTGCTTGGCCGATTATTCCATATGTTGCCGTGACTGCGGCGGTCGCCGCCGCTCCAGGAATCCTCGTCATGTTAACTAATGCGTAGACGGCTCCGCCCCTGATTCCTCCCTTCGCTCCCTCTGTTGCCGCTACGACGCCAAGATCCCGCCAGTCTTCAATCGAGAAGTCTTGGATCCTCTTTCCCGCCTTTATCTTTCCATAGGCCTCAAGCCCGATTCCGACACTCGCCTCGAGCGCCGCTCCCACGCCGATCGCCCTCGCCGCTTCGCCCAGGGTTGGCCTGTGAGCCCCCTCGATTCCTTCGCGAATCTGGCGGTCCGTCGCTCGGATGTCGGCCTCCTCGCGGGCAATCGTGTCGTCGACACGCTCTCGTCTCGCATCGAGGAATTTGAATGCGGAGGGCTCCAGGTTTTGGCCGAGCTCTATGCCCTCTTCCTCAAGGCCCTGAACCTTCTTCCAGAGATTCCTCTCCACAAGCGGGAGGCTGCTGACTTCGGATTCGGGAATAGCCTTAAGCTCCTTTATCCTGTTGAAGAAGTCAGATGGGATGGAGTACCTCCCTCCTGCATTCACGAATTCTGGGTATTTCCTAGCATGGTCAAGGACAGCATCTATGCTCAGGAACCTCAGAGAGAACTTGGACTGGTACGCCACGTCCCCGATATGAAAGTCGGTGACTCCGTTGTCGTTGTCGAGAAGGAATCTCGCAGCCTTCCCCTGTACGACCTGCTTTGCGTTACCGATGAACACCTCGAGTCCCTCGGCGATGAAGCCGTGCATCCCCTTCTCGCCGCCCCTGCCCAGCCCGCGGTTGATGACCTCGTCATATATGAAGTGCTTGCATTCCTCTATGTACTCCAAAGACTGCTCGAGGTTAAGGTTCTGTGCCTCGAGCGCCATGCGGAGGTCCTCCAAGCGAAAGCTCACGATCTGCCAGATTATGGAACCAATCGCTTGTTCCTCTGAGCTTTTCACCATTCTCTCAGCGTTCACGTGGTGACCTCCCCGTTAAGCAGCTTGGCTAGCCACTCCGTGTTGGAAAGCAGCTGCGTGACAGACTCTTTTTGCTCCCTCGGAAGGGCAGGGAACTTTTGGTTTCTCGCCCCTTCGCTTGAGGTCAGGAGTAACTCTAGCTTTTGCATGTGCGAAGAGATGATCTCCTCATCAGACTTCGCTTCCAGGCTGCATTCATTGGCTGCCTTGGCCTCCTCAATACACTCTTTCGCGTGCTGCTCCCATTCCCGAGTGCTCTTTCTCACGAACACCCTCGAAATCTTCCAAGCCCCGAAGAATAACCCTGCCACTACTGTGCAAGCACCGACCAGAACCAATGATCTGTTGGACTTGAACAGCTCGGATACCCTGTTGCGCACCTTCCATACGATACTCGCGAGCCCGCCCGCTGCTACCGCCGCGACCCCAAGCGAGATGGCATCCCGAGCGAACTGCCTTCTCACGATCTCGTCGCTTTTTCTGAACTTTCTTTGTTCGTGCTTGATAGAGCTCTTTCCCTTAATGAACTTGAGGGGGACGAAGCTCACCGAATTAAGCAGCATCATGCTCTCATCCACAAGAGCCTCAGCTCGCTTACGCGTACGGAGCAAATTGACGCAGGCCTCATCCAAGCTCTTCAGAGCTGCATCGCGCCTCTTTTCTGCTTCTCGGGCGGCAGCCTCAAGCTCGGTTTTTCTTCCGAACAAATCGACCATCTCCTCATGCACATCCCAACCATTATCTTTCATGTCTGGATTAACGAGAAGGCCCGTCGATCCTTGCTTCTCGTGAACTCCTTCGTAAAGTGACGGAAGGCGACGCTTCGCAACATACACGCAGCTGGACATAACCGTTTGTGACCACCACCGACACTTCTCTCCGAGAGACGGTGCGTTCCCGTCCGGGGAGAAGGTGCGCACGGAGTCGGTCATCGCGGCGCTCGCGACGGGGGTGCTGACCCTCTCCGGGTGCTCGTGTCCAACTCGCGCAGCTTCGCGGTCATGGAGGTCAAGATCGACACCCTGACGCGGCGGGTCGAGCGGCACAACCGCATCGTCGAGCGCACCTACGCCCTGGGGCATGACGTCGCCGTCATGAAGGCGGGGATCAAGAACATGCGGAAGGGGCAATGATGGAGGCTTTCCTGGCATCCAGCGAGCGGCCGTGGAGGCTCGCGCGAACCATCGTACAGGGCGTGCTCGGCGTGGTCGCGGCCAACGTGGACATGCTCGTGGGCTGTGCGGTGCTGGCGCCGGAGTGGCGCACGGTATTTCAACGTTTTCAATGCGCCGAAAGGCCATGCCTATAACTCGCAGGCGTGTAGGAAACGCTCGAAAGCTTCGCACCCATTCCTTTCGGGCTTATGCCCAGTGGGTCTAACGGCATATACAACGACGGAGCCCCGCGACCTTATTCTCCTTGGCTGCGGGGCTCTTTGCTTTCTATCGAAGCTTTGTCAGATTGTCGGGAACTCCCGGTGCACCGGACCATCCATGAGCATCCGATACCACCAGTCGCGGTCCTTGCAACCGCTGGCTCCCAGCATGTTGAGCAGCTCGGTCTGCTCAACTTCCCCAAGCGTTGTGAAGTGCTCTCGCATGCTGTCTTCCAGGGCGACCTTGCTTCGAATCATGTCGCCGAGAATATCCTTGAGCTCTTCGAGCGTAAAGCTTTGTGGCGAGATCTCAACGAGCTCTGCGCGGAAGTGGGAGTAGTCCTCGAGCTCGCACATGGCTTCAATGTCTGCTGCGCTGTAGTTCATGGTGGCCTCCTTCGATTTGACCATTGCGTCGGCCTGGCTGTGGACAGGACACAACTGGGACACAACAGCGACCGGAACTCCGTTTTCGTCAGGTTCCGTCAGTCGCTGTCCGTTGGTGCAAAAGACCTGCTCAGACGCTCTTTTGTATAGGTCTGTTGTCCTCAGTCGCTGCTGTGGGATAACCCTCTCAAGGCGGAGATCACCAGTTCGAATCTGGTACGGGCTACCAAACGTGACGCCGGGGCCTCAGGCTCCGGCTTTTTTGTGCGCTGCCCTTCGCATCTTTCCTGCAATTCCAAGCTCAGTGTTTCCACCCCGTAACGGCAGTGTTGTTTCTCAGTCTCTGTTCAGCGGGTCAGGGCCACGAGACCCCTGTCCCTAGGTAGGATTAACAAATCGCAACACGACGGGAGGACTTCGACACATGGCAAACATGATCGAGATCAAGGGTCTCAACAAGTACTTCGGCGACCTCCACGTGCTGAAGGACATCAACCTCACGGTGGCCGCGGGCGAGAAGCTCGTCATCATCGGCCCGTCCGGCTCCGGCAAGTCCACGCTCATCCGCTGCGTTGACTACCTCGAGGAACCCACCTCCGGCGAGGTCATCATCGACGGCACGCCGCTCACCAAGAAGAACCACCTCGAGATGGCGCGCAAGTACTCCTCGATGGTGTTCCAGCAGTTCAACCTGTACCCCAACATGACGGTGCTCGGCAACCTCACGCTGGCCCCCATCAAGCTGCAGAAGAAGAGCAAGGAGGAGGCCACCAAGACTGCCATGGCCGCGCTCGAGCGCGTGGGCCTGGCCTCCAAGGCGGGGGAGTACCCGCAGAACCTCTCCGGTGGCCAGCAGCAGCGCGTCGCCATCGCCCGCGCGATGTGCACCAAGCAGCCGATCATCCTCTTCGACGAGCCCACCTCCGCGCTCGACCCCGAGATGATCCAGGAGGTCCTCGACGTCATGATCGAGCTCGCGCGCGACAACATCACCATGATTTGCGTCACGCACGAGATGAACTTCGCCAAGCAGGTCGCCGACCGCGTGATCTTCATGGACGACGGCCAGATCCTGGAGGAGGGCACCCCCGAGCACTTCTTCACCAACCCGCAGAACCCTCGCTGCCAGGACTTCCTCAACAAGATCTTGCGCTAGCCCCCGGGCATGCCCGGCGGCACACACGGCACCACCCGCCTGCGGGCGGTCAATCGCGGGCGAGAAGAACCCGGTCTCGCCACGCTCAACCAACGGGAAGGGAGAACCACCATGAACCTGTCACGTCGCCAGCTCCTCAAGGCCTTCGGTACCGCCGGCGCCCTCGCCGGCCTGGGTGCCCTCGCCGGCTGCAACTCCGACCCCGCTGCCGAGAGCGACAGCTCCGGCTCCAAGGTCGAGACCATCAAGGCGCGCGGCAAGCTCAACTGCGGCGTCAAGGCCGACGTCCTTGGCTACGGCTACCTCAACACCGAGACCGGCGAGTACGAGGGCCTCGAGATCGACCTCTGCTACCAGATCGCCGCGGCGGTGCTGGGCGTCTCCTACGAGGAGGCCAAGGAGCAGAAGCTCTGCGAGTTCACCACCGTCACGCCTAAGACGCGCGGCCCGCTCGTCGACAACGACAGCCTCGACATCGTCTGCGCCACCTACACCATCACCCCGGTCCGTCTTGAGGACTATGACTTCTCCGATCCCTACCGCGTGGACCACGTGGGCGTCATGATCATGAAGGACTCCGGGATGAGCACGCTCACCGACCTTGAGGGCAAGCTCATCGGTGTCTCTCAGGGCTCCACGACCAAGGACGCCGTTACCGACGTTGTTGCCGAGCGGGGCGTGACCCTCACCGATGACAACTTCAACGAGTACCCCGACTACCCGTCGATCAACTCCGCCCTCGAGTCCGGCAACATCGACGCCTTTGCCATGGACCGCTCCACGCTCAACACCTACATGAACGACCAGAAGGAGCTCTTGGAGCCCGACGTCGAGTTCGGCCCGCAGGAGTACGGCATCGCGTCCAAGAAGGGCTCCGACCTCTCCGAGGTCGTAAACGAGAAGGTCAACGAGCTTCTCGACAACGGCTGGCTCGATGAGGAGGCCACGACCTGGAACCTGCTCTAGCGAGCGACGCGCGGCGTGGGCGAGAGGTCCTTCTCGCCCGCGTCGCGCAAACGCCCGGGCGGCGCCATCCGTCCGGGTGTCTTGCACGTGTTGGCATGAGAAGGGAACAAGATGCTCGAAGGCCTGTTTGATCCCAAGCGCTGGGAGATCACCTTCAGCGACATGAGTAGCTTTCTCGATGGCTTCTCTCTGACGCTTACGGTGGTTTTGCTGGGGCTTGCCATATCGCTGGTGCTGGGGTGCCTGCTCGGCGTGCTGTCCACCACGCGCTCCCGCATCCTGCGCGCCGTGAGCCGTGTCTACGTGGAGTTCTTCCAGAACACGCCGCTGCCGGTGCAGGTGTTCTTCTACTACATGGCGGGCCCGCGCGTCCTGCAGACGATTCTGGGGACCGAGAGCCCGGTGCGCCTCTCCGCGTTTGCCATCGGTGCCGTGGGCGTGGGCCTCTACCATGCCGCCTACGTCTCCGAGGTCATCCGTACGGGCATCGAGAGCGTTCCGCGCGGCCAGATGGAGGCCGCTCGCAGCCAGGGCTTCACCACGGTCCAGGCCTATGCCTACGTCATCTTGCCGCAGACCTTCAAGGTGATCCTGCCACCGCTCTGCAACCAGGCGCTCAACCTGGTCAAGAACACGTCGGTGCTTGCGCTCATCGCCGGCGGCGACCTCATGTACAACGCCGACAACTTTGTTTCCACCTATGGCTACCTGCAGGGCTACATCCTTGCCTGCGTGCTTTACTTCGTTATCTGTTTCCCGCTGGCGATGCTCGTGCAGTGGCTCGAGCGCCGCGCGAAGGAGCGCCCGCGCGCCAAGGTGATTCCTGGCATCACGCCCGAGACCGCGAGGGAGGCGTAAGCGATGGATATCTTTACCCCGGCAAACGTCTCCTTCATCATGCAGGGCTTCCTGAAGACGATCGAGATCTCCGTTTTGGCCATCATCTTCTCGGTCATCCTGGGTACGGTGCTTGCGCTCGTCAAGCAGTACTGCACGGGCAGGCTGAGCGTGTTCAAGTGGGTTGTCTCCGCCTACATCGAGCTCTTCCGCTGCACGCCCAACCTGCTGTGGATTCTCTTCATCTACTTCACGGTCAAGGGTTCGGACATCTTCATTTCCGTGCTGGCGTTTACGGTCTTCACCTCGGCCGTCATGGCCGAGATCATCCGTGGCGGCCTCAACTCCATTCCCAAGAGCCAGTTTGAGGCGGCCAAGAGCCAGGGATTTGGATTCTTCTCGAGCATGCGGCTCATCATCTTGCCGCAGACCTTCAAGACCATCATCCCGGCGCTCTTCAGCCAGTGCACCACGGTCATCAAGGACTCTTCGTACCTCGCGGGCATCAACGTGGCGGAGTTCATGTTCTCGGCTAAGGTCGTCATGGGCTACACCTCGGACCTTACGCAGGTGCTCCTGCTCTACGGCTTTGTCTTCCTGCTCTACTTTGTGCTCAACTTCGGCATCTCGCTCATTGTCCGCGCCTACCAGCGCCGCCTTGTGGCAGCGTAAGGAGGAGCCATGTCTCACAAGCATCCCGCGCAGCCCGTCATCATCACCATCGCGCGCGACTTTGGCGCGGAGGGGCACGAGATTGGGAAGATGCTCTCACTTGAGCTGGGCATTCCGCTCTATGACAACGAGCTGCTCGTGCGCTCGAGCCTGCGCACCGGAGACCCCATCGACCAGATGGCGGCCTACGACGAGCGGCTTGCCAGCGAGTTTATGGCGTTTCTGCCGGACCGCGTGGACACGCGAAGCGCCTCCGACCGCCTCTTCCACTCGATGACCCAGGTCATACTCGACCTGGCGGCCACCAAGAGCTGCATCATCGAGGGCCGTCTCTCGGACTATCTGCTGCGCAACAATCCCAATCACATCGCGGTGCTGGTTACGGCGCCGTTGGCAGATCGCGTTGAGATTGTGCGCGCAAAGCGCGGGCTCTCCAAGAAGGAGGGCAAGAAGCTTGTCAAGCGCATGCAGAAGGCGCGCGAGGCGTTCTACAAGC
>DXAB01000156.1 GCA_019117265.1 Candidatus Olsenella pullicola
GTTGTGGACGACCAGCTGGGACGGCTCACCTTCACCGACCAGATGGCCGAGGGGATCTTCGCGCTTCTCGACGCCCGCGCGCCGTACGGCACCTACAACCTCACCGGCTCCGGACGCGTGGCCTCCTGGGCCGAGGTCGCCCACGAGGTCTTCGAGCTCACCTGCGGCAACGGCGACGCCGTCACCCCCGTGACCACCGCCGAGCACTGCGCGCGCGCCGAGGGTCCGGTGGCGCCGCGGCCGGCACACTCTACGCTGGACCTCACCAAGATCGAGGCCGCGGGCTTCTCGCCCCGCAACTGGGAGGACGAGCTCCGCGAGTACGTTGCGGGGCTGTAGCCGATAGCAGGAATCAGACAATGGTTCTTGAGACGAGCGTCGGGGGCCTGCGTGCCTCCGGCGCTCGTTGCGTGCGGGTTCGAACCTTTTTATTAGAGATTGGATTTTACGTTGTAGACCCAGTTGAGACCGTTCGAGATTATGGACAAGACTTTTTTGGCCGTGGGGTACGATAGGACTGCAGCATCCATGCAGACGGGGGAGTGCCGATGGCATTTGGGGTGAGGCTTGATAACCTTGAGCTTACGAACTTTCATGGGTTCAGCCACTTCGACATATCGTTTGACAACCGCCTGACGGTCCTTGTGGGTGAGAACGGGTCAGGGAAGACGTCGGTGCTTCAGGCTGCCTGCGTTGCGCTTGATGCGTTTGTCAGCCATCTTGCCCTGCGTGAGCAGCGCGCCATCGCCCCGTCCGATGCTCGCTTTGATAGATTCGAGATGGGCGGTGTCACGGACTGGCAGGGACAGTACCCCGTGGTCGTCGCAGCCCGCGGGCTCGTGGGCGATGACGATGGCAAGATGATTTCGTGGGAGCGACAGGCTGGCTCCTCGGACGACCGGCCCAGGTCGATTCAGCCGGATGGCCTTGCCCCGTTTGCTCGCGCCTGTTCGGAGCGCCTGAAGAAGGGCGACCAGTCGCTTGTACTCCCCATGATTGCGTACTATGGAACAGGTCGCCTGTGGGGTGGTAAGGGCGGAGCGCTGAATCACGGAATGACGAGATTTTCTCGGCAGGATGGGTACCGCGGTGCGCTCGACGCGTCCGTTGACAATGAGCGGATGCTGTCTTGGTTCTACAAGATGACCGCTCAGGACGTGCAACGTGTCCAAAGCCTGAGGCCAATGGACGAGAGCCCCCTGTTTGCCGCCGTGCGGAATGCGGTTGAGCGCTGCTTTTGTAACATTTCTGGGTGCGAACAAGTCAAGGTTACCTATAACCTTGATGTCAACGACCTTGACGTTGAGTTTTTCGACCAAGAGGGTGGGCTTCACAAGCTTGCGATGGGGCTGATGAGCGATGGGTACCGCACCACGCTTAGCATGTTTGCGGACATAGCGTATCGCATGGCCCTGCTCAATCCCGCTCTCGGAGAACGCGTGCTTGACGAGACGCCCGGTATCGTGCTCATTGACGAGGCGGACCTGCACCTGCACCCTCTCTGGCAGGCTCGTATTCTTCGTGACCTCTGTGATGCGTTTCCTCGCGTTCAGTTTATCGTGACCACACATGCCCCTATGGTTATTTCATCTGTCCCGGGGCGCCAGGTAAGAATTCTGAACGGAGAGGGGGCGCATGTCCCCGAGCATGAGAGCTTCGGCCTTGGCGCCAACGATGTGCTTACGGGTATTATGGGCGCGGAGAGTCGACAATCAGTAGTCACCGACCTCCTCGCTCGCTTTGCTCGTCTCCTAGATGGGGAAGATTACGATGCCGCGGGGCGCGTGCTTGACGAGCTTGAGGAGAAAACGGGGCCGAGTAATCCGGATGTTGTTGCTGCCCGTAGCGCACTTGCCTTCGAGAGGCTCTAGGGAGGCTACGCATGATAGCGATAAAGCGCGGGACACCTCCTGAGGAGCTTATCAGGGAGTCCCATGAGATGCTCCCCGATCAGAGGCGCTACGACAATCTGTCTACCGAGACTAAGAGGGTAGTGAAAGAGTCCCTCCTCAAGAGCCAGGGCTACCTCTGCGCATATTGCATGCGGAGAGTTGCGGACGTTGATGGTGCCAAGCTGGAACACATCTATCCCCAATCACGATCTCTGGAAGAAGGCCATCCAGAGCAGACGCTTGAATATGGGAACATGCTTGCGGTCTGCAGAGGAGGAGAGGGCGATTCCGGCCAGCCATACGATTCACTTACGTGCGATTCGCACAAGCGGGACACGACCATTGCCTTGGATCCGTCTTCCCAGCGGGATATCGATACCATACGCTACCTTTGGGACGGCACGATATGCTCGACTGACGCTGGGTTTGAGTGCGATCTCAACGAAACGCTCAACCTCAACTGCAGGACCTCGTTTCTTCCCCAGAATCGCGCTGCGGTCTATCAGAAGTTGCAGGAAGAAATAGACCGTGAGCGTCCCGTCACCCATGAGGCAAAGCGGGCATATGCTCGAAAGAAACTCGAAAGCCTCGAGGCTGCTGACGTAAAGGCGCCGTTTGTTGGGGTGATGGTTTATCGTCTCAAGAGGTGGGCTCGATAGGGCTTTTTCTGAGGAAGCAGCTTGGCTTTCGCGAGTATTCCGGGATGGGCATCCGCTCTCGACGCTTGTGTGAATGGGCTTCGAGGCACTGCTTTTCTAGCGTAGAAGGTTGTGCCTCATCACAACTAACGATGCCGGCGGTGGGGTAAACTATAAAGAATTGCTGAGAGGTCAGAGAAGGGGAGGGAACATGGCGGACGTGCTGACTGTTGCAGAGTACATCTTGAGCAAGACAGGGTATGTCTCGACCATGAAGCTTCAGAAGCTTGCGTTCTACAGCAACGCGCTCTCTCTTGTTGAATATGGAACACCCCTGTTTCCCGAGCGATTTCAGGCTTGGGTGAATGGTCCAGTGTGCAGAGAGCTCTTTCAGGCGCATAGAGGCAAATTCATCATCGGTCCTGGGGAGCTCGGCGCCTCTCCCGGTGGGCTTGCGCGGGATGCGCGGGCTCGCGCATGCGTAGACAAGACGGTTGATGTTCTTGGGGACTATGAGGGAAACGACCTGAGCAGCTTGACTCATGCGGAGGACCCTTGGCGCGACGCGCGTCGTGGCTGCGGGGAAAGAGACCGGTGTGACGCCGTTATTTCTGATGAGGACATTCGTGCGTTCTACTCATCTCCGAAGTGCACCAACCCGTTGTTTTTGGCTGCATAGCAATGGCAGCCCGTACGAAGAACCAAGTGAAGAAGGCCGGCCGCATCCTTGTTGACGAGGGTGCGGCCGAGCCTGATCGGGGCTGGGCTCTCTAGGTTGCGGGTGAGTGGAGGGCTGCCCATAGGGAGCCTCTTGAGGATATGGAGCGTATCATTCATGATGCGCTTGATGGCTTGGGTGTGGGCACGCTTGACGCGTTTGTTGCGAGCCGGATAAAGAGGCTTGAGTCCATCGTCGGGAAGCTCCGTCGGGCTGGCCTGTGCATGAAGCTCAACGAGATGAATGATATTGCGGGATGTCGGATTGTTGTTCCCACCCTAGATGATGTTCGGCTTGTTGCAGGACGCATTTCCGAGGTGGCTCCTCTGAAGGATGCTCATAGCATTAAAAATTACATTGACTTCCCTCATCCGAACAATGACGGATATAGAGGCATTCATCTGACAACAAGGCATGACGCGCCTTCTGTTGACCTGAGAGGCCTGTTTTGTGAGACCCAGGTTAGGACGCGGCTTCAGCATGCGTGGGCAACGGCGCTTGAAACATACGACGTGGCCAGTCGAGAGGGGCTGAAGTTTGGTCGCGGAAGTGAAAACGCGAAGAGATTCTTTCAGATAACCTCGGCCTTGTTTGCGATGGCGGAGGGCGGCTCGACAACTGGCGTAGTCACCGAGCCGGTCGAGGAACTTCGTCGAGAGCTCTCGGAGATTGAAGAACAAGACCACATTCAAAAAAGGCTTCAGGCGTGTTCGGGGTCGGTGGCTATTCTTTCTGATGAAAGCTTTTCTGGAGCGGCTTATTGCGTGCTTGACATCGACTTTGAACTTCAATGCACCAGTCTCTACACGTTTTCTGAAGAGGATGTATTCAAAGCTGAGAGGCTTTATTTTGAGCTTGAGCGAAAGGCGCTTGAAGGAGAGTCAACGCTGAAAGACGCCTTATTGGTTAAGGTGAGCTCATTAAAGGGTCTTGGCGATGCATACCCTAACTATTTGGTGAATGTTCGATTCTTTTTAGAGAGCTTGAGTCGATTGCTGGCATAGGGCGAGGCTTTCAGAGCGAGTGATGTCTGTCACGCGTTCTCGGGTCGCCCTCGATTGCCGGCGTGCGCGGGGCTTCTCGCCGCCTCCTCACGTCGAGCGTTTTTGATAACGTCTTACTTACGGATTTGGGCGTAGCGATCTTTCGGGAATGAGCGCAGTTATTTTTCGGCTTTGAGCATGGCTGCGCCGACCATTTCCTTCCCGGCTCCCTCTCGTCGAACACCGAAGCATCGATAACGGCAGGCCGAACGGGATGGTCAGCGTGTCCGCGGATTGGAGCGCGTCCCTCACGCTCGTCTTCGAGACCCCCGCGATCTTGTTATCTCGCCCCCCGACAGCCCCGAGGCCTTCAGTCCCAGCTTGTCCCTCACGGGCGCCCTTCTCAACATGCTCGATACCACCTTCTCTTGCGAAACGACAGGGCGACGTGAGCGTATCCCGGGGAGGTCCGGTTCGCGGGGATTCCCGTCTCGGTACCGCGCGGTACCGAGACGGGATGTCGGGATTAGGGGGGCAGTATCACTGGGTGCTACGTCTGGTATTGATAATGGCAATTACTCGCAACGTGACCCCGCCCGGCTGTGGATGTGGTGAGTACTGCACTTAGTTGTCCGCAAATTTCCGCGGACAACACGGCTGCCTGGACCGTCTTCAAAAGAGCGTCCACTTTGTACCCGTCGCAAGCTGTACTTCTCGTCAACTAACATAGTTATGATATAGTTAGCTATAACTATGTTAGTAAAGACTACTGGAGGACTCATGTTCGTCGGGCGCGGGCGAGAACTGGAAGTTCTCAACAAGGCGTATGCCAGCGGGACTTTTCAGATGATCCCAATCTATGGAAGGCGTCGTGTTGGAAAGACATCGCTCATACATGAATTTGTAAAAGACAAGGATAACGTCTACTTTTTTACTGCTCAGAGAACCACCGCTCGAGAGAATCTTGAATCCTTCAGCGCGGCGCTTGCCATGGGGCGGGAGTTGGCTGATGCTGCAGCCACGGCTTTTCCGGTTTATCGCTCGTTTGCCGACGCGCTGACCGAGGTTTTTTCCTGGGCGCGTGACAGAAGGATAACCCTTGTCATTGACGAGTATCCCTATCTTGCGGAAAGCTATCCGGGCATTTCCTCGCTGCTTCAGACACTAATTGATCAGAACAGGCACGACAGTCAGCTCTTCCTAATTCTTTGCGGCTCTTCTATGAGCTTCATGGAGGAGCAGGTCTTGGGAGAAAAGAGCCCGCTCTATGGCAGGAGAACGAAGCAGATAAAACTCGACCCGTTTGATGTTTTTGATGCGGCGAGCCTCCTCGGAAAGCCGGACGCGATAAAGGCCGTTGAGCTGTATTCCCTCGTTGGGGGAGTACCCCTTTACCTCGAACAGCTTGACTCCCGCAAGACGGTGCTCTGGAATGTCGCAGAGTGCCTGCTTCCCCCTGATGCGCTTCTCTCTAACGAGCCCGAGAACTTTCTGTTGCAGGAGGTGAGGTCTCCGGCAGGCTACAACGCGGTTATTGAGTCGCTGGCAAACGGATGCGTAACTCCGCAGGAGATTGCCAACAGAACGGGTATCGCTCCGGCTCTCGTTT
This sequence comes from Candidatus Olsenella pullicola, assembly GCA_019117265.1. GTDB lineage: Bacteria > Actinomycetota > Coriobacteriia > Coriobacteriales > Atopobiaceae > Thermophilibacter > Thermophilibacter pullicola. The sequence goes on from DXAB01000156.1 coordinate 5,841, forward strand.
CACAGAATCTCGACAGGCTCTCGCGTTTGTCTGTTGTTCGAAAGAAGATCCCTGTCCTTGGGAAGAAGCGGAAGGTCAAGTATGAGATAGCAGACAACCTATTCCGCTTTCATTATCGCTTTGCGGTCAAGTATCTAACTGCAATCGGGGCGGGCATGTCTGCAATGGTGGCAGGAAAAATAGTTTCTGAGGAGCTGTCAACGTTTGTTGGTCCGGTGTTTGAGGAAGTCTGCAGACAATGGCTTCTTAGGCGGGCGGCCTCTGGAAGCCTAGAGATGATTCCAGTTGAGATTGGTTCGTGGTGGGGCGCCAATCCCTCAACGAGAAAGCAAGAGGAGATTGATGTCGTGATGTGTGGAGACGGCGGGAAACTTCTTTTGGGCGAGTGCAAGTGGAACAATGCGGCCGTCGATGCTTCTGTGCTGGGCAAGCTGAGGAGACGGGCTGCGCTTTTGGACGGAGGGGAAGAGGCCGAGCTCTACCTCTTCGCGAAGAGCGGGTTTGAGCAGGAGTGCATCGAGAGGTCGCGCGAAGACAGGCGCGTTCATCTTGTGGCGCTGGAAGATATGTTTGCGTGAGTGATGGAGTGCGGCTGTCACTTCCCATTTTCTAGTCACCCGCCCGTTCTCCTCGCCTTCTGTTGTCCGCGTTTTTCTGCGGATAACGTGGGTGCCGGGAGGTCTAGGAAGGGACCAGGTGGCTGTTGTCCGCACTATTTTGCGGACAACACCGGTTCATGGGATCCGAGCGTCCACTTTGTACCCGGTACAAAGTGGACGCTTATCGGACGAGGACGCTCTTCTCGGCGCGGCTGCGCGCGCGGCCGATGACGGCAGCGGGGAGGCCCTCGGTACGCAGGGCGTCTACCAGGCGCTCTGCGTCCTTCTCGCCGAGCGCCAGGAGCAGGCCGCCGGAGGTCTGCGGGTCAAAGAGCACATCCGTGAGGTCAAGCGGCAGCGCCTCGTCAAGCTCAACGCGCGGGCCAAAGAAGTCCCGGTTGCGGTAGGCCCCGGCAGGGATGAGGCCGAGCGCCGCCATCTCGCGGGCGCGGGCCATGACGGGCACGGCGGCGGCATCGATCTCAAGCGTCACGCCCGAGGCCTCCGCCATCTCGCAGGAGTGGCCCATGAGCGAGAAGCCCGTGACGTCGGTGGCCGCGTGCGGCCAAGCGCCCAGCTCGCGCGCCAGGCGGATGGGCGCCTCGTTGAGCGTGGTCATGGAGTCCGTGGCCACGCGCACGCCGGCGTCGTCCAGAAGGCCGCCCTTGTGCGCGGTGGTGAGGGTGCCCGTGCCGAGCGCCTTGGTGAGCACGAGCGCGTCGCCCTTGCGCGCACCGCCGTTCTCAAGCCGCTCGTCCAGAGCCACAAAACCCGTCACGGCGAGGCCGTACTTGGGCTCGTGGTCGTTGATCGAGTGGCCGCCCGCCACCACACACCCGGCGCGGCGGCACGTCTCGGCCCCGCCGGCCAGGATCTGCCCCGCGACCTCGATGCCCAGGCAGTTGGGAAAGCACAGGAGGTTGAGCGCCAGCGCGGGACGCCCTCCCATGGCGTAGACGTCCGAGAGCGCGTTGGTGGCCGCCACCTGGCCAAAGAGGAACGGGTCATCCACCATGGGCGGGAAGAAGTCCGTGGTGGCAATGAGGCCGCGGCCGTCGCCGAGGTCCCACACGCATGCGTCGTCGGAGGCGTCAAAGCCCACCACGAGCTCCGGCGCGTCCAGGCGCGGCAGCCCCGAGAGCACGCCCGCAAGCTCGCCCGGCGCGATCTTTGCCGCGCACCCGGCTGCCTCCACGAGCTCCGTCAGACGAACCCCCGTCATGTCCATGACCTGCCCCTCTCTGGCAAACCTGCGCGGCACGCGCGCGGCCAAACAAATGGTATGGCTCCCTTAGTATCTGTCAGGCGTTGTAGTTTTGAAAGTAGAGCGTCGGTGCGCGGCGAGAAGTACGCGCCCGGGCGGCGAGAAGCGCCTGCCGCCGGCGCCCCGTCGAACGGAACGCGCCGTTTGCCGGGTGGACCGCCTGCGGAGGGCGTTCTGTCCGGTCGCTCGTTTACCCTAGGAGGGGTGACGGCGCTTCTCGCCGTCACGTGTCTCACATCCAGAGGATCCGGGAGGTTCATATGAACGATCCAAGACGCGCTGGTCGCCTGGCATGGGTGCGGCCGGCGCTTACGGCGATCTTTGCCCTTTCGCTCTCGTTTGCGCCGTTTGCGGGCGTTGCCCAGGCTGCGGAGGACGGCTCCGTGGCGCAGGGGCTTGCCGACCACCTCTATGTGCCCGACGGCGTGGAGGGCGGCATCGAGGTCACGGAGGACGGCATGCCCAAGGGCCTCTCGCCGGAGTACGGTAGGCTCGACACAGCGGGCGGCAGCTCCTCGGGCGGCCGCGCTAACCTTCCCTCCAAGTACGACCTGCGCGACAAGGGCTACGTGTCCGCCGTCAAGAACCAGCTCCGTTGGCAGAACTGCTGGGTCTTTGCCTCCATGTCCTCGCTCGAGAGCAACCTGCTCGTGCAGGGTCGCGGGAGCCTTGCCGGCAACGACTTCTCCGAGCGGCAGCTCACGCAGGCAAGAAGGACGCTCGTGAGCGCCAGCCAGGCCGAGCGCCTCGGCGCGGTGGGCCAGGCCGGCGAGGGCGTTGAGCCGATCGCCGGCGTCGGAGAGTACATGCACCCCGATAACGACTTCCTCTGGAGCTCCGGCTACATCTATGAGGCGGGGGACGCCATGTTCAACGGCATGGGTCCCGTTGCCGAGGCGACCGTGCCCTCAGAGGTGGAGGAGAACTCGGACATGTACTGGGTCTTCGGCCCCATGGACGACCCCGACATGATTGCCCCCTTGGGCGCCACCTCCTGGCGGGTCTCCGACCCCTACGCCTACGACCCCGTGCTCTGGATCGACGAGAGCCTGAGCCTGGGCACCCTCCGCATTGTCAACGACGAGGGCGTCTACGAGGGCGTTGACTGGGACGCCGTGAGCCGCGTCAAGCAGGCCGTGATGAGCGACGGCGCTGTCTCCGTGGGCATCTACTCGGGCGGCAGCGTGTCGAGCCCCAGCTTTAGCGACACGGACACCGAGTACTACAACGCCGAGCACGCCGCCCAGTTTGTGAGCGACACGATCGATATGGGTCACTTCGTGGCCATCGTGGGCTGGGACGACACCTTCCCCAAGGAGAACTTCGTCAACAGCGTCAGCCACGCCACCCCCGAGGGCGACGGCGCCTGGATCATCAAGGACAGCTACGGCACCATTGACTCCAAGTGGTGGTCGCATTCCGGCGAGAACGGCACGGGCTTCCGCTACGTCTCCTACTACGACCGTAGCCTCGACTACACCCGCCAGCTCGTTGCGGGTCCCAACGCCGCCTCTGACGACGTGATTCTCCAGCACGATCTTCTCGGCACCTCGCCCTATTCGGACGCGCTTCTCGTTGACCAGGCCGCCTCTGCCGCCAACGTGTTCACCGCCGAGCAGGACATGCTCCTCGAGGCCACCACCGCCTCCACGATCACGGACAACTCAACCGTGAAGATCGAGGTCTACCTGCTGGGCGCGGGCGCCTCTGGCCCCACCGACGGAACGCTTGCGGGCACCACCACGAAGACCTACGCCATCCCCGGCCGCTACCGCGTTGACCTGAGCAAGCCGGTTGAGATCCGCGAGGGGCAGCGCTTCTCCATCGTGGAGACGGTCTCCTCAAACGTTGTTGAGGGCAAGGGTTCCGGCACCATGTACTACCTGGCCCTTGAGTGCGGCACCACGTCCGAGTACGCAAAGAGCCAGGGATACGACCACCACTGGAACGCCGTCTCAAACGCGGGCGAGTCCTGGGTCATGACGGACGGCTCGTGGGCGGATGCCAAGACGCTCAACGGCAACGCAGAGCTGACCACAAACGGCAAGGTGTACGGCAACGCGCTCATCAAGGCGTACGGCTCCGAGGCCGACCTGCCGCCGGCGAGCGAGTCCGCAAAGACCGTCACCATGTGGCGCCTCTACAACCAGTACACCGGCGAGCACCTCTACACCTCCAGCAAGACCGAGTACGACAACCTCGGCAAGATCGGCTGGACCCAGGAGAACGTCGCCTGGATCGCGCCCGCCGAGGGCGAGGAGGTCTACCGCCTCTACAACCCCTACTCGAGCGACCACCACTACACGATGAAGGCGGGGGAGCGTGACGCGCTCGTGAAGCTGGGCTGGAAGGACGAGGGCGTGGGCTGGCACTCTGCTCCCGCCCAGTCCGGGGTGCCGCTGTACCGCCTCTTCAACCCGTACGAGCAGATCGGCACGCACCACTACACCACCTCGACCTCCGAGCGCGACCAGATGGTCAAGAACGGCTGGGTCGACGAGAACATCGCCTGGTACGGCGTAAAATCCTGACAAAGGTGACAGGGTAAACTGTCAGGTTTTTCGGGCCGCGTCCCCCCGGTGGGGCGCGGCCCGCTCTTCTTGCCCTCCTGCGCGAGCCAAGAAAAGCCCCGGGCGTCATGCGGAACGCCCGGGGCATGCCGAGTCAATGCGTGCGGCGGCGCAACTAGTTCTCGTCTGCCGCCAGGGAGGAGTCGCACTCCGCACGGGTGCGCTCAATGCGCCTGAGCAGGGACTCCTTGTGCTCGTAGGTGTGCGAGCGCGCAATGTCCCCGGCGTCCTGCGTGATGAAGCGGAAGAAGTAGTGCCCGTCAAAGTCCTCGTAGATGCGGAACTTGGGCGACGGCTCGCGGACAAAGGCGTCAACGGTGCTGTCCTCAATCTCCGCATCCGCCGCGGAGGCACGCACGCACTCGATGCCGTGCAGGCACTCGTCCTTGGACGGGAAGATGATCGACGACATGAGAATGTGACCGTTGCTGGCGCAGAGGTTGAAGCAGTAGCGGCCCTCGTTCTCAACCACGACATACTGGCCCATAAGAATCACCACCAAACTCGTTTTACCTACTGATTACAAAAGATTAGCCCGGCCTGCCGCGTTTGGGCGCAACGCATACGCGGACGGTCGAATTTGGTCGGGGAGACGGCGTTGCTGGGTGACCCTCGGCATACGGGCAGGAAAAATAGGGTACTATTCCATTACATCCCCCGAACGCAATGGGTTGGCGTGGTCGGGGGACGCGCCAGCCCACCAGACGAGAAGGGCCCCGGCCTCCCATGTGGGCGGTCGGGGCCACGTCCTGTTTTGTGGGCGCTTGCCGACGGTTCTTCTCGGCAGAATGTCGCCGCGCGTCCTCACGCGATGATTTGGGGACACGGGCCGACGGTCT
>DXAB01000157.1 GCA_019117265.1 Candidatus Olsenella pullicola
CTCCAGCAGCTCGAAGGCCTCGGCGGCCTCCACCTTGCCGCGGGCGGTCACCACGTCGGCCATGTGGTTGAACAGATCGATGTCATCATGGAACCCATGATGACAATCTACCCTGTCACCCCTGTCATAACCCCCGCCGTCACCGACGCCCTCGCCCCTGCCAACAATCAGCGGAGCTCACCCAAAAGGGCGACGGCACGTTCCGCGAGCGGGGAGAGGGCACGATCGGCCTTCCAGATAACGGCCGCGCGCGTCTCGAGGCTCTTCTCGACCAGCGTCTTTATGTAGCAGGGGCCCGTGTCGCAGACGGCAAGGAGCGAGCGGGGCACAAGGCCCACGCCAAGGCCCGCCGCCGCGCAGGAGCAGACGCTGCGCGCATCATCGGTGACGCAGAAGGGTGTCTTGCCCAGCGCGCTTGCGGTGCGTGCGTCGCAGGTGAGAGGCACGTCCTCAAGCTGGGCGAGAAGGACCGTGAGCTCGTCTCCACGCTCAAACGCGGGGGGCATCACGGCGACGAGCGGCTCCGACGGGGCGTAGCGAGCGCGCAGCCCCTGGGTGGAGAAGGGCGTGCGTACGATGCCGACCTCGGCGATGCCGCTGCTCACGAGGTCGAGCACCTCCGGGACGTCTCCCTCACGCAGCTCGAGGGCAACGTCCGGGTAGCGTCCGGCGAGCTCCGCGAGACGTGCGCCCGGCACAAGGCCGGCCACGGACCCGCACGTTGCGAGGCACAGCGTGCCCGTGAGGCCCTTTCCCACGCTCGAGACCTCGCGCGCCGTGGCCGTTGCCATGGCGAGGATGCGGCAGGCGCGCTCGTAGAGGAGCCTCCCTGCCTCCGTGAGCGTCACGCCGCGCGGGCCACGCCTGACGAGCTGCGTGTCAAGCTCGCGCTCGAGCTGGGCGAGCTCGTAGGAGAGCGGCGGCTGCGATATGCGGAGCCGCCGCGCTGCCGCGGTGATCTGGCCCTCCTCGGCGATCGCCACAAAGTACTCGAGCTGCTTGAGATTCAAGATGCCTCCCTTGGGCCGACGCGTCATACGCAGAGTGTATACCTCTCGAGTTACGGGTGCGGGGCCGCTGCAGAGGGGGTTCTTATAACGCCAGCTCAACATGCTTATGACGAGTTCCTCATAATTGCGTAGGGAGTTGTAAAGGTTTTGTCAATGGCCTTTCGGCAGACGGAGTGATTGGGTATAACAAACGCGTACCGATACCACGAAAGGAGGGAAGGCATGACCAAGATCAAGAACATGAGCAAGCGCGAGCGCAAGGTGCTCGACGCGTGTCACAACGGCTGGTTCATGAGCGGCGAGTATCGCGCCATCATTGACGGCCACGAGCGCCGCTTCCGCGCGGACAGCATGGGGCTTCTGTTCAAGGACGTTGACGAGTGGTTCTCCTCCCACGAGCAGAATCACGCGGATTCGCCCCTGCTCGTCAAGTGCGTGTGCGCGGCGTAAAGCGACACATCATCCCACTTTAGGGGAGGAGGAGCCTGCGGGCTCCTTTTTCTTTGACGCGAGGCGCGGAGAGCTACACCTGCGTGGCGTGGCTCAGCATGAGGGCGAGAATCACGGCGAGCCCACGTTTGAGGCTGGCCTTCTCGACCCACTCCTCGCGCGTGTGAAGCAGGTCTCCCTCCACGGTTCCGACCGTGTGTGCGGGAATGCCGAGCGAGAAGGGAATGTTGGCGTCGGTGGAGGACTCCTGGTGCGTGGGCTCCACGCCGCCGAGCTCGCGCAGGATCTCGTCCGTGCGCGCGATGAGATCCCACTGTCCCTCGGGGATGACCTCGCCCGAGGCGGGGCGGCGGCCGATGAGCTTGGCGTCGATGCGCGTGTTCTCGCGCAGGTGCTCCTCGACGAGCACCACGAACTTGCCGTACATCCGCTCTAGGCACTCCTCTGAGGCCGAGCGGTACTCCACGAGCACGCTCGCGTTCTCGGCAATGGAGTTCACGGTGGTGCCGCCGACGAATCGTCCCACGTTGATGGTCGTCTTGGCCTCGGTGGGGAGGTCCAACTTATAGAGGTCCTCGATGAACGAGCAGAGCGCCTCGATGGCGTTGTCGCGTCCGAAGTTCTCCCAGGAGTGTCCGCCCTGCGTATGGCAGGTCACCTTCCAGCGGTGCGATCCCACGGCTGAGACCACGTGCATCCCGAGGTAGAGGTCAAAGCTCGTGAACTCGCGGACCCGCCCCTCGTAGTGACGGAAGAGCTCGCGCGTGCCGGCGAGGTTGCCGAGGCCCTCCTCGCAGGAGTTGGCGACCACGAGCACGCGGCGGTCGAGCGGCACTCGGTTGAGCAGCAGGTATCGCGCGGCAAAGAGAAGCCCCACGAGGTTGGCGGTGTCGTCGCCCACGCCTGGTGCGAGCAAGCGGTCCTTCCCCTCTGCCAGAGGCAGGGGGTCGGTGTCAGGAAAGACCACGTCTGTGTGGGCGGCAAAGACCGCGCAGGCGTCGTCCCTCTCGTCGCGCGGCCTTCCCGGAAGGCTCAGGATGACGTTCTTGGCATCGTCGATGCGCACGGAGCCCACGGGCGCGCCCTGTGCGAGCAGCCAGTCGCGGATGAACTCGGCTCGCCGCTCCTCATGGCCGGAAGGGGCCGGAATTTGGGCGAGCGTGCGGAGGAGCTCAAGTTCCTCCTCGTAGCAGGCCTCGGCGTAGGAGGTCACAATCTCTTTGATCTTCTCGTCCATGATGGCTCCCCGGGCAGACGATGATGACAATGGTGACAGGGCCATCTGTCATAACTGAAATTATGACAGATGGCCCTGTCACCATTGTCATCATCAAGAGGGACTCTGCGAGAGGAGGGACAGGGACTCCTATATAACTTGTGCAAAAGTCGCACCCGCCCGTCTGTGGCACGAGCGCGACTTTTGCACACCTGCCGACAAGATGATGCCGTCCACGGAGCGTTTCGCCTGCGGAAATGTTAAGCGGAGCATACTACCCGGCGAAACGCCGGCTTTTCGGCACGCTGCAACCCAAGGGGGAATCACAACATGGCAGTCAACCGCTTTGTCCTGAACAACATCTCCTACCACGGCTCCGGTGCGATCAAGGAGATCCCCGGCGAGCTTGAGCGCCGCGGCTACCAGAAGGCCTTCGTCTGCTCTGACCCTGATCTCGTCAAGTTTGGCGTCGTGGCCAAGGTGACCGACCTTCTCGACGAGGCGGGCATTGCCTGGGAGCTCTACTCTGAGATCAAGCCCAACCCCACGATCAAGAACGTCCAGGACGGCGTCGAGGCGTACAAGGCCTCCGGCGCCGACTGCATCGTCACCATCGGCGGCGGCTCCTCGATGGACACCGCCAAGGGCATCGGCATCATCGTCGCCAACCCCGAGTTCGCCGACGTCGTGTCCCTCGAGGGCGTGGCCCCCACTAAGAAGCACGCCGTCTTCACCATCGCCGTGCCCACCACCGCCGGCACCGCGGCCGAGGTCACGATCAACTACGTGATCACCGATCCCGAGAAGGTCCGCAAGTTCGTCTGTGTTGACGTCAACGACATTCCCGACGTCGCCGTCGTGGACCCCGACATGATGGCCTCCATGCCCGCCGGCCTCACCGCCGCTACCGGCATGGACGCGCTCACCCACGCCATCGAGGGCTACACCACCCAGGGAGCCTGGGAGCTCTCCGACATGTTCCACTACAAGGCCATCCAGCTCATCTCCCAGCACCTGCGCGACGCCGTCGCAGAGGCCAAGAGCGGTGAGCCGGGCAGCGGCCGCGAGGGCATGGCGCTCGCCCAGTACATCGCCGGCATGGGCTTCTCCAACGTGGGCCTTGGCATTGACCACGCCATGGCGCACACCCTCTCCGCGCACTACGACACTCCGCACGGCGTGGCTTGCGCGATGCTGCTTCCGGTTGCGATGGAGTACAACAAGCCCGTCGTGACCAAGCGCCTGGCCGAGGTGGCCGTGGCCATGGGCGTGGACACCACCGGCATGAGCGACGACGAGGCCGCCGACGCAGCCATCGCCGCCGTGCGCCAGCTCTCCGCTGACGTCAACATCAAGCCTACGTGCGACGGCCTGGTGGAGGCCGACCTCGACCAGCTGGCAGACGACGCCATCGCCGACGCCTGCTTCCCGGGCAACCCGCGCGAGGCCGACCACGCCGCCGTTGTGGAGCTCTTCCGTAAGGTGATGGCGTAGCACCCTCTCCGACGCCGTGGGCCCCGTCCCTCTCGCACGCAGGTTGCTTCGCGCTTTGCGCTCAGAAAGCCTGCTTGGCGAGAGGGGCGGGGCCCGTCGTATCGGAGCTGCTTGGGTTTTGCTTTGGGTTGGGGTTGGTTTTGGGCAACATCTTTGATGTTGGGGCGAGAAGGACGTGGCTGGGCATCAAAGATGTTGCCCAAACTCCATTTGGTTAGGGCTTGGGGCTGAAAATGCCCCGTACTTCTCGCTAGATAAAGATTTCTATATAAAGCGTGTTGCCCAAAACCAGGAGAAACACCCCGAGAATGGCGCTCTGTGGAGCACGGGGAGCTCAGAAACCCAAAACTGGCCAAAACGGTCCCTTGTCGCTGCACCATGATGGACGGGTGGGGCTGGCAGGCTCATACTGTGGTCAGGCGAGAAGGGCGGTGAGGCGTGGCGGACATCCGGGACTATCTTGAGCTGCGAGGGGACATCGCGCTTTCTGAGCGCCCCTTCAACGACGTGGACAACCTCGCGCTGGCAACGCTTTCCTACCTCGACCTCACGGGAATCGTCGGTGCGCCCGGCGAGAAGGGCGTGCGCCTTACGGACGCCTGCGGCGAGCTGCTCGCGCTCTCGGGCGGCGACCTGGCCGCGCGCGTGCGCTCGCTCGCAACGATCGACGAGCGCCTTGTGGTGGCGCTCGGCGGCTCGGCGCGTCTTGGCGACGCCATCCTGCGCGACTACGTGGACGTGCGCGACGACGAGCGCGTCATGCAGTTCTCGGCCGTGACCGTGGACCTCGAGAACGGCGAGACCTACGTTGCCTTTCGCGGGACGGACACCACGCTCGTCGGCTGGCGCGAGAACTTTGTCCTGAGCTTTGCGGTCACGCAGGCGCAGCGTGCCGCCGCGGACTACCTGGTAAGGGAGCTCTCCCTTGCGGTGGCCGCCGGGCGCCGCGTGCGCGTGGGAGGTCACTCAAAGGGCGGCAACCTCGCCGCCTACGCCGCCGCCTGCGTACCCGTGACCCTTGCCGGCATCGTCGAGCGCGTCTACAGCAACGACGGCCCGGGCATGGACCGCTCCGTCATGCCCGTGAGCTGCCACGACGTGATGGGGGAGCACTACACGCGCATCATCCCCGCCTACAGTGTGGTGGGGAGGTTCTTCTCGGATGACGCGCCAGCCACGATCGTGAGGAGCTCGGCGGAGCGCAGCCTTCAGCACGACCCGCTCACGTGGCAGGTGGGTCCTGCGGGGTTTCTCGAGGCGGACGGGCCAGACCCGGAGTGCCTCGTCGTGTCCGGGGCGTTCTCCTCATGGCTCGCGCGGCTTGCGCCAAAGGACCGGCGCCTGCTCACCGACGAGCTCTTCGACGCGCTCGCTGCGGGCGGGGCGGAGCGCTTCGAGGACCTTCTCGCCAGCCCCGCGGCGGCGCAGAGGGTGCTCTCCGCGCTCGGCGGCGTTGACGCTCACACGCGCGACATGATGTTCTCGCTGGTGGGCGAGCTCGTGGGGGCCTCTGCCTCGGCGGCTCGCGACGTGGTGGCACGCCGAGCGGGGGACCTTCTGGGCAGGCGCCAGGAGTAGCCGAGATCCCGCGCGTCCTACTCCTCCCCGATGATGCCGCCCACGACGGAGCTCACGATGGAGATGATGATGGCACCCAGGATGGCCGAGCCGAGCGAGTCGATGGCAATGCCCGCGTGGAAGATGTTGCGGGAGAGCCAGCTTGCGAGCTCGAGCACGAAGGCGTTCACCACCACGTAGAAGATGCCGAGCGTGAGCAGGGTGACCGGCAGCGCGAGCACCTGCAGGAGCGGCTTGATGGTGGCGTTGAGCAGGGCGAGCACGAGCGCGCAGAAGACGGCGCCCACCCAGGTGCCACCCACCGGCACGATGCCGGGGACGAGCCAGATGGCGGCGGCGCAGGCAATGGTGGCGGTGACCCAGCGTGCAACGAAGCTCATGGGGACCTCCCTGTCGTTTCTGTGTCCTTGTCCACGTTGTACCCGGTACAAGGTGGACGCGTTGGGTTAGCGGCGGGACGCGAGGATGCGGTCGACCACCACGGCCACCCCGCGGTCATTGTTGGAGGGCGCGCGGAAGCGGGCGTGCGGCTCCATGCGCTTCTCGGCGTTGGCCATGAGGTAGCTGTGGTGCGCCCACTCGAGCATCTGGACGTCGTTGTCCGTGTCACCAAAGGCGGCGGCGTCCTCGGCGGTAACGCCCAGGTGCTCGCAGAGCCGCGCGAGGCCCGTGCCCTTGTCCACGCCGTAGTTCATCATGTCGATCCACACCGCGCCGCCGCAGGTGACGGAGAGGCGCTCGCCAAAGGCGGGCGAGAAGACCTCGGCGCACAGGGGGACGGCGTTGGCCCCGGGCATGAAGAGCGTGTACTTGTTGATCTCCGCGTCAAGGTGGTCGAGGGAGTCGACGTAGGTGATGTCGTAGTAGAAGGTGCGGAAGAACTCGTCGTACTGGCGGTCGCACGAGCGCACGTAGCACGTGTTGAGCCCGCAGACCGTGGGGATGCCGAGGTTGCGCCCCAGCATGAACTCGGTGAGCTCCTGGACGACCTTGGGGTCGATGAGGCTCTTGAACACGACCTCGCCGCGGCACACCACCGCGGCGCCGTTGTCCGAGATGAAGGCCATCTTGTCCTCAAGGCCGGAGAACATGCTGGTCAGGGTGTAGAGGGGGCGCCCGCTCGCGGCGGCAAACGTGATGCCCGCGTCATTGAGTGCCCCGATGCGCCCGGGCATGCCCTCCGGCATGGACTTGTCGTCCGCGAGCAGCGTGTAGTCCATGTCGCACGCCACGACGCGAATGTCGGAAAGGCGGGTGTCTTTCTCAAAGCTCAGCATGGTACCTCCCAGCGACGTGTCATCGTGACAATTCTAGCGGGTGGGGTGGCGCGCGACCACTTTAATAGGCTAAAGTATCCTCTCGATAAGGTCGAGGACGGGAGGCGCGCATGGCCAACGCGGACGAGAGGGACAGAGAGCTCGAGAGGCTCCTCGGGGCACTCGTCTGCCTGAGGACGCCCGAGGAGGCGAGGGCGCTGCTCCTCGACCTCTGCACCGTGCGCGAGATCGAGGACCTCTCGCAGCGCCTTGAGGTCGCGCGCATGCTCGCTGCGGGTGCCTCCTACGTGGACGTCTCGCGCACCACGGGCGCCTCGTCAACAACGGTGAGCCGCGTCTCAAAGTGCCTGAACGGCGAGGCGGGCGGATACCGCATGGTGCTCGACCGCCTGGAGGCGTGCCGCTGACGCCAGCTGCCGGCGGCGTGCGGGCATGACGGCCGTTCCGCGCGATTGTGTCCGGTGGCTGCGGTAGGATTTCTGGCGAGAAGAACCTCGTGCGGAGAGGAACCCATGTCGCTCGACCTCATGACAACCTTAGATGAGCGCCTCGTTTGCCCGGAGGTTGCCGCGCGCCTGCGCGCCGACCTCGCTCGCTTTGGGCGTGCCGTGCTGCTCGTTCCCTCGTTTGCCCAGGCCCTCGACGCGCAGCGCGCGCTCGCGGGGGAGGGCCTCTCGGTAGGGGTCACGGTGACGACGCCCGTGGCCTGGGCGCAGGAGCGCTGGGAGGTCTGGGGGGACGGCAGAAAGTTCGTTGACGCCACCTCGCGCGACGTGCTCGCCCGCCGCGTGCTCTCCCGCGCCGCCTGGAGGGCGGAATCGCGGCTCACGGTCACGCCGGGCACGGTCGCGCTGCTCGCGGACCTTGTGCGCGCGGGCCTGCCCTGGCTCTGCGCCGCGGGTGCGCCGGAGGGCGTGACGGGGGCCGAGCTCGAGCTGGTCTCGCTCGCCGCGCCGTATGACGATGAGCTCCGCGCGCACGGGCTCGTCGAGCCGTGCGAGGCCATGGCGTCGCTTCCCGGCACGCTCGCCGCCGAGGGCGTCCAGATGCCGCCTGTGACCTGCGTCGGGTTTACCACGATGAGCCGGGCGGAGCAGGAGCTCGCATGCGGGCTCGCCGCCAGCTGTCCCGTCTGCTGCGTGGCGCATGACGCCGGGGGGGCCGCCTCCGCGCTCGTTCGCTCCCTGCACTCCCAGCTTGCGGAGCTCGCGGCAAAAAGGGGCCTCGTCGCGCGCGCCGTCGAGGGTGCCGCGGCGCCCGCCCCGCCCGCCGGGCGCGCGCCCGAGCTCGCGGCGCTTCTCGGCACGCTCTTTCGCGCGGATGCCGGCGCCGTGACGCCGGCGGGGGCCGTGCGCCTGCTCCTTCCGGCGGGGCCCTCTGCCGAGCCCGAGCTCGTGTGCGAGGAGGTCCTCGCTCTTGCCGCCCGCGGCGCGCGCGAGGTGGTCGTGGTTGCCCCCGATCCCGCCGCCGCGTGGCGCGAGCTCTCGAGGCGCATTCCGCCGCGAGGGGCGTCCGTCCGGGCGCAGCTCTCCGTCCCGTTTGCCTCGCTCGAGTGCGGCCGTGCCTACCTCGAGCTCATTCAGGACGTTGCCCGGCTCTCCGCGCTCGCCGCGGGCTGGCCGGCGGACGAGGCGGTCCCGGACGCCCCGCGCGCGGGGACGGTACGCGTGCGCCTTGCGGACATGTCGTGGTGGCCGCCGCGCGGGCTCTCCGACTTCCTCATCTCCTGCGTCTCGCACCTGGACGGCACGCGGGCGCGCCGCCTCGACGCGGCGTGGCGTGCCAACCGCCTGCTCACGCCCGCGGCGGTGCTCGAGCAGCTCCAGTCGACCAAGGACGTCTCTCCCGAGGTTGCCTCCGCAGTGCGCGAGCTCCTGCGCGGCAGGCTGGGGTCTGCCGCCTCCAAGCTGTTTGCCCCCTACGCCCAGGGGGAGGGCGCGGACGCCCCCGAGTCCGTCGAGGCGCTTGCGGTGCTCTCCAGCGTGCTCGACGTCGCCAAGAGCCTCAAGGAGCTCGGCCTCACGGCAGACCCTGCCGAGGAGGGCTCCATTGACCTTGACGAGCTGGTACGCGTTGCCACCGACGTCTTCTCGCGCACGCGGGTGGCGCTGCGGCTCCAGGCGGGCTCGCCGGAGGGCGGCCCTCTCGTGCGCGTCGTGTCTCCGCGCGTGGCCTCCCAGATGGCGCCGCGCTCCGCGGACGCGGTCCTCATGCTCGGCCAGAGCTCCGCGGAGTCCCCCGTCGGCTCCTCGGACGACGTGCGCTCGGCACTGCTCGCCGCCTTTGGCGTGGAGGGGCCGGCGCGGGCCATGGACGCCGCCCGCGCGGAGTTCTCGGCCGCGCTGCGCCTTCCGCGCGGGGAGCTCGTACTCGAGAGGACCCTCTTTGGGGCGGACGGGAAGGTCCGCTATCCCTCGGTCATGCTGAGCGAGCTCCTTGCCTGCTACGGTCTTGACGCGGGCTGCTCCTTTGAGGACCTTCTCGCCACGTTTGGCGAGAAGGGCGTGCGCTCGCGCACGGAGGCCGCGCTCAGCGAGAACGCCTCCTCCCTCGGGTCCCGCGCGGCTTGGCGGGGAAGCGATGACCCCACGCCGGCCGGTCGCATCGACGCCTCCGAGCGCGAATGCGTCTCGCCCCCGCCGGAGGGCATTCCGGCCGAGGACGCCCGCCCGCTCCTCTCCGCCTCTCAGATAGAGTCCTACCTCGAGTGCCCCTACAAGTGGTTCAGCCTGCGGCGCCTGCGCCTCCGCGACGCGGACGCGGGCTTCACGGGGGCGGAGATGGGCACGTTTGCCCACCGCGTGCTCGAGGTCACGCGCCGCGAGCTTCTCGCCCGAGCGGCGGAGCGCGCGCTCGGCACCCATGAGCTCGAGGGCATGCGCGCCTCCGAGCGCGACGCCATGCAGCGGGCGGACTACCGCGAGCGCGTGGATGCGCTCGCCGCCTGGGCGCAGGGGCATCCCGAGGTGCGTCTTGCGGGCTCGTCCGTTGCAGACGCGGGCGCGCTCGAGGAGGCGCGTCTCGTCCTGGAGGAGGAGTTTGACGCCCATCTCTCCCATCAGTATCAGCTCGAGCGCGGCCGCCGCCCCCTGCCGCAGGCGCTCGTGCCCCACAGCGCGCAGCAGATGGGCCAGCTGCGCGGCCTGAGGAGGGACCTCTCCACGCTGCTCGACTTTGAGTCCGAGATGCTCGTCGGCTTTGAGCCGCGCTTCTTTGAGTGGGCGTTCGGGCGCGGCGGCGAGGAGGTCATGTACGCCGGCGTGCGCCTCACGGGCACGGTGGACCGCATCGACGTGGACGCGCACGGCCAGGCCGTCGTCATTGACTACAAGCACAAGTCTGACATCGGCTTTGCGGGGGAGTACGACGTCATCCCCAAGGAGGGCCTTGCCCCCGGCGCTCCGGTGGTGCCGCGGCGCGTGCAGTCGCTCATCTACGCCCAGGTGGTGCGCCGCGCGTTTCCGCACCTCACGGTCAGGGGCGCCATCTACCTCTGCACCAAGGGCGCCCATGCGCTCGCCGGCGCCGTGGACGAGAACCTCGTCGACAACGTCTTTGGGTCCCGCGCGCCGTCATCGTCGCGGCTCGCGCGCGTGAGCGTCCCGCGCGAGGAGGCCTTTGGCCGTGCGGACGAGCGGGGGATGGAGGCCCTTCTCGACGCATGCGAGGAGGCCATCGCAGGCCGCATCGAGCGCATGCTCAACGGTGACATCGAGGCGGCCCCGCTTGACGCCGACGCCTGCCTCTTCTGCCCGGTCCTCAACTGCGAGAGGAGGGTCCGCAAGTGAGCGAGAAGAACCACGGCGCGCCTGCGTCCCAGGCGCCCGCCATAGACCTCTCCGGTCTCAACGAGCGCCAGCGCAAGATCGCCGAGACCCTCGACGAGCCCCTCTTCGTTGAGGCGGGCGCGGGGTCCGGCAAGACCTTCACCCTCACGCAGCGCATTGCCTGGGCCCTCTCGCCGGGCTCGGGCGAGGGGGGCGGGCCCTTCCTCGAGAGCCTCGACCAGGTGCTCGTGATCACGTTCACCGAGGCCGCCGCGCGCGAGATCAAGGAGCGCGTCCGCACGACGCTGCGCCGCGCGCACATGGGGGAGGCGGCGCTCGCCGTCGATGACGCGTGGATCTCGACCATCCACGGCATGTGTCGCCGCATTCTCTCTCGTCATGCTCTTGACCTGGGGCTTGACCCGTCGTTTGACGTCGTTGCGGACTCGCGCCAGGCGGCGCTCTTCGAGCGCGCCATGGACGAGGTCATGCGCTCCGCCCGCTCCGACGAGGCGTTTGCCCCCGCCCTGTCCGAGTTTGACCTCGGCACCTACTCCCCGCAGAGCGGCTACACCGGCGTCATGGGCATCGTCGCGCGCCTCGTGGGCGAGGGCCGCTCGCTTGCCGGGGGCGTGGACGCCCTCATGCCCGCGAGCGCGCCGCGAGACTCGGTTGCTCGTGCCCTGCGCGACCTCACGATGCGCATGGAGGAGCTTGGTGCGGAGCCGCTCACAAAGGCCGCGGCCGAGAAGGTCGCGCCCGCGCTGGAGACGCTGCGGCGCCTCGAGGGGACGGACGCTCGCGAGCTGGGGCCCGAGCTCGTGGGGGCCGCGCTCGAGGGCATCTCGCTCCCGCAGGCGCGCGGCAAGCTCAAGGAGGCCGTGTCCGCCGCAAAGTCCGCCCTCGCGCTTGCCCGCGCCGAGGTCTCCTTCGCGCGCGTGGCCGTCCTGGCGGGGCCGCTCCTCGAGCTCGCGCGGCGCGTGGACGAGCGCTACGCCCAGATCAAGCGCGACGAGAGCTGCCTGGACAACGACGACCTCGTGCGCCTTGCGCTTCTCGCCGTGCGCGATAACGAGGAGGTGCGCCGCGCCTACGCCGGGCGCTTCCGCCTCGTGATGGTCGACGAGTTCCAGGACACCGACGAGATGCAGCTCGAGCTCATCGGGCTTCTCGCCGGCGAGGACGCGCGCCACCTCTGCACCGTGGGAGACGCGCAGCAGTCCATCTACCGCTTCCGCGGGGCGGACGTGAGCGTCTTTCGTGGCCGCGGCGCCCAGGTCAGCGAGACGAACGTGATCAGGCTCGACACCAACTACCGCAGCCATGCCGATGTGCTCTCCCTCGTGGAGCGCGTGTGCACGGGAGGTGACGGGTCGTCTCGCGGGGCGATGCCCGCCTTCATGCACCTTGATGCCAACCCGTCGCGGCGCGACGGCTATCGTGCCCGCGAGCTGCCGCGCATTGACATAGAGGTCTGCTCCGGGAAGGGCCGTGCCGGGCGCGCGAGCCGTCATCAGACGGCCACGATGGCCGCGCAGGTGGCAGACGCCCTCGCGCGATACCGCGACGCCGGGGAGCGTCCGGGCGACATGGCGCTGCTGCTTGGTGTGACGACCCACGCCGACCTCTACATCGATGCCATTCGCGCGCGCGGCATGGAGTGCGTGGTCACGGGCGGCTCCACCTTCACCTCCACGGAGGAGGTCAAGGTCGTCCGCGCCCTGCTCCACACGCTCGCAAACCCCGCCGACACCCAGTCCGGCCTCTTCCCGCTGCTCGCGAGCGAGATGTTCGGCCTCGACGCCAACGACTTCTGCGAGCTGGGGACGCGCGCCCAGGAGAAGCTCGACGCGCCCACCAAGCGCTCCATCGACCGAGGGCTTGCGGACATGACGTTCTACCGTGACCGCGAGCCCTCCGCGCGCCTGCGCGTGGCGCATGAGGTGATTTCCCGCGCGCTCGAGGAGGTTCGCTGGAGGCCGGTGGCCGACATCTGTGCCGATGCCGTGCGCGACTCCGGTTGGCTCGCCCGGCTCGAGACGGGCGGGGCAGAGGGCCTCGCCCGTGCCGCCAACGTGCTCGCGGCAGTGCGCTACGTGCGCGAGCTGACCGCGGAGCTCGGTCTTGGTGCCACGCGGGCCGCCACCGAGTTTGACCTCTGGCTGGCTGCGGCCAAGGTGCCCCCGGCGTCCCTTGCCGGTGACGAGGGGGCAGGTGGCGGCACGGTGCGCGTGATGACCGTGCACGCCTCGAAGGGCCTTGAGTTTGGCGTCTGCGCGGTTGCTGAGTGCTGGGGCAACCCTCGCTCGGACGCCCAGCTCGCCATGGGAGCCGTTGGTGGCGAGAGGCGTTTTGTGCTGCGCCCCAAGGAGGCTCCAAAGCTTGGTGACGTTGACCCTGAGGAGCTTGAGGAGAGCGCGGACAAGTCCGCCGGCATGCCGCTCGCCGCGCGCTATCTCGCGCTGCGCGCGCTGGATGACGAGGCGGAGGCGCAGGAGCGAGCCCGTCTGCTCTACGTTGCGCTCACGCGCGCCCGCGAGGCGCTCATCGTGGGCGTGGCGGGCGCCTCGGGCAGGGAGGGGGTGTCCTCCGTGCTTGCGGCAGCCACGCTCGACGCGCTCTCGGGCGGCTCATGGGATGCCGTCCCCGGCACGAGGGACCTTGACTATGGCGGCACCGAGCCGGCGCGGCTGCGCTGCGTGGTGGTGGAGGAGCAGGGCCGCGGTGCCGAGAGGTGCGTGACGGCCGATTCCGCGGGCACGCTTGCCGGGTTTGACGGCGAGCTCCCCGCAGACCCCGCCGGGGTCGTGCGCCTGGGGACGGAGGACGGCCCCGAGGCCCCGAGCGCGTCCTTTGACCTCTACGAGCCAGATCAGCACGCGCTCCCCGCCCCCCCAAAGACCTGGCGCGCCCGCGATGGCGTCTTCAGCTACTCGAGCGTCCACATGACACTGGCGTCAGAGCCAGGCGTCACGTCGCCGCCCGCTCCCACGCGCGCCCAGCGCGAGGCAGAGGCCTCCGGCGCCCCCGTGAGCGAGGACGCGGACCGCGCGACCAATCTCGGGTCGGCCTTCCACGAGCTCGCCCAGGCGATGGTGGAGTCCGGGCGCGTTGCGGACGAGGGCCGCGTGGCCGCTCAGGTGCGGCGCTGGAACCTGTCTGAGCGCGCCGAGGGACGCCTTCGCGCGGCGCTCGGGCGCTGGGAGCGCTCCTCCGTGCGCGCCGAGGCGCTCTCATGGCCCGTCGTGCGCGCCGAGGTCCCGTTCTTCCAGCGGGTGGACTCTCCGCACGGGGACTATCTCGAGGGTGCCATGGACCTGCTCTGCACGGACGGCGAGGGAAGGCGCGCCCTCGTGGTCGATTACAAGACCGGCGATGCGGGCCTCTCGTCCGAGGAGGTCCGGTCCCGCCACGCGATGCAGGCTGAGTTCTATGCCGGGGTCCTTCTCCGCGAGGGGTTCAGCCGGGTGGAGTGCGCCTTCGTGTGCGTTGAGCGCGACGACCCCGACGCTTCCGGCGAGCCGCTCGTGGCCCGCTACGCCTTTGGGGCGTGACGGGGCCGACGGTCCTTCTCGCCAAACCGTCGGGGCGCGTCCCCTTATGATGCGGGGACGCTTTCCGACACCCTGCCGAGAAGAACCGTCGCTTCGCGTCCCCAGCCCGCGGGGCGGGGACCGCTCCCGACACCTTCAGTCCGTAACGTGACGGCTCGAGTCCACAAAAAACAAACGGACCTGCGGCACCCGCTGATAATCTACCGTCCGCCGACGCAACACCTCCGCCCGCGACCTCATCCGCTGCCCCAACAGAGCGCATCTGTCGCACGCCCTCATATCTGACCTGCTCTTCTTCGTGTTTTAGCAATCTTGGGGAAGATAGCGGTCGGTCCTGGGTCAAACAAGGCCAGCTCCCTTGCGAAAGAATGTGCCTCTCGGGAGGGAGGGCAGATGAGCCGCCATGTTGACAGAGAGCTGGGTGCGCTTCTTGATGGTGCCATGGGGCGGGGCAGCTGTCTTACGCTTGCCGAGAAGGACGCGGGCTCACTCCAGCGCGCCCTTGAGCGCAGGGTCCAGAGCGGCACGGTCTTCTCGCCGGCGCGCGGGCTGTATGTTCGCGCTGACGCTTGGGCCGAGATGAGCCAAGACGCCCGCACGCTCTTCATTGTTCGAGGCCTTCAGGCGCTCCACCCGAACTGGGTCTTTGGTGGCCCCACCGCAGCGGTCGCGTATGGCGTCGACGTCTCCTGGAGCCTGCAGGATCGTATCCACCTCGCCACGACCCGTGCCGACCACAGGGGAAACTCTTCGCTGATTTGCAGGCATGCGGTTCTCGACGAGGAATGTCCGTCAAAGGACATCGAGGTCGTAGGGGGTGTTCGTGTGACCGTGTCCGAGAGGACAATCTACGATTGCCTGCGCTCAACGGACTTTCCCCGTGGGCTTGGGGTGGCGGATTCCGCAATTAGAGGGGGAGTGGTGTCTCAGGGTGGCGTCACGCGCTATATCGAGGGCCTGCGCGATAGGTCGCAAGGAAAGGCCCAGGCTCTCGGAACGCTTGCCTGGACGGACCCGAGAAGCGAGAACGGCGGCGAGTCGATAGCGCGCGCTCACATGCTTCTTCTTGGCTATGCGCGTCCCGAGCTGCAGGTTGAGGTTCCAAACCTTGTTGAGGGAGGGGAGTCGTTTCGTGCGGACTTCTGCTGGATCAGAAGAGACGGCGTCGTGATTCTGGGCGAGCTGGACGGGACCGACAAGTACGTGGTCGAGGAGATGACTCACGGCCGCAGCCTTGATGAGGTGCTTTCCGACGAGAAGACCAGAGGCTCGCGGATTACCCTATACGACGTCTCCGTGATGAGGTTCAGGTTTGGGCTTACGACGCGGCCGGAGCGGTTCGCGGCGCTTCTCGATGAGTACGGCGTTCCCAAGCGCGGCTCGGCGCTTGCCTATCCAGATAACGTGCACATGCTCCCTGATTGGGGGAGGCTCCGTCGCGGAGCGTAGCCAGGAATCTGATTGGAGGACCGTTTCCGACGCTATCACAGCCTGAAGTGTCGGTATTGGTCCCCGCCTCTCAAAGTGTGGACGCGCCCCGACGGTCCTTCTCGCCAAACCGTCGGGGCGCGTCCCCCTATGATGCGGGGACGCTTTCCGACACCCTGCCGAGATAATCTGTCGCTTCGCGTCCACACTTTGAGAGGTGGGGACACTTGCCGACACGTTCGCTGCGTAGGGTGTCGCTTCGCGTCCCCAGTCCGTGAGACGGGGACCGCTCCAGACACATTTACCGAGAAGAACCGTCGCCTCGCGCCCCCTGTGGGGAAGAAGGGGATTTTGCAAGTCTCGCACCTGCGGAAATGCAATGCGCCGCAGCTTGGGGCCGCAGTTTGCCGCGGCCCGTCGCCCGGCCCTTCGGCTATGCTAGACAACGTGAATCTTCCACCAAGCTGACGCGAATCTTCCAGAGACTGACGGGAGCCTGCCGCATGGCATTCGTCCACCTGCACAACCACTCGGACTTCTCGATCCTCGACGCCGCCACGCGTGTCTCGGACATGGTCAAGCGCGCCGTTGACCTGGGCATGCCCGCGCTTGCCCTCACCGACCACGGCTACATGTTCGGCATCCCGGACTTTGACCTTGAGTGCCGCAAGTACAACGACGGCCAGAAGGACATGCACCAGTGGAAGCACGACCTCGAGTGCTTCCAGAAGGGCTGGGAGCTCGAGGAGCCCGAGCCAGATGCCGACGGCGCCCCGCTGCACGACCGCGTCCATGCGCAGTGGGCCTCCGACGTCAAGATCTGGAATGAGACGGGCGACCTCGAGGCCGTGCGCGCCAACCGCCCCTCCCTCATGATCAAGCCCATC
>DXAB01000158.1 GCA_019117265.1 Candidatus Olsenella pullicola
AAGCTCCGCGCCGCCGGACCCTCTCGCCTCGCCTCGGCGGCCGACAAGAACGTCGCCGTGATCGGCGGCGGACCGGCCGGCCTTGCCACCGCGTTCTTCCTCACGCGCGCGGGCGCCAAGGTCACCATCATCGAGCGCACCGGCAAGCTCGGCGGCGTGGCCCGCCACGTCATCCCCGAGTTCCGCATCTCCCACGAGGACATCGACCATGACGTTGCCCTCTGCCTCGCCTTTGGTGCGCAGGTCCAGATGGGCCGCGAGGTCACGAGCGTCCGGCAGCTCTTCGACGAGGGCTTCACGGATGTGGTGGTGGCCACGGGTGCCTGGGCGCCGGGCCGTGTGGGCCTCGAGCGCGGCGAGGAGATCGACGTCCTGGACTTCCTGAGGGCGGAGAAGGCCGGCGAGCCCATGGAGCTCGGCACCGACGTCGTGATCGTGGGCGCGGGCAACACCGCCATGGACGCCGCGCGCGTGGCCAAGCGCGCCGCGGGCGTTGAGAACGTGCGCATCGTCTACCGTCGCACCAAGAAGGAGATGCCGGCGGACGAGGAGGAGCTGCAGCTTGCCCTCGAGGAGGGCGTGGAGCTGATGGAGCTCCTTGCCCCCAAGGCCGTGGAGGGCGGCGTCCTCACCTGTGACGTCATGCGCCTCGGCGAGCCCGACGGCTCCGGCCGCCGTCGCCCCGAGCCCACCGGCGAGACCGCGCAGGTTCCCGCGACGGCCGTCATCTGCGCCGTGGGCGAGCAGATCGAGCGCGCGCTCTACGAGGGTGCCGGCGTGGCGGTGGACCGTCGGGGACGGCCGAGCGGCACCGCCACGGGCGTGGACCACGTCTGGGCCGCCGGCGACTGCCGCCGAGGCCCCGCCACCTTTGTGGAGGCCATCGCCGACGCGCAGGCCGTGGCCCGCGACCTGGCCGGCGTTGACTTCAACGCCTATGCCGAGAAGAACGTGCGCGCCGACAAGCTCGACGCCATCATGGCGCGCAAGGGCGAGATCTGCCTTGACGTGGCCGGCTGCACGACGAGCCGCTGCCTGGGCTGCGCGACCGTCTGCGAGGTCTGCTGCGACGTCTGCCCCAACCGCGCCAACGTGGCAATCAAGGTACCCGGCCTCGCCCAGCAGCAGGTCGTTCACGTGGACGGCATGTGCAACGAGTGCGGCAACTGCGCCGTCTTCTGCCCGTGGAGCGGCCGTCCCTACAAGGACAAGCTCACGCTCTTCTGGAGCGCCGAGGACATGGACGCGAGCGAGAACCGCGGCTTCCTGCCGCTGCCCGATGGCACGTTCCGCGTGCGCCTCGCCTCCGGCGAGGGCGTCTATGACGTGAGCGACGCCGCCTGCGGCCTTCCCGAGGACGTGCGCCTCACCATCTGCGCCGTCCGCGACAACTACACGTACCTGCTCGCCAAGTAACGACCAGCCCGCCGTGTCCACTTTGTGCCCGGTACAAAGTGGACACGGCTGATGCGGTGGACGGCGAGAAGAGCCTGCGGGCTTGAGGGAAAGAGGGGAGAGACATGGGAGAGAAGCGCTCGCGCAAGCCGCGTCCCGTGGCCTTTGTGCGCTGCGGCGGCGGAACTCCCGCGACCGAGGGCGGGCCGTGTTGCGAGCACGGCTGCGTTGGCTGCGGGGCCTGCGTCGAGGCCTGCCGCTTTGGCGCCGTGAGCGTCGACGAGCGCGGCGTTGCCGTCGTGGACCGCGAGGCCTGTCGCGGCTGCGGCCTCTGCGCGCGCTCCTGCCCACGGGGCGTGATTGAGATGATCGACCCCGACCAGCGCATCGCCGTGCGCTGCGTGAACCCCGACCCGGGCCCCGTGGCGCGCAAGGTCTGTGCCACGAGTTGCATTGGCTGCGGCATGTGCGAGCGCGCCTGCCCCGTGGGCGCCATCCGAGTGGCGGACGGCTGCGCGCGCATTGACCACGCGCTCTGCATCTCGTGCGGCATGTGCGCCACCAAGTGTCCGCGCGGCGCCATCGCCGATGCCTTTGGCCTCTTCGCGGGCAGGTAGGAGGAACAACCATGGCTGCAAGCGCAAGCGCCGAGTACCGCTTCACCGTCAACGGAGAGGAGCGCGTCACCCACGAGGACAAGCCGCTCCTTCGCTACCTGCGTGACGACCTCCACATCACGAGCGCCAAGGACGGTTGCTCCGAGGGGGCGTGCGGGACCTGCACCGTGCTCGTGGACGACCGCGCCACGAAGGCGTGCGTCCTCACCACGCGCCTGGCCGCGGGGCATGACGTCGTGACCGTGGAGGGTCTGCCCAGGGAGGAGCAGGAAGCCTTCGTCTACGCCTTCGGCGCGGTGGGCGCCGTGCAGTGCGGCTTCTGCATCCCCGGCATGGTCATGAGCGGCGCGGGTCTTATCCACCACGTTCCCGATCCCACCGAGGACGAGGTCAGGCGCGCCATCCGCGGCAACGTCTGTCGCTGCACCGGCTACAAGAAGATCATCGAGGGCATCCTGCTCGCGGCCAAGGTGCTGCGCGGCGAGGCCCAGATCGAGGAGGGCCTCGAGCGGGGCGACGCCTACGGCGTGGGCGAGCGGGCCTTCCGCGTTGACGTTCGGCCAAAGGTCCTGGGCTTTGGCAAGTACCCGGACGACATCGACGAGCGCGACTACCCCGACCTCGCCTATGCGAGCGCGGTGCGCTCCTCCCACCCGCGCGCCCGCGTCCTGCGCATTGACACCTCCAAGGCAGAGGTCGTGCCAGGCGTCCTGGGCGTCCTCACGGCGCGTGACGTGCCGGTCAACCAGGTGGGCCACATCATCCAGGACTGGGACGTCATGATCGCCGAGGGCGACGTCACCCGCTGCGTGGGCGACGCGATCGCCCTCGTGGTGGCGGAGAGCGAGGCGGCGCTCGCCAAGGCCAAGAAGCTCGTGAAAGTTGACTACGAGGTGCTCGAGCCCGTGCGCTCCATCTCCGAGGCCCGCGCCGAGGGCGCCCCCATCCTTCACAGGAGCTACCACGCCTTTGGCAACGAGGTCGTTCTCGAGAACAACATCTGCCAGCAGCGTCACGTGACCCGCGGCGACGCGGCGGCGGCACTTGCGGGCTCCGCCCACACGGCGACGCAGACCTTCACGACGCCCTTCACCGAGCACGCGTTCCTGGAGCCGGAGTGCGCCGTCGCTCACCCGTACAAGAACGGCGTGTGGGTGCAGTCCACCGACCAGGGCGCCTATGACTCACGCCACGAGATCGCCCACATGTTTGGCTGGGACGACGAGCAGGACCGCGTGGTCGTGGAGACCATGCTCGTGGGCGGCGGCTTTGGCGGCAAGGAGGACGTCTCCGTGCAGCATCTGGCCGCGCTTGCCGCCTATCGCTTCCAGCGCCCCGTCAAGTGCAAGCTCACGCGCCAGGAGTCCATCAACTTCCACCCAAAGCGCCACTACATGGAGGGCACCTTCACCCTCGGCTGCGACGAGAACGGCATCTTCACCGGCCTCGACTGCGAGATCAACTTCGACACCGGCGCCTACGCGAGCCTGTGCGGCCCGGTCCTCGAGCGCGCCTGCACGCACTCGGTGGGCCCCTACCGCTACCAGAACACCGACATCCGCGGCTACGGCTGGTACACCAACAACCCGCCCGCGGGGGCGTTTCGCGGCTTCGGCGTGTGCCAGAGCGAGTTTGCGCTCGAGTGTCTCATCGACCTTCTCGCCGAGAAGGTCGGCATCTCGCCGTGGGAGATTCGCTTCCGCAACGCCATCGAGCCGGGCGAGGTACTGCCCAACGGCCAGATAGCCGACTGCTCGACGGCGCTCAAGGAGACCCTGCTCGCCGTCAAGGACGCCTACGACGCGCACCCCGGTCACGCGGGCATCGCCTGCGCCATGAAGAACGCTGGCGTGGGCGTTGGCCTGCCGGACGCCGGGCGCTGCCTTATCCGCGTGGAGGACGGCGTGGCCGTTGCCTATGCCGCCACCTCGGATATTGGCCAGGGCTGCAACACCGTCTTTCTCCAGGACATCGTGGAGGCCACGGGCCTGCCGCGCGCGCAGGTCGCCAACGGCGAGTGCTCCACCGAGGCCGCGCCGGACTCCGGCACCACCTCGGGCTCGCGCCAGACGGTCGTGACGGGCGAGGCCGTGCGCGGCGCCGCCTTCCTGCTGCGCGACGCGATGCTGCGCGTCGAGGCGGGCGAGGGCGCGCCCGAGGGGCCCGTCCGCGCCAAGGGCGACGGCATCACCTCGGAGTACCTGGACGGCACGCCCTACGAGGGCTGGGGCGCCCACCTGCGCGCTGGCGAGGGCCTGCACCCCAAGGACCCGTCCTCGGCCATCCGCGCGCTCGAGGGCTGCGAGTTTGGCTACGAGTACCTCGAGAAGACCGACAAGCTCGGCGCGGACGTGCCCAACCCCAAGAGCCACATCTGCTACGGCTTTGCCACGCACGTGGTGATCTTGGACGACGACGGCCGCGTGAGCGAGGTCTACGCCGCGCACGACGCGGGCAAGGTCGTGAACCCCATCGCCATCCAGGGCCAGATCGAGGGCGGCGTGCTCATGGGCATGGGCTACGCGCTCACGGAGCGCTTTGACCTCAAGGACTGCGTGCCGCAGGTGAGGTTTGGCACGCTCGGCCTCTTCCGCGCCCCGGACATCCCCAACATCCACGCCATCTACGTCGAGAAGGACGAGCTGCTTCCGGTTGCCTACGGAGGCAAGGGCATCGGCGAGATCGCCACGATTCCCACTGCCCCGGCGGTGCAGAACGCCTACCGCGCGCTCACCGGCGGGCTCCAGACAAGGTTGCCGCTCGAAGACACGCCGTATGCAAGAAGGTGAGGCGAGGGTTGCCGTCGCGTGGCAAGATGGGACGAAATCGCGCGGCGCATGTACTATAGCTAGGTGGGACGGCACAGGACCCTGAAAGGTGGTAGGTATGGCCGAGTTGCTGAGAATGACGAACATCAGCAAACGCTTCGGTTCGTTCTACGCGAACAAGAACGTGAACCTGGAAGTGGAGCGGGGTGAGGTGCACACGCTGCTCGGCGAGAACGGCGCGGGCAAGTCCACGCTCATGAACGTCCTCATCGGCCTCTACCAGCCGACGGAGGGCACCATCTCCATCAACGGGAAAGAGGTGAGGATCGCCTCCCCGGCCGACGCCGTCGCGCAGGGCATCGGAATGGTGCACCAGCACTTCATGCTCATCGAGAACATGACGGGCCTCGAGAACATCATCCTCGGCGACAAGCGCCACAAGTCCCTGATGCTCCAGAAGGTAGACGACCGAAAGACCGTCGAGGAGCTCATGGAGCGCTACGGCCTTGAGATCGACCTCGACGAGCGCGTGGGCGAGATGTCCATCGGCATGCAGCAGCGCGTCGAGATCATGAAGGTGCTCTTCCGCGGCGCCGAGCTGCTCATCCTCGACGAGCCCACGGCCGTCCTCACCGACCTCGAGGTGCAGGGCCTCTTTGACATCATGAACTCGCTCACCTCCGAGGGCAAGTCGATCATCTTCATCTCGCACAAGATGCGCGAGGTCATGCAGATCTCCGACCGCGTGACGGTGCTGCGCCGCGGCGAGTCCGTCGAGACGGTGCGCGTTGCCGACACCACCGAGCAGGAGCTCGCCGACCTCATGATTGGACAGAAGTTCACCGAGAGCGTGTACGAGAAGGTCGAGGAGGCGGGTGCCCCCGAGCTCACGCTCAAGAACGTCTCCTACCACCCCGAGGTCAAGCACGGCGGCCTCAAGGACGTCTCGCTCACCATTCACCGCGGCGAGATCTTGGGCGTGGCGGGCATCGACGGCAACGGCCAGACCCCGCTCGCCGAGCTCGTCACGGGCCTCATCTCCCCGGAGTCCGGCGAAGTCACCGGCCCGGACGGCGCCAAGATCGCGCTCTTCTCGCCCGAGGCCTTCATCGGCGCGGGAGTGGGCAACATTCCCGAGGACCGCAACAAGATGGGCCTCGTGGGCGACATGACCGTCGCCGAGAACCTCGTGCTCAAGCAGACCACCTCGGACAGGTTCTCCTCCGGTCACGGCGCGTGGCTCAAGATGGGTGCCATCGCCGAGTTTGCCGAGGAGAAGCGCCAGGAGAACGACATCCGCTGCACCTCCGTCAACCAGACGGCGCGCAGCCTCTCGGGCGGCAACCAGCAGAAGGTCATTCTCGCCCGCGAGCTCGACGGCGCCCCCACGCTGCTCGTGGCCGTCTATCCCACGCGTGGCCTTGACATCGGCGCCACCGAGTTCATCCACAAGCAGATCGTGGCCCAGCGAGATGCGGGCTGCGCGGTGCTGCTCATCTCGGCCGACTTCGACGAGGTCCTCAAGCTCTCGGACCGCATCGTCGTTCTCTTTGAGGGTGAGATCATGGGCACCTACCCCGGTGCCAACCCGCCCATCAAGGAGATCTCGCTGGCCATGGCAGGGAAGTAGGAGGTAGCAAGGTGACCAAGTCAAAGCACACGCTCAGCGCGGAGGAGCGTCGCGAGAAGACCCTCATGGTCCTCACGCCCGTCGCCTCCGTGCTTCTCGCCCTCATCGTGGGCGCCATCAGCACCTAGATTAACGGCATCAACAATTTGTTTAGCTAAAT